>NZ_JBBMFE010000003.1:0-299493 GCF_040096155.1 Laedolimicola intestinihominis | reverse complement strand
GCTGGATACCGTCGAGGCCGCGAAAGAGCAGTTCACCGACAAGGAGTATGAGTGGCTGAAGGAGTCAGCCACGGAGATCAGCAATATTGAAAACAGGCTGACCGAGTTGGAAGAGAAGTATCCCGAGATCATGCAGAAATCCATGGACGGCGATATGAGCATGCCCGCGGGCAGCGACACGAGCAACCCTCCCGACGACGGCAGTATGCAGAAGTTCCCCGCTTTTGAAGGGAAAGATCTGGACGGCAACACGGTGAAGAGCGACGAGCTGTTCTCCGGCAACGCCGTCACCGTAGTGAATTTCTGGTTCACCACCTGCGGTCCCTGCGTAGGCGAGCTTTCCGAGCTGGATGCGCTGAACAAGGAACTGGCGGAGAAGGGCGGTTCCCTCATCGGCGTCAACACCTTCACGCTGGACGGCGACGAAACGGCAATTTCCGAGGCGAAGGAGGTGCTTGCCAAGAAGGGCGCGACCTATCAAAACATCTATTTCGGCTCCGGCGGCGATGCCGGTAAGTTTGTGGAGAATGTCTTCGCCTATCCAACCACCTATGTGGTCGACCGCAGCGGCAATATCGTGGGTGAACCCATCGTAGGCGCCATCACGGAAAAGAAGCAGGCGGAGACGCTGCAAAAGCTCATCGACCAGGCTCTTGCCGCCGATATGGGCTGACAAACGAATTTATCTTCTTAGAAAGGAGGGATACCACCATGTATCGGAGAGGATTGCCGCTTCTGCTCACCGCGGTACTGCTGCTGAGCGGCTGCTGGCCTACTTCTATGTGATCGACCCCACGGTGGAGAACCGGCAGGGCAACGACTGGGGCAGCCAGTATCAGACCGGTGTCTATTACACCAACGAAAGCGCGAAGGAAACGGTGGAGCGCATCGCGGAGATCGAGCGGGGACGCAGTGAAAAGTTCTTCGTGGAGATAGGTCCACTCAAGAACTATTACCCCGCCGAGGAGTACCACCAGAACTACCTCGAAAAGAATCCGAACGGCTACTGCCACATCCCGCGCGCGGAGATGGAGCTGTTTTCCCGGCTGCGCATCGATCCGGGCGACTATCAGAAGCCCGCGGCGGAATCCATCCGGGATAAGCTGACGGCGGAGCAGTACCGTGTTACGCAGGAGAGCGGCACAGAGCGCGCTTTCACAGGCGAGTTCTGGGATAAGTTTGAAAAGGGCATCTATGTGGATGTCGTCACCGGCGAGCCGCTCTTTTCCTCCACGGATAAGTACGAGAGCGGCTGCGGCTGGCCGGCTTTCACAAAGCCCATTGAAGAGCCTGCCGTGGTGGAACTGGAGGACCTGAGCCACGGCATGCGCCGTACAGAGGTCAGAAGCCGTGCCGGAGATTCTCACCTTGGTCATGTGTTCACCGGCGATCCGGAGTCCCCCAATGGCGTGCGCTACTGCATCAACAGTGCGGCCCTACGCTTTGTGCCTTACGCAAAGATGAAAGCAGAGGGTTACGGATATCTTCTGTATCTGTTCGAGGAATGAGTTCGCAAAATACAATGATATAATAAGCAGCGTCCCAATCATTATGAACCGGGACGCTGTCGTTTATGCTCATGTCGGTTTATTCAAACAGGACGTTCAGCTTGCTGTTCAGAATCAGATCGGCATAAGCAAGCGGGTCGTTGTAGATCAGATAATCCAGCTCTGACCGCTGGAAGCGGTTATCGGCAACTTCGTTTTCAACGGCGGTGAAGTCAATGGAAATCAAGTCGTTGCGAACGGTTAGTACGTATAAAATAGCTGGCTACAAAACGGCTACAAAATTACATCACAGGATTCCACATCCGATGCAGGGCATCCAGAGTCTCCATAGCCCGAACAGACATTTCTTCCGTCATAACAGGGCTTTCGCTGAGCCCCTTACGGATACAGGCAAGGGCATGCTCTAGTTCATAGCGGAGCTCAAACTCACAGGGACAGGTAAGCTCTATCGGATCCTGTCCTTTAAAATGAAGAACCGCCCTTCGCGCCTTCCAGTAATCCGGAAGTTCAATATAGCCCTTTTCCCCGTAGAGATAGCCCATGTGAATGGTTTCAGAGGCCGTACTGGTCTTATTGGTAAAGAGAATTCCATTGTCCATGCGCATGACAGCCGCGAACTGATTTTCTACAGGACTGTCCGCGCGGGTGCAAAGCCCGGTCTGCTCCACGGCAAAGGAATCAAAGAGGTATTGCATCAGCTGCAGACTATAGCTGGCATTGCTGAACAGTGGACCGCCGCCCTTGGATGCGTCAAACATCCAGCTGTTATAGCCTGCGTCGAAGGAGCTGGAAAAATCTGCCATAGTAATCCGGCCAAATTCCCCGGCCCGGATGCGCTTTTTCAACTCCTGTATCACCGGGAGAAAGACGCACTTCTGCATCTCCATTACAAAAAGTCCTTTCGCCCGGGCCAGGGAAAAAAGATCCCGGATCTCGTCGGGCTTCAGCGCAAATGGCTTTTCACAGAATACGTGTTTTCCATGCTCCAATGCCAGCCGGGCACAGGAAGCATGCTCACTGTTGATCGTGGCGATATAGACAATATCAACGTCATCGGAGGCGCTCAGCTCCTGGTAGCTGCCAAAAGCCTGCGGAATCCTAAAAAGCGCAGCCTTCTCCTCTGCCCGGGCAAGGTTCCGGGAAGCAAGAGCTGTGATTACACAGTCCTCCAGGGTGCCGGCCGCGCCTACAAAACGCGGAACGATAGAGGCGGTACTTAAAATGCCGATACGAAGCGGATTCATAAGAAGCTCCTTTTCCAAAAAAATTTCCTGTAAATGAAGGATTACTTATAGGATAGGGGGCAGGGGAAGGAAAGTCAAGAAAAGAAACGACGAAAGAGAAGCAAGATCATATTATATGGAAAAATCCATGTAAGATGGTCTTTTTTGTATGCTTAAATATAGAAAATACAGGAGGAAATCACAATGAAACGATTGATTACAGAAGATTATAATGTGCATTGTGAGCTGACATATAAGATAGAACATAATTCTGACACAGGCTCAAAGTAAATAATCTGGTTTTTTCCACGGTTCCATGGTATGATAAGAAATAACACCATGGAACCATTTGGATTATGAGGTACTCAAAATATGGAATTATATCATGCAAGTAAAGAGATTGTTCGATATCCGGAGATAAGGAAAGCAAGGTATACCAAAGATTTTTCGTGGGGATTTTATTGCACGAATAATATACAACAGGCTGTGAGATGGGCGAATCGAGGACCGGGTGAACCAGTCATTAATTACTATAAGTATGAGCCGAATGAAAAACTGAAGATTCGGAAGTTCCCGGAGATCTCAGATGAATGGCTGGACTTTATTGCTGCATGCCGAAGTGGAAAAACGCATGATTACGATATTGTAGAAGGACCGATGGCAAATGATACTGTGTGGAATTATGTAAATGATTATCTTTCGGGACGAATTAACAGAAAGCAGTTCTGGGTTTTGGCAGAGTTTAAATATCCGACGCATCAGATAAGCTTTCATACGTTATCTGCACTTGATTGTCTGACATTTATAACCAGCGAGGTACTCTATGACTGAAAAAGAACGTAACGATTATTTCTATGTCTGTGCTCTAATCGAATATATTGGGCGAGAAACCAGGAATCACCGGGGAGATATTGTCCGGGCCATTGGGATAAAAGGAATAGAAAAACTGCTTCGGGATGCGGAAGTGAACCATTGTCTCAGCTTTGAGCAGGTCAGCGACGAGGTAATTTCCTATTACGGGATAGAGCAGGGAGATTTTGATACCCTATCCGGCTGCAAATACTCGGTTCCCAGTTATCTGGATATCGGGAAACTCTACAGTATTATGGTAGAAGACTGCGCAGAGCCGGGGAAAGAAGCGGAAGAACTGATGAAGATATTTTCTTCCTTTATCAGCGACGCCATATCGAATTTTAATTCGGACCTATATTATCAGAATCCGGATTATCTGGAGTGGTCTTATCGGGAAGGAAAACTGCTGGATTAATTCTGAATGAGATTGATAAAAAAATAACGTTAAAATATTGACAATCAAATGCCGGAGCATTATAATACTCTTTGGAAAGATAACAGATCAACGCTGCAGGCCGTATGGTGATGCTGCTATCTGGTAACTATAAAATGGAAAGCAATCATATGACAGGAGGATTTTATCATGGCAAAGATTTTGACAAGTCCCGGCAAGTATGTACAGGGAGCAGGCGAACTGAAGAAGCTTGGTACCTACGCAAAGACCTATGGAAAGAAGGCTCTGGTGCTGGTGACAGCGTCCGGCCATAAGAGACTGGGAACGACTCTGGAGACTGCGTTCCGGGATTCCGGCTGCGAACCGGTTCTGGATTATTTCAACGGAGAGTGCAGCAAGACAGAGATCAACCGTCTGATGGAGATAATGAAGAAGAACGGCTGCGACCTGGTGATTGGCGTCGGCGGCGGTAAGATTCTGGATACAGCCAAGGCGGTAGCTTATTATGAGAAGGCGCCGGTGCTGATCTGCCCGACCATCGCGTCCACAGACGCTCCCTGCAGCGCGCTGTCCGTTATTTATACAGACGCAGGGGTATTTGAGGAGTATCTGTTCCTTCCGGCGAACCCGAATATGGTCCTGATGGATACGGAAATCATCGCCAAGTCCCCGGTTCGTCTGACCGTGTCCGGTATGGGCGACGCGCTGGCGACGTATTTTGAGGCGCGTGCCTGCAAGACCAGCGGGGCAATGACCTGCGCGGGCGGCAAGGTGACGGGAGCGGCGATGGCTCTGGCTAAGCTGTGCTTTGATACCCTGATGGATGAGGGTGTAAAGGCGAAGCTGGCTCTGGAAGCGGGAGCCTGCACCGAGGCAGTGGAGAAGGTGATCGAGGCCAATACTCTGCTCAGCGGCATCGGCTTCGAGAGCGGCGGTCTGGCCGGAGCTCATGCTATCCACAACGGCTTTACCGTTCTGGAGGAGTGTCATCACATGTACCATGGCGAGAAGGTTGCCTTCGGCACCATTACCCAGCTGGTTCTGGAGAATATTCCGGCGGACGAGCTGGAGGATATCATCAACTGGTGTATCGAGCTGGGCCTGCCTGTGACCCTGAAGGAGCTTGGAATTGAGAATCCCACGAAGGAGAAGCTGATGGCGGTTGCCGAAGCTGCCTGCGCGGAAAATGATACGCTGCACAATATGCCCTTTGAAGTAACGCCGGAGTCCGTTTACGCGGCTATCCTCGCTGCAGACCGGTACGGAAAATATTTCCTCGGCGAAGCATAAAACCAAAAACATTTCGCACCCCGGCGCCCCTGACCGAAAAAGCAGAGACGCCGGGATTTTTTCTGCGCATTTTTATAAGAAAACCACCAAATTATCAATTAGAATAAGTAATAACCGTCCCCCGATCCGCCCTTGCATTTCAAAAAATCATGGTTTATACTTTTGTACGTACTAAATGAGAAAATTCCGACGGCCTTATCTGACCGTCATCCGTACAGAAAAGCATCTTTATAAGAAAAGCACAGGACGGAGGTACCCCATGAACAGAGAACAAATCCATGAACAATACGAAGAGGACGAGAAGCTCCGTGAGGAATGCGGCGTGTTCGGAATCTATGATTTCGACGGCAACGACGTGGCTTCTACGATTTATTACGGCTTATTTGCCCTGCAGCACAGAGGACAGGAGAGCTGCGGCATCGCGGTCAGCGATACGAACGGCCCCAAAGGCGTGGTAAAAAGCCATAAAGGCATGGGCCTGGTAAATGAGGTCTTTGCGCCGGAACAGTTAAGCGCCCTGAAGGGCGATATCGGCGTAGGACATACCCGCTATTCCACGGCGGGCAGCAGTACCAGAGAGAACGCCCAGCCGCTGGTATTAAATTATGTGAAAGGAACCTTAGGGTTAGCCCACAACGGCAACCTGGTCAACGCGCCGGAGCTCCGCCGGGAGCTGGAATACACCGGAGCTATTTTTCAGACCACCATTGATTCCGAGGTCATTGCCTACCATATCGCCAGAGAGCGAATCCACACGGGGAGCGTTGAGGAAGCAGTTTCCCGGGCTATGGATAAGATCAAGGGAGCCTATTCCCTGATTGTCATGTCCCCCAGAAAGCTCATCGGAGCCAGAGACCCCTACGGCTTCCGTCCCTTATGCATCGGCAAGCGTGACAACGCTTACATCCTGGCCAGTGAGACCTGCGCCCTGGATACCATCGGCGCCACCTTTGTGCGGGACGTGGAGCCCGGCGAGATTGTGACCATTACGCCGGGAAAGGGCGTCGAATCTGACCGGAGCCATTGCCTGCCCAAGGATCAGGAGGCCCGCTGTATCTTTGAATATATTTATTTCGCCCGGCCGGATACCCATTTCGACGGCGTCAGCGTCTATCAGGCGCGGATTCGCTCGGGAAGATTCCTGGCCATGGACAGCCCGGTGGAGGCCGACCTGGTGGTGGGCGTACCCGAGTCAGGCAATGCGGCGGCCTTAGGGTATTCCCTGCAGTCCGGGATTCCCTACGGAACCGCTTTTGTAAAGAACGGCTATGTGGGACGGACCTTTATCAAGCCGGGGCAGAGCAGCCGGGAATCCAGCGTCCGGGTAAAGCTGAATGTGCTCCGGGAGGCGGTGAACGGGAAACGGGTTATCATGATCGATGATTCCATTGTCCGGGGTACCACCAGCGACCGGATCGTGAAGATGCTCCGGGAGGCGGGAGCCCGGGAGGTCCATATGCGCGTCAGCTCTCCGCCCTTTCTGCACCCCTGCTACTTCGGTACGGACGTGCCGGCAGAGGATCAGCTGATTGCCCACAACCGGACGGTGGAGGAGGTATGTGAACTCATCGGAGCCGATTCCCTGGCCTATCTGCGGGAGGAGCGTCTGGGTGAGATGGTCGAGGGGCTTGGACACTGTACGGCCTGCTTTACCGGAAAGTATCCCATTGCGCCGCCTACTGAGGATATCCGGGGCAGCTTTGAAAAATAAGAAAAATAAGCCCGGAAAATAAGATTGTGATATGGCGGGAAATATAGTAAAATAAATGGAAAAACAAAGAGGAGAGAAAACATGAGTACAGACAGATACGTAAGCCCCTTATCCGAGCGCTACGCAAGCAAGGAGATGCAGTACATCTTTTCCCCGGATAAGAAATTCCGCACCTGGAGAAAGCTGTGGATCGCCCTGGCTGAAACCGAGAAGGAGCTGGGATTGCCCATCACCCAGGAGCAGATCGACGAACTGAAGGCCCATCAGGACGACATCAACTACGACGTGGCAAAGGCCCGTGAGAAAGAGGTACGCCACGACGTCATGTCCCACGTATACGCATACGGCTGCCAGTGTCCGAAGGCAAAGGGCATCATCCATCTGGGCGCTACGTCCTGCTATGTGGGCGACAATACAGACATCATCGTCATGACCGAGGCCCTGAAGCTGGTTCATAAGAAGCTGGTCAACGTGTTAAATGAGCTGGCAGCTTTTGCTGATAAGTATAAGGATCTGCCGACCCTGGCGTTTACCCATTTCCAGCCGGCCCAGCCCACCACCGTGGGAAAGAGAGCGACCCTGTGGATGCAGGAATTCTGCCTGGACCTGGAGGATCTGGAGCACGTGATTTCCACCATGAAGCTTCTTGGATCCAAGGGAACCACCGGCACCCAGGCCAGCTTCAAGGAGCTGTTTGAGGGCGACGAAGAGAAAATCAATAAAATCGATCCGATGATCGCGGAGAAGATGGGCTTCAGGGAGTGCTACCCGGTATCCGGCCAGACCTACTCCCGTAAGGTGGACACCCGTGTCCTGAACGTGCTGGCAGGCATTGCAGCCAGCGCCCACAAGATGTCCAACGACATCCGCCTTCTGCAGCATCTGAAGGAAGTGGAAGAGCCCTTCGAGAAATCCCAGATCGGTTCCTCCGCCATGGCATACAAACGCAACCCCATGCGCAGCGAGCGAATCGCTTCCCTGTCCCGCTACGTGATCGTGGACGCCCTGAACCCGGCCATCACCAGCGCCACCCAGTGGTTTGAGCGTACCCTGGACGACTCCGCCAATAAGCGTCTGTCCATTCCGGAAGGCTTCCTGGCCATCGACGGCATCCTGGATCTGTGCCTGAACGTGGTAGACGGCCTGGTGGTATACCCGAAGGTGATCCGCAAGCACATGATGGCAGAGCTTCCCTTCATGGCCACCGAGAACATCATGATGGACGCGGTCAAGGCAGGCGGCGATCGCCAGGAGCTGCATGAGCGTATCCGTGAGCTTTCCATGGAAGCAGGAAAGAATGTGAAGGTAAACGGCGAAGAGAATAACCTGCTGGAGCTGATTGCCGCAGACCCGGCCTTCGGCCTTTCCCTGGAGGATCTGAAGAAGACTATGGAGCCCTCCCGCTATGTGGGACGCGCCCCGGAGCAGGTAGACGCGTTCCTGGGACAGGTGGTAAAGCCGATTCTGGAGAAATACAGCGATATTCTCGGAGAAAAAGCAGAAATTAACGTATAAACCCCTTGCATTTATGGAAAAAGTGTGCTACATTGTAATAGAATAAATAGCGCGGCCGACAAAGAGTGAACGAAAGTTCACTCTTTGTTTTTGAAATAAAAAACACGACCGCCCAGGGAAAGGAAGACTATGACAAAGAGAGAAGAGTACGAACAGAAGACAGAGAAGCTTCTCATGCCCATCATGGAAGCCAACGGCTTCGAGCTGGTGGATGTGGAGTATGTAAAAGAAGCCGGTAACTGGTATCTGCGGGCTTACATCGATAAGCCGGGCGGAATCACGGTGGATGACTGCGAGGTAGTCAACCGGGAGCTGGGCGATCTGCTGGATCGGGACGATTTCATCGACGATTCCTACATTCTGGAGGTCAGTTCCCCGGGCCTTGGCCGACCGCTGAAAAAAGAACGTGATTTTATCCGGAGCAAGGGCGAAGAAGTGGAGATCCGCACCTACCGCATGGTAGACAGGCAGAAGGAATTCCGCGGCGTATTAAAAGCCTGGGATAAGGACACGGTAACCATTGAGACAGAGGACGGACAGGAACAGATATTTGACAGAGACAACATTGCGCTGATTCGTCTGGCGTTTGATTTTTAATAGAAGAGTGAAAAACTAGGAGGAAAGAAAAGAATGAACACAGAACTGCTGGAAGCTCTGGAGCTTTTGGAGAAAGAAAAGGATATCAGCAAGGAGACCATGCTGGAGGCCATCGAGAACTCTCTGCTGAAAGCCTGTGAGGCGCACTTTGGCAAGGCCGACAATATTAAGGTCAATATCGACCCGGTTACCTGCCAGTTCTCCGTACTTGCGGAGAAGAAGGTCGTAGAGCAGGTAGAGGATGATGTGACCGAGATCAGCCTGTCCAACGCGAAGATGATCGACCCCAAGTACGAGGTGGGTGACATTGTGAATGTGGAAGTAAAATCCAAGGAATTCGGACGTATCGCCACACAGAATGCCAAGAACATCATCCTGCAGAAGATCCGCGAGGAAGAGAGAAAATCTCTGTTTAACCAGTATTACGGCATGGAGAAAGAGGTTGTGACCGGCGTCGTACAGAGATACCTGGGCCGCAATGTCAGCGTAAACCTGGGTAAGGTAGACGCCATCCTCAATGAAAACGAGATGGTAAAGGGTGAGGTATTCAAGCCCACCGAGCGTATCAAGGTATATATCCTGGAAGTAAAGGATACCAATAAGGGACCGCGTATCCTGCTGTCCAGAACCCATCCGGAGCTGGTAAAGCGCCTGTTTGAGTCCGAGGTAACCGAGGTCCGGGACGGCATTGTGGAGATCAAGTGCATCGCCCGTGAGGCAGGCTCCAGAACGAAGATCGCCGTATGGTCCAACGATCCGGACGTGGATCCGGTAGGCGCCTGCGTCGGTATGAACGGCGCCCGTGTCAACGCGATTGTAAATGAACTGCGCGGCGAGAAGATCGACATCATCAACTGGAATGAGAATCCGGCCCTGCTGATTGAGAACGCCTTAAGCCCGGCCAAGGTGATCGCGGTCCTGGCTGATCCGGAGGATAAGACAGCCAAGGTTGTGGTTCCCGATTATCAGCTGTCCCTGGCCATCGGTAAGGAAGGCCAGAATGCGAGACTGGCAGCAAGGCTCACCGGCTTCAAGATTGACATCAAGAGCGAGACCCAGGCAAGAGAAATCGAGGGCTGGTTGGACGTAGACGAGGAGTACGAGGAGTACGAGGACTTCGAGGAGTATAAGGAGTCCCAGGCTTACGAGGAAGCGCAGGCCGCAGAAGCAGCTGAGACAGAGACAGAGGAAGAGAGTCAGGATGAATAAAAAAGTACCGATGCGCCAGTGCGTGGGCTGTCAGGAAATGAAAAGCAAGAAAGAGATGCTGAGAGTCCTTAAGACAGCGGAGGATGAAATTGTGCTGGACGCCACAGGCCGGAAGAACGGTCGGGGCGCGTATCTTTGTTTTTCCAAGGAATGTCTTGCAAAAGCCCGGAAGAACAAAGGCCTGGAGCGTTCCCTGAAGATGGCCATTCCTTCAGCAGTGTACGACAGCCTGGAAAAGGAGTTGGATGAGCTTGGCACAGAATAGAGTATTATCCCTGATAGGCCTGGCCCAGAAGGCAGGAAAGACCGCCAGCGGCGAATTCGCCACGGAGCACGCAGTCAAGTCCGGAAAGGCGGCGCTTGTCATTGTGTCGGATGAATCGTCCGATAATACAAAAAAGAAGTTCCAAAATATGTGTGACTACTACGAAGTACCTGTGTATTTCTATGGTGGAAAAGAGGAGCTGGGCCACGCGATGGGCAAGGAATTCCGCGCGTCCCTGGCGATTCTGGATGAGGGACTTGCGAAGAGTATAGAGAAGAATTTGAGATTGTGAAGAAGCTGAACAATCAATCATAACGGAGGTAGAAATTTGGAGGGAAACAGCCATATGAATACAAATGGAGAAGAACAGGAAGTAAAGAAGAAGAAAAAGATCATTGCTGTATACAATACCCACAACAGTAAGACCGGCATCAAGGATCCGAGAGCCGAGAAAAAGCAGCAGGCAGCCCGTCAGGCACAGTCCCGTCCGGCAGCAAAGCCTGCGGCAAAACCGACGGCAGCACCGGCAAAGTCTGCGGCAGCACCGGCACCGGCTCCGAAGACCGAGGCAGTAAAGCCGGCGGCAGCACCGGCAGCAAAACCGGTCACAGAGGCGGCAAAACCGGCAGCAGCGCCCCAGTCCCGTCCGGCAGCGTCTGAGAATAACGCAAGACCGGCAGGCCAGGGCAGACCGGCACAGAATCGCGATGGTCAGAGAAGAGACGGTCAGGGCGGCTATCAGAACCGTGACGGTCAGAGAAGAGACGGCCAGAGACGCGATGGTCAGGGCAGCGGCTATCAGAACCGCGACGGTCAGAGAAGAGACGGCCAGAGCGGCGGCTACCAGAGACGCGATGGTCAGGGCAGCGGCTATCAGAACCGTGACGGCCAGAGAAGCGGCGGCTATCAGAACCGCGACGGCCAGAACAGAGGAGGCCAGGGAAGAGACAACCGTCGTTCTTCCATGGATATCCCGTCAGCACCGGTAGAGCTTCGTAAGAACGAGAACCGCAGAGCGGAGAATAAGAATCGCAATGATGATACCAAGAAAGATAAGAACACAAAGTTCAATGATAGCTGGAATGGCAAGCCGGGTCAGGGCGGACGTCGTCCGAACCAGGGCGGTAACCGTCCGAATCAGAAGGGCGGCAAGGGAGGTAAGGGCGCTGCTCAGACTCGTCAGCCGGCACCTGCGCCTAAGAAAGAAGACAACACCCCCAAGGTTATCGAAATTCCGGAAATGATCAGCATCCATGATCTGGCGGAGAAGATGAAGATTCAGCCGTCCGTGATCATCAAGAAGCTGTTCCTGGCAGGCAAGATGGTAACCGTAAACTCCGAACTGGACTTTGAGGCGGCAGGCGAGCTGGCTATGGAAATGAATTTCGATCCGGTTCCCGAGGAGAAGGAAGACGTCATCGCGAAGATGCTGGAGGATACGGAAGACAGCGATGAGACACTCGTATCCCGTCCGCCGGTAGTCTGCGTTATGGGTCATGTAGACCATGGTAAGACTTCCCTGCTGGATGCCATCCGTGACACCCATGTCATTGACCGCGAGGCAGGCGGAATCACCCAGCACATCGGTGCTTACGTGGTAAGCATCAACGGTCAGAAGATCACCTTCCTGGACACACCGGGACATGAGGCGTTCACCGCCATGCGTATGCGTGGAGCTAACTCCACCGATATCGCCATCCTGGTAGTTGCAGCCGACGACGGCGTAATGCCCCAGACCATTGAGGCTATTAACCATGCCAAGGCCGCAGGCATCGAGATCATCGTTGCCATCAATAAGATCGATAAGCCCAGCGCTAATATCGAGCGTGTAAAGCAGGAGCTGACCGAGTATGAGCTGATTCCCGAGGACTGGGGCGGCAGCACCATTTTCTGCCCGGTATCCGCCCATACCCATGAGGGTATCGATAACCTGCTGGAAATGATTCTGCTGACATCTGAGGTTCTGGAGCTGAAGGCCAACCCGAACCGCCGGGCGAGAGGTCTGGTTATCGAGGCAGAGCTTGACAAGGGCAAGGGCCCGGTTGCTACCGTGCTGGTACAGAAGGGAACCCTGCATGTGGGAGATCCCATTGCCGTAGGTTCCTGCCACGGTAAGGTCCGCGCCATGATGGATGACAATGGCCGCCGCGTGAAAGAGGCAGGCCCGTCCAAGCCGGTCGAGATTCTGGGTCTCAATGACGTGCCCAACGCCGGAGAGATCTTCGTATCTCCGGAGACCGACAAGGAGGCAAGAGCCTTTGCCGAGACCTATGTAAAAGAGAGCAGAGAGAAGCTCATCGAGGATACCAAGCTCAAGATGTCCCTGGACGATCTGTATTCCCAGATTCAGTCCGGCAACTTAAAGGAGCTGAATATCATCGTAAAGGCCGACGTACAGGGTTCTGTGGAGGCCGTAAAGCAGAGTCTCTTAAAGCTCTCCAACGAGGAAGTAGTAGTAAAGATTATCCATGGTGGCGTAGGAGCCATCAACGAGTCCGACGTCAGCCTGGCGGCAGCGTCCAACGCCATTATCATCGGCTTCAACGTGCGTCCTGACGCGACTGCTAAGGAAACCGCGGAGCGCGAGAAGGTGGATCTGCGTCTGTACCGCGTCATCTACGACGCCATCAACGACGTAGAGGCAGCCATGAAGGGCATGCTGGATCCGATTTTCGAGGAGAAGGTGCTGGGCCACGCAGAGGTGCGTCAGATCTTCAAGGCGTCCGGCGTGGGCAATATCGCAGGCTCCTATGTGCTGGACGGTGTATTCCAGAGAGGCTGCAAGTGCCGTATCACCCGCGAGGGCGAGCAGATCTTCGACGGCCCGCTGGCGTCCCTGAAGCGTTTCAAGGACGACGTGAAGGAAGTCAAGGCAGGCTACGAGTGCGGTCTGGTCTTCGAGAAGTTCAACGACATCAGGGAGCTGGATATCGTAGAGGCTTACACCATGGTAGAGGTGCCGAGATAGGGCATTGTCTGAGGTGAATAATATATGAGAAAAAACAGTATTAAAAATACAAGAATCAACGGCGAGGTGCGCCGGGAGCTGAGCAATATCATTTTAAATGAGATCAAGGACCCGCGCATCTGCCCGATGACTTCGGTGGTAGAAGTGGAGGTTGCCCCGGACCTGAAGACCGCAAAGGCCTACATCAGCGTCCTAGGCGACAAGCAGGCCCAGGCAGATACGCTGGCAGGCCTTAAGAGCGCGGAGGGCTATATCCGCCGTGCTCTGGCCAAGTCTATCAACCTGCGCAACACCCCGGAGATCCGCTTTGTCATGGATCAGTCTATCGAGTATGGCGTCCATATGTCAAAGCTTATCGACGACGTAAACCAGGGCAGTAAAGAAGAGGATGAAGAGGATGATCAGGCTTAAGGATGAGCTTACAAATGTGAAGACAGTGGCGATCAGCGGACATATCCGTCCGGACGGGGACTGCACGGGTTCCTGTCTG
The DNA here is from genome assembly GCF_040096155.1 of Laedolimicola intestinihominis. NCBI lineage: Bacteria > Bacillati > Bacillota > Clostridia > Lachnospirales > Lachnospiraceae > Laedolimicola > Laedolimicola intestinihominis. Next base: position 285,471 of record NZ_JBBMFE010000003.1, on the reverse strand, counting down.
GGCGTGTGGAATTATCTCCGGGACAATTACCCGGAGATTCAGGCGGACGTATATCTGGAACAGATCGTACCCAAGTTCCGCTTCCTGAACGGCGCGGAGCTGGTAAAGACGGACTGTAATGAGGATAAGGTCTATGACTTATTTATCTCTCTGGACGCCAGTGACAAAGAGCGGCTGGGAGCGGCGGTCAGGTATCTGGACGCCGCGAAGCATACAGTCTGCATTGATCATCACGTTACCAATCCGGGTTTTGCGGATGTGAACTGGGTAGTAGCCGACGCCAGCAGCGCGTCGGAGCTTGCCTGGGAAACCATGGAAGAGGAAAAAATTTCCAGACACACAGCGGAGGCGCTGTACATGGGCATTGTCCATGATACCGGCGTTTTCCAGTATTCCAATACTTCCCCGAAGACCATGCAGATCGCGGGAAGCCTGATTGCCAAAGGCATCGACTTCAGCCGGATTGTGGATGAGACCTTCTATAAGAAAACCTACATCCAGAACCAGATTCTGGGCCGCGCGCTGGTGGAGAGCATTCTTCTGCTGGATGGCCGTGTTATCGTAGGCCGCATCCGGGAAAAGGATATGGATTTTTACGGAGCAATTCCTGCGGATCTGGACGGTATCGTCAGCCAGCTGCGCGTGACCGACGGCGTGGAAGTAGCCATTTTCCTCTATGAAACAGGCAATCATCAGTATAAGGTCAGCCTTCGGTCCAACGGCCCTGTGGACGTCAGCGCAGTCTGCGCTTATTTCGGCGGCGGCGGGCACGTAAAGGCGGCGGGCTGTACCATGCACGGAACCTTTTACGATGTGGTCAACAATCTGACCCTGCACATCGAAAAGCAGCTGAATCAGAATCAGGATGTATAACATGAATGGTGTAATCAACGTCTATAAAGAAGCGGGCTTCACCTCACACGACGTGGTGGCGAAGCTCCGCGGAATCGTAAAACAGAAAAAGATAGGCCATACGGGAACTCTCGATCCGGATGCGGAGGGAGTTCTTCCTGTCTGTCTGGGAAATGCCACAAAGCTCTGCGGACTTCTGACAGAAAAAGAGAAGACCTACCGGGCAGTGCTTTTGCTGGGACAGACCACCGACACCCAGGATACTTCCGGCAGGGTGCTGACAGAAGCGCCGGTGACAGCCACCGGGGAGCAGGTCCAGGAGGCGATCATGAGCTTCCTTGGCGACTACGACCAGGTCCCGCCCATGTATTCGGCCCTGAAGGTCAACGGAAAAAAGCTCTATGAGCTGGCCCGCGAAGGCAAAGAGGTGGAGCGCCAGGCCAGACGGGTACGGATTCTGGATATGGAGATTCACGAAATCCGGCTCCCGGAGGTGACCTTTACGGTGACCTGCAGCAGCGGTACCTATATCCGCACCCTCTGTCAGGACATCGGTGAAAAGCTAGGCTGCGGCGGCTGTATGAAAAGCCTGCTGCGTACCAAAGTAGACCGTTTTGAACTGGCGGACAGCCATAAGCTTTCTGAACTGGAGACAATGATGCACGAGGGCCGCATCGAGGAGGTACTGCTTCCGGTGGACGACGTCTTTGCGGTCTGCCCGGCAGTCCGTATCAGGCAGGAGAGCGATCGCCTGATTCAAAACGGCAATCCTTTTGGAAAAGAGGATATCGCGGAAACGACCGGAGAGTGCCCGCCGGAAGGTACGGAGCTGGAGCGCAATTGCGTGCGTGTATACAATTCCGAAGGGGATTTCCGGGGGCTCTACCGGCGGGAACAGGGCGGCAGACGCTATAAGCCCGAGAAAATGTTTTTATCCTGAGGGATAAAATGATAGGATAAAGGATTTACCATGAGATTAATTACCGGAACGACAGAATTTGAGACAACGGAAGCGACAGCCATTTCCCTGGGAAAGTTCGAAGGGCTTCATATGGGACATCAGCTTCTGGTGAACCGCATTTTAAAAAAGAAGGAAGAAGGCTTAAAGGCTCTGATTTTTACCTTTGATTTCGGAGAACGGTCTACCCTTCTGCTCCCGGAGGAGCGGAGAAATCTCCTGGAAAAATGGGGCGTGGACTATCTGATAGAGTGTCCCTTTGTGGAATCCATAGCCCATATGGAGGCAGAGGATTTTGTGCGGGAGATTTTGGTAAAGAGGCTGCATGTAAAATATCTGGCTGTGGGGACGGATTTTCATTTCGGCCATAACCGGAAGGGCAGTTACCGGCTTCTGGAGGACATGCAGAAGGAATGCGGTTTTCAGGTGGAGGTAGTAGAAAAAGCCTGCTATGACGGCAGGGAAATCAGCAGTACCCGGATCCGTAAGGAACTGGAGCAGGGCCATATGGAGCTGGTCAATCAGCTGCTGGGCTACGCCTATTCCGTGACCGGAGAGGTGCTCTATGGCCATCAGATTGGCCGGACCCTGGGGCTTCCCACCATCAATCAGCAGCCGGGGCTTTCAAAGCTGCTGCCGCCCAACGGCGTCTATGCCACCAAAACCCGGATTGCTTCCGAGATTTTTGAGGGCATCACCAACATCGGTTATAAGCCGACCATAGGCGGAGAGACGCGAAAAGGTGTGGAAACCTTTTTGTTTGACCTTGACCGGAATCTGTACGGGGAGACGCTGACTGTATCCTTCTATGGCTTTGAGCGCCCGGAGCGGAAATTTGATTCTCTGGAAGCCTTAAAGGAGCGGATTGAGAAAGACGTGGCCTGGGGCAGAAAATATTTTGGAGAAAGAGAAAACTAGTTTCATGAGACTATTTTATTATCTGATAGCGGCACCCGCACTGTTTCTACTGCGGGTGCTGTTCTGGCCTTTTAAGACCATATTCCGGTGCGTCGGCCGGATTCATGGCTGGCGGAAGGAACGCCGGCGTTTCCGCCGGGCCGACTATGACGACATGGACGGCTGGGAATTTGAGGAATATGTGGGCGGACTGCTGGCGCGGGACGGCTATATCCATGTGGAGGTCACCCGGGGCAGCGGCGACCAGGGCGTGGACGTGCTGGCGCAGCGCGACGGAGTCTCCTACGCCATCCAGTGCAAGCATTACCGGGCGAAAATCAGCAATAAGGCGGTACAGGAAGCCTACGCCGGAGCCGAGTTCTACGGCTGCGACGTGCCGGTGGTACTGACCAACAGCTATTTTACCCCGTCGGCGGAGGAGCTGGCGGATGAAATCGGCGTGGAGCTGTGGGATCGGGACGAACTGAACCGGCTGGTACGGCGGGTGCGGCGGTAATTCTGCGGAAAACCCACAGAAATCCCACAGAAATCCGCAAAATCCACGTGAATCAAAAAGATTTCCTTGACAAATCTTCCCGATTATTATAAGGTGTAATAGGTTCTTAACAAAATTGTAATAATTATACCGGATAATCAATACGGAGGATTGTATGTTTAAAAGATATAAAGCGGGATTTGTAATGGGTGCGATTTTCATGGCCATGGTCGGCATGCAGGCGCAGGCTGCGCCGTTGGGGGACGGTCTCGGCGAGGGAATCGCATCCAATTTTGATCAGACCACAGACAGCGAGGAGCAGACCCAGGCCACCGCGGAGGTGGTATGGACCGGTACGCCGCTGGAGGGCTATGTGAATATCGCCATTGCCAACGTGGAGGACAGCCTGAACATCCGCGAGGCGGCGGACGGCAGCAGCTCCCTGGTGGGTAAGCTTCGCAAAAACGGCGCCTGTGAGGTGCTGGGGATCGACGGCGAGTGGGCCCATATCAGGTCCGGCGAGGTAGAGGGCTATGTGAAGGCCGAGTACCTGTATACCGGACAGGAAGCCATCGACCTGGCCTTTCAGCTGGGACAGACCATGGCGAAGGTGAATACAGACTCCCTGTATGTGCGGATGGAGCCAAGCACCGACGCGGATTACTGGACCAAGGTTCCGGCAGGCGAGGAGCTTCAGGTTATCGAGGATATGGGCGACTGGATCAAAGTCGATATCGACGGCGAGGACGGCTATGTGGCGTCGGAATACGTGAATGTGAAAAGCGAGCTGGACACAGCCCTGACTCTGTCCGAAGCGCTGTACGGCGAAGGCGTCACCGACGTACGCATTTCTATCTGTGATTTCGCTAAGCAGTATGTGGGTAACCGCTACGTGTGGGGCGGCACCAGCCTGACCAGGGGCGCGGACTGCTCCGGCTTTACTCTGGCCGTATACCGGAACTTCGGTATCTCTCTGCCCCATTCATCCAGAGCCCAGGCTAACTGCGGCACGAAGATCAGCGTCGGCGACGTGAAGCCGGGAGACCTGATTTTCTATGGCAGCGGCAAGCATATCAACCATGTAGCCATGTACATCGGCGGAGGCCGTGTGGTACATGCCAGCAACGCCCGCACCGGAATCACCATTTCCAATATGTACTACAGAAGCCCGGTGACTGCGGCCCGGATCCTGAAGGACTGATTTTGAAAAATCACCCTTGACACCCCATATTCCCTATGATACACTATCGGAGTATGAGTTTGCTGGTATCCGGTTATCGGACACTCCGACCATTGCTTGATACCCAGCGTATAAAAAATATAAGGAGGAAACATCATGATCGCAAAGGACAAGAAGCAGGCTATTATCGCAGAGTACGGTTTAAAAGAGGGTGACACAGGTTCACCGGAGGTACAGGTAGCTATCCTGACCGCACGTATCCAGGAGCTGACCGCTCATCTGCAGGCGAACCCGAAGGATCATCACTCCAGAAGAGGACTTCTGAAGATGGTTGGTCAGAGACGTAATATGCTTGCATACCTGAAGAAGATGGATATCGAGAGATATCGTAGCCTGATTGAGAGATTAGGACTGAGAAAATAAGTTTCCAAAAGGGCGGAGGAATCTCACGGTTCTTTCGCCCGGTTTTTGTGTAACCCATTCACCATGTAGGAGAAATGTTCCGAGACCACTGATGTACGCAGGAGCGCATCCCGCGCAAATCAGTAGTTTCGGTTTCTCCTACACCAGCAAAATAAGGAGAAATATTATGTACAAGAGTTTTTCTATGGAGCTGGCCGGCCGTACACTGACTGTAGACGTAGGACGCGTCGCGAAGCAGGCTAACGGCGCAGCCTTCATGCACTATGGCGACACCACCGTGCTTTCCACCGCAACCGCATCCGACAAGCCCCGCGACGGCATCGACTTCTTCCCCTTAAGCGTAGAGTACGAGGAGAAGCTGTATTCCGTAGGCAAGATCCCGGGAGGCTTCAACAAGCGTGAGGGCAAGGCGTCCGAGAACGCGATTCTGACGTCCCGTGTCATCGACCGTCCCATGCGTCCGCTGTTCCCGAAGGACTACCGGAACGACGTAACCCTGAACAACCTGGTGCTTTCCGTAGACCCCACCTGCAGCCCGGAGCTGACAGCGATGCTGGGCTCCGCTATCGCAACTGCGATCTCTGATATTCCGTTCGCAGGTCCCTGCGCTATGACACAGATCGGTATGATCGACGGCGAGTTCATCGTAAACCCGGGTCAGGCAGACTATAAGGTATCCGACCTGAAGCTGACCGTAGCATCCACCAGAGAAAAAGTCATCATGATCGAGGCAGGAGCTAACGAGATTCCCGAGGCAAAGATGATCGAGGCTATCTATAAGGCTCACGAGGTAAACCAGCAGGTTATCGCGTTCATCGACCAGATCGTAGCAGAGTGCGGCAAGGAAAAGCACAGCTACACCAGCTGCGCAGTACCGGAAGAGCTGTTCGCGGCTATCAGAGAGATTGTACCGCCCGCAGAGATGGAAGAGGCAGTCTTCACCGATGAGAAGCAGAAGCGTGAGGAGAACATCCGTAAAATTACCGAGCGCCTGGAAGAGGCATTTGCAGAAAAGGATGAGTGGCTCGAGGTTCTGGGCGAGGCTGTATATCAGTATCAGAAGAAGACCGTACGTAAGATGATCCTGAAGGATCACAAGCGTCCGGACGGACGTGCCATTACCCAGATTCGTCCGCTGGCTGCAGAGGTAGATATTATTCCGCGTGTACACGGTTCCGCCATGTTCACCAGAGGACAGACCCAGATCTGCAACATCTGTACCCTGGCTCCGCTGTCTGAGGCACAGCGCCTGGACGGCCTGGATGAAAATGAGACAAGCAAGCGTTATATGCATCACTATAACTTCCCGAGCTACTCCGTAGGCGAGACAAAGCCCAGCCGCGGACCGGGACGTCGTGAGATTGGACACGGAGCGCTGGCTGAGCGTGCGCTGCTGCCGGTACTGCCGTCCGAGGAGGAGTTCCCGTACGCGATCCGTACCGTATCCGAGACCTTCGAGTCCAACGGTTCCACCTCTATGGCTTCCACCTGCGCGTCCTGCATGTCCCTGATGGCAGCAGGCGTACCGATTAAGAAGATGGTAGCAGGAATCTCCTGCGGTCTGGTAACAGGCGAGACCGACGACGATTTCGTGCTGCTGACCGATATCCAGGGTCTCGAGGACTTCTTCGGCGACATGGACTTCAAGGTAACCGGTACCACCGAGGGTATCACTGCCATCCAGATGGATATCAAGATCCACGGTCTGACCCGTCCCATCGTAGAGGGCGCAATCGCGCGCTGCCGCGAGGCACGTCTCTACATCATGGACAACTGCATGAAGCCCTGCATCAGCGAGCCGCGTAAAGAGGTAGGCGAGTTTGCACCGAAGATTGTACAGATCCAGATCGACCCGCAGAAGATCGGCGATGTGGTTGGCCAGAGAGGTAAGACCATCAACGCCATCATCGAGCAGACCGGCGTGAAGATCGACATTGACGACGACGGCGCTGTATCCGTATGCGGTACAGATAAGGCTGCCATGGACAAGGCCATCGAACTGATCAAGACCATCGTAACCGATTTTGAAGAGGGCATGATCCTCACCGGTAAGGTAGTCAGCATCAAGGAGTTTGGCGCATTCCTGGAGTTTGCTCCGGGCAAAGAGGGCATGGTACACATCTCCAAGATCGCAAAGCAGCGCATCAACCGTGTGGAGGACGTCCTGACACTGGGCGACATCGTGAAGGTGGTATGCCTGGGCAAGGACAAGATGGGACGCTTCAGCTTCTCCATCAAGGATCTGCCGGAGAACGCGTAAGCATTATAATATAATAAGAAGTGCAGGATCTGCCGGAAAGAAATTTCCGGCAGATTTTTTTATACAATAGCTTTCTTACAAAATAACAAAAAGAGCAGCCGCACATGAAATATGGGCAAAATTTAATGCTTGTAACTATTTTCCAGAGAAAACTTGTGCAAAGTTCTGAAAAGCCGGAAAAGAATGTCGATGTATGGACATTCTTGTCGAAATGTGGTAGCATTACCAAGGATAAGGCATAAGCTGAAAATAGGAATACCCCTCTGGAAATCAAAAATTTTCGGGGGGGGGTATTTTACATAGACATAGCAGAAAACGGTAATTTATAAGGTTACAGAGAATGGAAATTACAGATATACATTGTCACATTTTGCCGGGAATGGACGACGGCGCGAAGGATGAAGAAGAGAGCCTGGCCCTGGTGCGGATGGCCTGGGAGCAGGGCGTCGAAGCCTTCATAGCCACGCCCCATTATTCCAGACAGTTCCGTAACGACTGCCCGGAACGCATTCGGGAGAAATGCGAAAAACTGGAAAAAGAAGCACGGGAAACCATCGCATCGGAGATCCGGATTTATCCCGGCCAGGAGATCTGCTGGGAAGAGAGCGTTCCGGAAAAACTGGACAGGGGAGAGCTTCTCACCCTGGCAGACAGCTCCTACGTGCTGGTGGAATATCTGCCCTCCGTGTCCTACGGAGCTCTGTTCCGGAGCCTGCGGACTCTGCGCCTGGAGGGCTACCTTCCCATACTGGCCCATGCAGAGCGCTACGGAGCGCTGCGGACAGAAGGCCTGGAGGAGCTGACAGAAGCAGGCGTCTGCATCCAGATGAATTACGGCAGCATCGGCACGAGCCTTTTCGATAAGGATCAGCGCTGGTGCAGAAAGCAGCTGAAAGAGGGTAATATCCATTTTCTGGGAACCGACATGCACAGCGTTCACAGGAGACCGCCCCGGGTGGCCGAGGCCATGAAATGGCTGGAGACACATCTTAGTGGGGAAGAGCTTTCGCGGATATGCCGGGATCACGCCGGACAGGTGCTGACCAATCAGAATCTATAGAGGGGATACATAAGAGATGGAAAAAAGACAGAATGAAGTGATAGAAATCGATCTGCTGGAGCTTTTCTACGCACTGAAAAAGCAGATCCTGTGGATTATACTGGCAGCGATCGTAGGCGGAACCCTGGCATTTGCGGGCACGAAGCTTCTGATGACGCCCATGTACGAGTCCACCACCACCATGCTGGTCCTGACCAAGGAGACCACCCTCTCCTCGCTGGCGGATCTGCAGATGGGCACCCAGCTGACCAACGACTATGAGATCCTGACCGTCAGCCGTCAGGTACTGGAGCGGGTCATCGACGACCTGAACCTGGATATGGAGTATGAAGATCTGAAAGACAGCGTACAGATCAGCAATCCGTCCGACAGCCGGATCATGGAGATTACCGTGACGTATCCGAGCCCGAAGCTGGCCAAGGAGATCGTGGACGATATCGCAGCTGTGACCTCGGAATTCATCGGAGACAAGATGGAGGGCGTTCCCCCGAAGATCATCGACGAGGGCGAAGTGCCGGATCATAAGTCCAGCCCCAGCACCATGAAAAATACAGCCCTGGGCATTCTTTTAGGCATCGTCATAAGCTGCGGCGTCGTAACCCTGTACACCGTCATGGATGACACCGTGAAGTCCGAGGAGGATATCGAGAAATACCTGGGTATCCCGACCCTGGCCAGCGTGCCCGACCGTAAGGACTATATCACAGGCAAGAAAAAGAAAACGAAGAAAAGCAAACCGGCCAAAAAGCGGTAGCAGGAGGAGAGACAGATGTCATCAGATAGAAAAGTGGTCATGATAGATCCGAAAAAAGCGGACAGCCTTTATGAAGAGGCCATAAAAACCCTGCGTACCAACCTGCAGTTTGCCGGAAGAGGGATACAGGTCATTCTCGCCACCAGCTGCTACCCCAACGAGGGAAAGAGCGACATCGCCTTCCAGCTGGCCCGTGAGATTGGAAATATGGGAAAACGCGTTTTATTCCTGGATGCGGATATCCGGAAATCCATGCTGGTAAGCCGCTATCAGGTGAAGCAGAAGGGCATCACCGGACTGTCCCACTACCTGTGCGGACAGGCGGACCCGGAGTACCTGTGCTATGAGAGCAATTTCCCGAACCTGGACATCATCTTTGCGGGACGGAGCGTCCCGAACCCCTCCGAGCTTCTGGAGGACGAAGCCATGGGCAATCTGATCCAGAGCCTGCGCTCCCGGTATGACTTTATCATCCTGGACGCGCCGCCGGTCTTAAGCGTCAGCGACGCCCTGATTGCGGCGAAGTGGTGCGACGGCGTGCTGCTGGTGGTCGAGAGCAAAAAGGTCAGCTACAAGGCCCTGCAGAGAGTCAAGAAGCAGCTGGAGCAGACCGGGTGCAGGATCCTGGGCGCTGTGCTGAATAAAGTGGATATGCAGCAGGATACCTATTACAGTAAATATTACGGACACTACGGATATTATAATGGCTATGGAAATACGAAGTAAAAAGCTGTGGAAAATGGCAGGACTCCTGGCATTGTCAGCGGCGCTCCTGAGCGGCTGCGGCAAGCCAAAAGCCGAACCGGCGGAAGCGGAAGTGGAGGATGTCCTGGAAGAGACGGACGATACCGGAGATTACCGGACCGTCACCTGGCAGGGAACCACATACAAATACAACGATCATCTGAGTAATTTTCTGTTCCTGGGCGTCGATACCCGGGAAAAGGCAGAGACCGAGACAGGCAGCGCGGACGCAGGGCAGTCAGACGCCCTGTATCTCATAAGCTGGGACCGGGTAGATAATCAGGTCACCCTGATATCTATCCCCCGAGACACCATGACGCCCATCGAAGTATTTGACCAGAACGGCGGCTCCTTAGGACTCACCGAGAACCATATCAGCCTGGCCTACGGCTATGGCGACGGCGGCTTCAAGAGCCTGGAGCTCTCGAAAAATGCGGTGTCGAGCCTGCTCTACGGCATGCCCATCCAGGGCGTCTGCGCCATGAGCCTGGACGGAATCCCCGAGCTTCTTCGAAGCTTCGGCGATGTGACCGTCACCGTTCCCAATGACAGTCTGGCGGAGCGCTATCCGGAATTCCGGGAGGGCGCGGAGGCGACCATCACCCCGGAGAACGCGGAGATCTTCCTGCGGAGCCGGGACACCGGCGTCAGCCAGTCGGCCATTACCCGCATGGAGCGCCAGCAGGCATTCTTGGACGCCTTCGGCAATGCAGCCGCGGCAGACCCGTCCAAGGTCACAAAGCTCTACGAAGACCTGATGCCCTATCTGGTCACCAGCATCAGCAATGACTGGTTTGTGAAGCTCATGGAAGCACTTTCCACAGGCGAGACCGTGGAGCGCTGGACGATTCCGGGCGAGGGCGTGGAGGGCGAACAGTACGACGAATACCATGTGGACAACGGCGCCCTGTATCAGAAGATTCTGGAGACATTTTATAAAAAGGCGGAATAGAACGCTATGAAGAAAAAAACAATTGCGTACCTTCTCGGCGCGGCAGCCATCCTGTGCCTGGTCGTGGGCGGCGTCAAGCTGGTAAGAGAGCAGAAGGCCGGAGAAGAGTACGAGGAGCTTCGGGAAGAGGCAAAGACAGAAGAACCGGAAACCGTGGAAGCGGAGCCGGAGGAAGAAAAAGAACCGCTGGATATCCCGGTGGATTTCGAAGCCCTGCAGGCGGAAAATCCGGATATCTACGCCTGGATCACCATCCCGGGCACCAACGTGGATTACCCCATCCTGCAGCGGGAGGGCGATAACGGCTATTACCTGAACCACAGTGTAGACGGAGCCGGGAGCATCGCCGGGGCCATCTTCACCGAGGACTATAACAGCAAGGACTTTACCGATCCGAATACCATCATCTACGGCCACAACATGAAGAACGGAAGCATGTTCCGTACCCTTCACAACTACAGTGACCGGGAGTTTTTCGATAACAACAGAGATATCACCATCTACATGCCGGATAAAATCCTGCATTACACCATTTTCGCGGCATATCTCTACGACAGCCGGCATCTGATGCTGAGCTTTGATTTCAAGGACCCGGACGTATTCCGGGCGTATCTCGACAGTGTCCGGAACATCCGCGACATGAACGCCTTTGTAGACACCGACATCCCGGTGACCGAGGAGGATAAGATTATCACCCTCTCCACCTGCTACAAGGGCCAGGCAGACCGACGATACCTGGTACAAGCTGTACTGGTATCTATAGAATCTTAAGAAAGGATATGGAGGTAAGAAACATGAGAAAGAAGATTCTTGCAACACTGATGATTGTTGGACTTCTGGCAGCTCAGACTCTGACCGTATGCGCAGCAGGCAGCGCAGTTACAGGCGTAACTGTAAGCTCAGGCTACACAGTAGCGATCGATGCGAAGAACGGCGAGGAGAAGAACCTGACCGAAATGGTTAAGAATTCTCCGGAAGAGGTAAAGAAGGCTGTAGAGGGCAAGACTGCTCTTACTCCGGTTATGGATGTAAAGGCTGACGGCGCTCAGAAGGACGCGAACGGCAAGTACGTTGTAACCTTCAACGTTCAGAACCTGACCAGCTCCGTAAAGAACGTAACCGTTCTTCACTTCAACGGAACTGCATGGGAAGTAGTAGAGTCCAGCTTCGATGCAGCAGCCAAGACTGTAACTGCCAAGTTCGCAAGCCTGTCTCCGGTTGTAATTGTCGCTGACACAGGCAGCAGCAACGGCGGAAGCAGCTCAGGCAGCTCTTCCAGCAGCTCCAGCAGCAGTTCTTCCTCATCCGCAGCTACTTCTCCGAAGACCGGAGCAGCATCTGACTGGATGATGTGGATCGGCGCAGCAGTTGTTCTCGGAGCAGCTTCTGTAGCACTGAAGAAGAAAGAGGCTTAATCTAAGCCAGATGAGGGGATGGAACAGAGGAGCTTTGAGCTTTTGAGAAGCTCCCCTGTCCTGGACCTGAATGAGAAAAGAGGGGAGTCCGAAGGGATGACCATGTGGGGAGATACCGTGAGATGAAAAAGACGATTTTAATGCGCGGCATGAAGGTACTCAATGTGGCGGCGTCCATCGCGCTGTTTGCCTTCGGCTGGTATGGCTATTATGCGTCAGGCCGTTACCCGGGCCTCACCGAATCGGGTATGCTGATTTGCGCGTTCTACGCGATTCTTCTCGTCATCATGAGAAGAGTATACAATGCCTACGATGTGGGCGGAAGCAGAGTATCGGAGCTTATCTATTCTCTGAGCCTGTCTGACGTCATCGTGTCAGGAATTGTCTATGTGGTTGCTTCAGTAAGCGGAGTCGCGCTTTTGAACCCGCTGCCCCTGCTGGGAATCGTGGTACTGCAGGGAATCTGGAACGCTGTTTGGAGTCTGGCAGCCAATAAGGTCTATTTCCGGATTCACAAAGCGAAAAAGACAGTTATTATTTACGAAGAAGACAACGATCTGAAGAAGCTGGAAGAGATCAAATACTTTTCAAGCAAATTCGATGTTCAGAAATATATGAAGAATCCGGTGGATGACATTCATGCCATCATCCGGGAGATAGAAGGCTACGATGTAGTCTTCGTGGCAGGCATTCCGGCGACCTTAAGAAATGGTATCGTCAAGTACTGTGTGGAGCAGAACGTACAGGGCTACATCGCTCCCCATGTGGGCGACGTCATCATGGCCGGAGCCACCTATATGCAGATGTTCAGCGTACCGTTGGTACGTGTGCGCCGGTCGCAGCCGTCGCCGGAATATCTGTTCATCAAGCGTGCCTTTGACATCTTTGTGTCCCTGATTGGCATCATTGTCACCAGCCCGGTTATGCTGGTGACCGCCATCGCCATCATGGCATACGATCATGGCCCGGCCCTGTATAAGCAGGTGCGCCTGACCAAGGACGGCAGAGAATTCAAGATTCTGAAATTCCGCAGTATGCGCGTCAACGCGGAAAAGGACGGCGTCGCCCGTCTGGCATCCGCCCACGACGACCGGATTACTCCGGTGGGACATTTCATCCGCGCATGCCGCCTGGATGAGCTGCCGCAGCTTTTCAACATCCTGAAGGGCGACATGACCATCGTAGGCCCAAGACCGGAGCGACCGGAGATTGCGGCCCAGTATGAGGAAGAAATGCCGGCGTTTAATCTGCGGCTGCAGGTAAAGGCGGGGTTGACCGGGTTTGCACAGGTTGAGGGAAGATATAATACCACGCCGTACGATAAGCTGCAGATGGATCTGATGTATATTAATAGTATGTCGGTGTCTGAGGACTTGCGGCTGATGTTTGCGACGGTGAAGATCTTGTTTATCAAGGATTCTACGGAAGGGATTGCGGATGGACAGGTGACGGCGAGCGTGGCAGTAGAAAATGGAAAAAATGTATCAACGATAAAGTAGGAATGCAAAGTTATGAATTCGAAGTATGAAATAGCAGTATTACTTTCAACATATAATGGAGAAAAATTCATTGAACCGCAAATAATGAGTATATTGGCTCAAAAAGATATAGAAAATGTAAAAATTATTATAAGAGATGATGGCTCGCAGGATAGTACTGTTGAAATATTAGATATGCTACAAAAAAAATATAATCATATAGAGATAATACATGGAGAAAACATAGGTTTAGTTAGGAGTTTTTTCTCATTATTAGAGTATGGTTTAAAAAATGGTGAATATAGTTATTTTGCATTTTGCGATCAAGACGACTATTGGTTATCAGATAAACTTAAAATAGCAATTCAAAGCATACAAAAGGAAAAGAAACCGTTATTATATAGTTGTAGTTCTAAAATTGTAGATGCAGATTTAAAGTTTAGCGGGAAGACTACACAAAAGAAAATTAAAGAGATTGTGTTTTATAATACTGCAATTCAAAATATTTGTCCGGGACATAATCAAGTGATTAATAGAGAACTTGCAGAAATAATTGTTCAGAATACAAAAGATACGAATAAAATTTACTCACAGGATTTGTGGATTACAAATGTAGCAGCTATTGTTGGGAGAGTTGTTTTTGATAATTCCGAACATACATTGTATCGAATGCATGGAAAAAATCAATTAGGGTATGGAAAAAACAAATTTGAATGGATGAAAGCGAGAATTAGAAGAGCATTAAGAGCTGAGGGGCAAGCGATAGCACTACAAATGCAATATCTTGCGGAATGTTATAATGAATATATGACGGATAGTGAATTACTCGAGGTAAAAAATTTTTTCGAAAATCAAGATACGTTAGCGAAACGAGTTAAATATATAAAAAGTACAAAATTTTACAGGCAAAAATATATTGAAACGATAATGTTTAAGCTACTATATATAATAGGTGGCTATTCTTTGTAAATTATTATATTTAGATTTTGGGTGAAATGGTAAAATGCTTTTTCTTATTTTGGTGGTATCAGGAATTCCTTTTTTTAGTGGCATAATTAAAAAAACAAATTTATCAAATCCTATAATTGTTTTTAATGGTATATGGTTTGTATGTTTTATATTATATGGGATTAAGTTATCAAAAGTGTATACGAACGATATCTCATTAAAAGCCGGAATTTGTTTTTTATGTATGCTGTTAGCGTATAACCTATCTTTTTTTATAAGTACACGGTGCAAACATACGGTAGTAGTAAGTAATATTAGGTTAATTAAAGCTACAACAAAATATGATTATATTAAAACATTGGCGATAATTTGGATATTTCTTATTGGAGTAGAAGTGCTGTATTGTAAGGGATTTCCGCTTGTTTGGCTAATAAGTGGACGTAAAGGTAGTTATGCATCGTTTGGAATTCCGTCTATACATGGTTTTATTAATTCATTATCATGGTTCACATTGAACATATTACTTATATATTATCTAGATTCAAGAGATAAAAGAATCTTTAAATGGGGAATTTTAATTAATATAGTATATTTCCTTTTGTTAGCGCGACAATCAATTATGACGGAAATAATACAGTTGACCACGATATATCTTTTAAAAAGAAAAGTTAATATAAAAAAAATAGGTGGTCTACTTGTTATGACAATTGTAATCTTTGGAATTGTTGGAAATATAAGAACAGACCCGAAACATGTTCTTAATACGGCAAAGCTATCAGTAGATAGTGTTCCGTTTTTTTTTATGGGTTTTGTTTGGGTTTACATGTATATGATGACGCCGATTGCCAATATGATTTCTGCAATTGATTCATGGAAAACATTATATTTTGGGGCTGCATCGCTTAAAGCATTTTTACCCACTGCAATTGTGAATGCGTTGGGAATGAAAGATGTAGCTATAAATGATTATTCTTACCTGATTTCACAAACATACAATGTATCTACCGCATTATTGACACCGTATTTTGATTTTGGAATAGCAGGAGTTTTTGCCTTTAGCATGTATATAGGGTGGCTTGGTGGAAAATTTTGGAATGATATGAATTATGGAGAAAATGAAGAATGTGCTATTTGCAACTATAGTATATATTTAGGAATAATAGCGCTCACATTTTTTTCTAATATGTTATTGTCATTGCCAATAGTTGTTCAATTCTTTTATACTAATATTTTATTTAAAAATTATTTTGGGGTGACAGGTGAAGGGGAGTAATTTGTGAAAGATAAAAGTATATCGGTTATTATACCAGTATATAATTGTGAAAAAGAAATAATAAATTGTGTAGAGTCAGTGCTTGGACAATCTAGAAAAGCTTTGATTAGTGAGATTATAATAGTAAATGATGGCTCAAACGATGGAACTTTGAAAACCTTAAATAAAATAAAAAAAGTAGATGGTATTGATATTCGGATAATTAATCAATCGAATAAAGGAGTTAGTTGTGCAAGAAATGCGGGAATAAATATGGCTAAGAGTGAGTGGATTGCATTTATTGATTCCGATGATAGTTGGCATAAAAATAAACTTAAAATTCAAGAGCAATATATTGATTCATATACAAATATTTCTATTATTGGAGCGAATGTAAACGAAAAGGATCAAATAATCGGTTGGAATAAAAAAATATCAGCCGGTTTTGTTGAAGCTAAGGATATGATTGTTAGGAGTTTCCCGCAAACATCATCAGTGATTGCTAGAACAGAGGCGATTAAAGAATTTGGGGGGTTTGACCCCAAACAAAGTTATTGTGAGGATATGAATTTATTTATAAAGATAGCTTTTAAGTATAAATATTTTCATATAAATAAACAGTTGGTTTGTTATGGAAATGGAAAACCTCAAATAGGAGGAGAAAAGGGATTATCAGCCGACATTAAAAAAATGAATGCAGGAGCAAAAAAAAATCTAAAGGATTTTCATGAAATTGGAATCCTAAATAATAGAGAGTATATTTTCTATTATCTGTTTAATGAGTTAAAATATATGCGTAGAATTATGAAAAAAATTGGAAGGAAATATAATGAAAGTTGGAATTATAACGTTAAATGATTACCAGAATTTTGGAAACAGACTTCAAAATTATGCAAGTGAATGCTTATTGCGAGAATTCGGATGTGACGTTGAAACAATATGCATTTATCGAGATATAAATAGAATTATGAAAAAAAATAGGTATAAGCTTGAAAAAGTGTTTCGTACTAATATATATTCAATTGTTTGGAAAATAAGAGAGATGATACGAAAACGAGAGTATAAGGAGAAGTATCGTAAACGTGAAGAAAGATTTCATCAATTCTCAGATAAATATTTGACTGAAACAGAATACATGGTGAATAAAGATAAGAAATTTGAAGAAATAGAAGAAAAATTTGATGCTTTCTTTGTAGGTAGTGATCAGGTATGGAATCCAAATTATGAGGACGGGAGAAAAACATTTTATTTGCCCAATATTAAGAAAAAGAAAATTGCATTAGCTGCTTCATTCGGTATTTCATTGGATAAATGTGAAATTGGAGAACAAGAAATAGAATTAATAAGAAGGTTTTCGGATATTTCGGTTCGAGAAGAGAGTGCTGTTAATTATTTGAAAAATGTTGGTATAGAGGCTACTCTTTTAGCAGATCCTACGTTACTATTAGAAACTAGCAAATGGGAAAAATTAATTTCGGAAAAGAGAGAGTCAACATTACCGGAGGAGTATGTATTAGTGTATTTCCTTGGTCCAGTTTCGATAGAAATTCAAAAAAGAATAAAACAAATAGCAAAAAGGGATAATTTAAAAATTATTGATATAATGGATCCCAAAACAGTAATGTTTGAAGATATGGATCCGATATATTTTTTACAGTATATTCGGGCAGCAAAAATAATTTTTACAGATAGTTTTCATGCTTGCGTTTTTTCAATAATATTTAAAAGGCCGTTCATAGTATCAGAAAGAAAAACAAGTTCACAAAAACTTTCTAGTAGAATAGACACTTTATTGAATATGTTTGCTTTGAATGATAGAAAATATGAATGCATAGACTGGGAAAATATATATGATGTTGATTTTGAGAACAATGAAGAAACTATTTTGAATTTGCAAATAAGAGGAAGAAAATTTATAAAGAAAGCGTTAGTTTAATTATGGATAATAGTAAAATAATGCCGCTAGTTTCGATTGTGGTACCATGTTATAATGGCGAAGGCTATATAGAGAGATGTATTGAGTCAATAATAAATCAGAGTTATAAGAAGATTGAACTCATAATAATCAATGATGGTTCGACAGACAGTACAAGAAGTATTTTGGAAGAATATAAAATAAAAACAGTTCAATTAGAAAGATATTTGGTGATTGATAAAGAAAATGGCGGACAGGCTTCTGCAATAAATGCAGGGTTAAAATATGTGGAAGGCCAGTATTTGGTTTGGCTAGATGCAGATGATGAACTCCTTAAAAATAATATAGAAGAAAAAGTGAAATTTTTTTTTGATAATCCATCTTATAAATGGGTGCAGTGTGGGGCTTATATAAGGGATGAAGAAACAAATTTGCTTATAAAAGAGTATGTCCCATACGTAAAAGAAACGAAAGATATGTTTTGGAATTTGTTAAAAGAAAAAAACATATTTTTTCCACCAGGAATTTATATGGTCAAAACTGAAGCTTTATGGAAAGTTATTCCGGAAAAAAGGATAATTGAAAGTAGGCTGGGTCAAAACTGGCAGTTGCTACTTCCTCTTGCTTACAAGTATGAATGTGGAGTTATCGAAAAAAAATTATTTGTTTATTATATTAGAAAAACGAGTCATTCGCATATAGATAAGTCGTATGAAGAAAAATTAAAATTTTATCATGATTCATCGGAACTGTTGTTGAATATTATAGAAAATATGGGGGTCAAAGACAGTAAAATAGAGAGATTCGTGAAAGACAAATATTATAAATTGATTTTAAAAAATGATGTAAAAGAAAATCAGAGAAAATATAGAAAATTACATTTTGAAATGATTAAAGAACCGGGAATTGAAGACTATATGTTATATATAATTTTAAAAGTTCCGTTTCTTTCTGATACTGTTTCAAGGTATTACAAAAATAAATTGCGGTGATGGGGATTATGAAATCTAAAATTGGTAAAAATTTGATATATAACATTTCATATCAGATGTTAGCATTTTTGGCACCATTGATTACAACTCCATATGTGTCTAGAGTGTTAGGACCACATAATATTGGCATATATTCATATAATTATTCAATTGCTTATTATTTTGTGATTTTTATTATGTTAGGGCTTAATAATTATGGAAATAGACAGATAGCTAAAGGAAAAGTGGAAGGCAATGGAAATGTAGAACGGATATTTTGCGAAATATATTCGATGCAAATCAGCATTGCAATAATTGTTATAATGGGATACATTTTTTATGGCATATTTATTGGCAAGACAATTATAGTATGGTTGTTTTTCCCGTATGTATTATCAGGAATGTTAGATATCAATTGGCTTTTTTTTGGATTGGAAAGATTTGATTTAACAGTTTTTAGAAATAGTGTAATAAAAATATTTACTATTATATTAGTATTTGTTCTTGTAAAAAATTCTGACGATATAAGTATTTATTGCTTGTTAATGGCTGGGAGTTATTTAGCCTCGCAAGTAATTATGTGGATGTTTTTGAGAAAAATAATAAAATTTCATTGGGTTCCGTTCTCGGTATTTCGGAAACATATTAGGCCAAACATAATATTATTTATTCCAATAATTGCAGTTAGCTTATATAAAATTATGGATAAAATTATGTTGGGACAAATGTCAACTTTAATTGAAGTGGGATTTTATGAAAGTGCAGAAAAAGTAATTGCTATACCAATGGGGATTGTAACTGCTATTGGAACAGTGATGTTACCAAGAATATCGTCATTGGTTAAAACTGACGAAGAGGCTGCAAATAAATTTTTCTTGCCGATGATTGGCGTGTCAATGTTTTTAGTCTCGGCATTATGTTTTGGAATGATAAGTGTATCAACAGAATTCATCCCTGTTTTTTATGGAAAGGGATATGATAAATGCATACTTCTCTATATGATTTTATTGCCTAGCACTTTGTTTTTAGCATATTCAAATGTTGTTCGGACACAATATTTAATTCCCTTTGAGCAAGATTGGATTTTTATTATTTCGGTTATAATTGGTGCGATAGTTAATATAGTTATCAATACATTATTAATACCACGTTATGCCAGTGTAGGTGCGGCAGTTGGAACTCTTTTAGCGGAAGGAAGCGTGTGCGTATTTCAAATAGTTGCATCGTTTAAGAAGCTAGAACAGCGAGAAAGCATAAAATGTGCAATAACGTTTATGATGAATGGAATTATAATGTATGCATCTATTCGAAAGATATACTACAATAATAATATGATAACCATACTATTAAAGATAGCTATAGGCGGAATTGTTTATATAGCGTTATTTTTAATAGAATATAGAAAGAACATAAAAGTAGCAATAAGCAAATAAGAACAAAAGGGTATTATAATGAAAGTATATGCAGCGTATTATAATGAAAATACTGTAAGGCAACAAAGTTCGTCAGGAGGAATATTTTCAGCAATAGCAATTAGTATTTTAAAAGATAATGGGGTTGTATATGGTGTAGCAATGACAAAAGATTGCTATTCAGCAGAATATATCAGAGTTGAGAAAGAGGATGAACTTAAGCTATTAAGAGGTTCAAAGTATTTACAAGCTAAAGTAGGTGATACCTATAGAGACGTTGAAGGTGATTTGAAAAATGGAAAAATGGTTTTATTTTCGGGGACAGGGTGTCAAATAAATGGACTGAAAAAATTTTTGAATGTAAAATATGATAATTTAGTGTGCGTTGATGTTATTTGTCACGGAGTACCCTCGCCAAATTTATGGAAGCAATATGCATTGTATCAAGAGAAAAATAGAGAAAAGCTAGTTGCAGTAGATTTTCGCTGTAAAGATACGGGATGGAAAAGTTTTGGAATGAAAGAAAATGAAATATATATTCCAAAAGAAGATAGTTTTTATATGCAAGTGTTTTTGAAAAATTATTGTTTACGCCCATCATGTTATAAATGTAAAGCTAAAAAAGAAAAATATTCAGATATAACGATAGCAGATTTTTGGGGGATTGATAAAATTTTGCCAGAAATGTTTGATGATAATGGAACGTCGTTAGTTATTGTGAGGACAGAAAAGGGAGAATCTATTTGGAAAAAAATAGAGGCAAATTTGTATGCTAAAGAGGCTACATACGAAGAAGGAGTAAGAAATAATGTAGCTGAGTATAGTTCGGCAAAAAAACCTAAGAAAAGAGAAAGGTTTTATGTTGATTTGAATAATATGAATTTTAATAAGTTTAAAAAGAAGTATGGAGCTTCTTGGGGAGTGCGGCAAAAAAGAAAACTGAAAAAATTTTTACAATTTTTCGGGGGGGGCATACAGAGTATTCTTTACATTTTACGTTTTTAGAAAATGACAAGAGTGAAAGAAATGGGTAGTGGGGTCATTGTTTTTAACTTAAGATATATATTCTGCTGTGTTGAGGATACTTAAATGTTAAAAGTGAGGAGAATGTATATATATGATTAATAAGAAAATTATACTATTTGAAAATAAAGAAGAATGTTGTGGATGTACAGCGTGTTATGCAATTTGCAGTCGAGATGCAATTGTAATGCAAAGTGATGAAGAGGGATTTGAATATCCGATGGTAGACAGGGATAAGTGCGTTGGGTGTGGCAAATGTTTAAAAGTTTGTCCGATGAAAGATTAGAAGTAAAAGCATTGGTGCCTGATCCCAATGCTAGCAATATAGTGTTAACTTAAGTCAATTATATTGGCTCATCTGTTTGAATATTCCGGGCGATTCTGAACCGTCATTCCGGTGATGCAGTACCGCTGTTCAGTTTTCGGTGATACCACTACTATTCCGGGATTTGGATACCGCAATTCTGGTCAGATGATACCGATTCCCTTTATAATGAATTCATGCGCTTTGTAACGTAAATTCATTACGAAGGAGGTCACCATTTATGACCAAGTATCGTGAGATCATCCGGCTTGGCGGATTGAATCTCAGCCAAACCAACATTGCCCTTAGCTAAGCATTGGTGCCTGACCCCATTAGAAGTGAGGAGGATAAGTTATGACTCAGATGTTAGCTAAATATAGAGCAAAAGTAATTAGTGGACATCCGATTCAAAAGTTTACAGTTAAAATTGATAATTGTAGAGTGATAGTGGAAAGTAACCGACAAGAATTGATTATACAGATATATGGAAGATCAGGAGAAGAAAAAGTAAGTAAACTTTTTGATGAATTAGAATGTCTAATTTTTTTCTATTTAGGTTCGTTTCCTTTGATGGAATTATTCTATATTAATGAAAAGGAAATAGACATATCGAAACGGGCAGTTAAATATGAAACAAGTGATAATTTTTTGAAAGACAATCTGATCATTTGTGATATTGATGAAACAACAGTAAATCAGCAGAGGATAGAAGAATTACGAAAAATAAATTCATATCCGATATATTCGTTTCAATATCTTTTATCTAAGGCTTATGACCATGTAATAACAAATCACAAAATGACATTGCTGCTTCATATTATTGAAGGGTTATACAATGCTGATAAAAATCAATTACAAGCTGAAAAAAAGGAAATATATAACAAATATCCTGAAGCTAAAAAGGGCGTTGTAGGAGATTATATGGCGGCGGTTCATTGGCTTTGTAAAAAATATTTTTTTAACTATCATAAAAAATATGCATGTGAAATTATGCCGTTGTTAAAAGTTACAAGATATAAGTTTATGACTAGATTAGCAGAAACACGCAATTGGTATTCACATTTTTTGAATGAATCAAAGAAACCACTTAGAATAGTTAAAGGGCGTGATTTTATCATATATTTTGAAATTGTTTGCTATATGATACGATTGTCAGTAATAGATCGAATGGGTGTTCCTATTAATGAAGGGCGTGTTCAAGAATTTTATTACACGGTGCATGACTGGATTTTGGAAATATTGTATGATACAGATAAACCATTAAAATCAACGACATATCAGATTAAAGAACAATGGAAAGAATTTATGGAGAGACTTGAACAGTTACAAAAAGAAGCATTAAAGAATGAAAGTATCGAGAATAATAATATTGGTGTCGGATCCTACTGAATAACCTGAGTGAGAACGGTAGACTCCTAGCATTGGGGTCAGACCCGTGCGCCCAGCCCAGGGCATTTCACCGAGCAGGGAACAGCCGCTACAAAAAACATGTGAGCTTATGGAATTGCGGATTAATATAAGGAGTTATCCAATTTGACATTTTCAAGAGTAACCATATTTCTGCAGGAACTTTTGCATCAGATTCATTATAGTACAAGCCTGAACCTGTCCGGGAAGGAAATTATTTTTCTGGTGCTTCTGGGAGTGGTGGCGTGGCTGGCCGGGCGAAAAAGGTCGCATATTCTGCCTGGCTACTGCATTTTCCTGATTCTATATATTACCATCCTGCGCCGTGCGCCCGGCTATGACGAAAGCATCCGCTGGAACCTGCGCTTCTGGCCCGGTGCCGGAATCTGGGCAGGTAATTTGCTGAACATTTTATTATATGTCCCACTGGGCTGGACAGCCGCCCGGACACAGCGTCAGCGAAACTGGTTTCAGCTCCTGATGCTGGGAGTGGCGTTGTCGGTGTTCTGTGAATGCGTGCAATATCTGACAGGGCGGGGGTGCGCGGATGTGAATGATGTGATTTGGAATGTGGTTGGGATGTCAGTGGGGTGCTTAGGGACCCGCCAGATTACGTTGAAACATTAAAAAAACAAGCACGAAATGTTTTAAGAAATCACACACAAAGGAAAAACAATGGGTACCAGAATTACAATTCATTCCATCAGAATTAAAAATTTCAGAAGCATCAAGAACGAATATTTGGAAGCGAAGGATATGAATATCTTCGTAGGACTGAATGATGCGGGTAAATCCAATGTGTTAAAGGCGTTGAATTTATTTTTCTGTGGTGAGACAGATTATAAGACGCCGTTTGATTTTCAGCGGGATTTCACGTATTTATATCGCCCGGAATCCCATCGGCCTAAGGAGATTGCGATTGAAATTAAATTCGAGATTCCAGACTCCTATAAGAATGCCGGCTTATATACATGGCGGAAGATATGGAAAGCGAATGGATACAAGACAGACGTTGTCCTGGATGCGGACGGAAAGAGACCGACAGAGCGTTCCAGAATCCAGGTAGCGCTTCAGAGAGTGCGTTATCAGTATGTACCGGCAGTAAAGAGCAGAGAATACTATAAGGCGTTGCTGGCAGATGTATATATGACGGCTTCTGCTGTACTGGACAGCCCGCTGGAACAGTCCATGAAGGAATTTTCAGCGGTACTGCGGGATTATACGGATCAGATCCATCAGGAGGTAGCTCGTAGGATTGGAATTGATAGCAGGCTTTCGATTCCGCAGAATATGAGCGAAATGTTCAAAACACTGGTATTCGAAACGGCAGGAACTTCGGAAGATATTACGATTCCGTTGGAGATGCGCGGAGACGGTATACAGGCAAGGCATATTCCGATTATTTTAAAATATATTGCGGATCAGGCTCAGAAAACCCGCAACAGAGGCGCGTCTAAGGCAACTACGATTTGGGGATTCGAAGAGCCGGAAAACGGCGTAGAGCTTTCGCGCGCATTCGAGATGGCAGAGGATTTTTTGGAGTATTCGATGGATATCCAGATGTTTGTTACCACCCATTCACCGGCTTTTTACAACAAGAAATCGGATGACAGAACAAGGATTTTTTATACCTCCAGAAAAGAGAAGGGCGAAGGCACGAAATTAAGCACGGCCTTTAACAATGCGTATCTCAGCGCTACGATGGGACTGATGCCTCTGGTAGCGCCGTATATTGAGGAAAAAGAGAGAGAACTGGAACGTACGAAGCAGATTTTAAATCAAAATCTCCTGTGTGATATTCCTACTATATTTGTAGAAGGGAAGACGGATAAGCAGTACCTGGAATTGGCAATCAAGCATTATTCCCAGGATCTTTATGAGAAGATAAAAAGAGGACAGCTGCGGATATTTACAGAGGAAGGGAAAGGCGGATGCAGCAGGCTGATTAACTGGGCATGCGCATGGATTTATAGTGGCTATACCAGTAAGGCGGTTGTTTTGTTTGATAAGGATGAGGCCGGACGCAAAGCCCATGAGGAACTGTGCGGACACGAAATCTACAGGGGAAAGCGGTCGACGGCAGAAATTCAGGTAAAATATCTGGAGCCTTCGGATGAAATTCTGGAGCTATACAGGAAACAGCTGGATTTGCCTTATGAGATAGAGCATTTGCTTTCGGTGACATGCTGGGGAAAGCTGAAAGAGATGAACTATGTACAGCCAAAGGAGAATGAAGAATTATTTGTTTTGCTGAAAAGATTTTTGGACAGGAAGCGGACAATCGATAATCTGATTGACGATTTTGTAGAAAATGTGGATGTGAGAGATACGATTGTGACGATGAGTCCGATAGACAAAAAGAAGGAACAGATTGCCTGCTGGGTGGCGCAGAGTTCGGAAGAGGAACAAAAGGAATATTTAAAGG
Organism: Laedolimicola intestinihominis; assembly: GCF_040096155.1. Taxonomy (NCBI): domain Bacteria; kingdom Bacillati; phylum Bacillota; class Clostridia; order Lachnospirales; family Lachnospiraceae; genus Laedolimicola; species Laedolimicola intestinihominis. The sequence continues at coordinate 260,345 of NZ_JBBMFE010000003.1, read as the reverse complement.
GGCTGGAGAGAACCATAAGAAAATTGGAAGAGGTGTTCAGATAAAAGAAGAATTGGATGTTCTATAACACAGCAAAAGGAGCCAGAGCTCTTGTTTACAGTTATTTCGGAAACAGCAAAGCTGAACAATCTGCGCCTATACTACTACTTCAGGCATATCCTCATGGAGCTGTCTAAGTATTGTGACGAAAAAGGAAATATAGATCCGGCAAAACTGGACCAGCTGATGCCCTGGGCAGATGAGTTTCCCGAGGAATGCCAGAAACCACGCCGCTCAATAAAAGCGGCGCTAAATTTAAGGGTAGGCGCAGGATTTGACGTTTACGGATGGATGGAATCGGATGAGTATGCTTTAATGCTGTACAACAAGAAAAAAGAACATATGTTCCCAAAAAGAGATTGACAAGAAGGGAAAAGAATGGTAATTTAAAAATAGAAATGCGGTTACCTTTTGTTGATTTTAAAGAAGAAGCTATTTTATAAAAATGGAAAAAGTACTTGATATCTTTGAGAAATGTAAGCGTCGTTGGGAAATTGAACAAGATACGGAAAATGCGTTTCAACGCTATCCAGAGTGGTTGGGGAAAATGCCAGAAGAATTAGCTAAAATAGTTAATTCTTTGATGCCAGGCTTTGATTATTATACGCATCAGAACGTGAATGAAGAATTAGTTGCATTGCATGAAAAATTGCAGAAAATGCAGGGTGTTGAATTTGAAAATACAATTTATTGTGTATTGCCGAACAAAGAGGGCAGGCTCAATAGTGGATATGAATATATAATAGAATACCGTATGCTTAATCGATTGAGTTGCCATGTGGTGATTCCGAATTTAAAGGAAATGCCGAAAGAAGATTTGGATTATATTGAAAATATTGTTTTTGTAGATGATTTTGGTGGTTCAGGAAAAACATTTAAGGATTATATCATGGCAAACAAAGACATAATGCGAGATAAACATATATATTATCTGGTTGTTCATGTCATGGAGAAGGCTTTAAAAAAGATTGAAGAATTGAGAATAGAAGCCAAGCTTAATATATCTGTACTCTATGGAACCTGTACTCCAGCTGCTTTTGAACGTAATTTTCAACCAGCAGAAAGAAGAAAGGATTTTAAGCGATTATCGGTAGAATATGGACTTCCGGAAAAAAATGTGTTGGGATATAAGAATACAGAAGCTTTGGTGGCTTTCTACAATAATACGCCGAATAATACGTTGCCAATCTTCTGGAAAGATGTAGAAGGTAATAAGGCACTGTTTCCCAGGAATGATGATGAGAAGCCGAGCTGGAAGATGATGAAAAGAGATAAAGAATTGCGAAGTGAAAGTAACTATTTAAGGAAAAGTAGAAATGATAGAAGAATATGTTGAATTATTAATTCTGGCTTATTTTCGAAATCACGTGGATGAATATTCATTGAGTGAATTGAGACACAGCATTGGTATATCGTTTGCACAATTGGAAGACATGCTTGAACGGATGATTGTTGAGAAAAAATTGATTTATGAAGAAGCTATGTTACGGATATCTTTTGCTGGAAGAATGTGGTTAATGAATTCTCCCATGGAAGAGTATTATGAGGCTAAAGAAGGAGAATTGGAAAATTCTGTTTTAAAAGAAGCTTGGCCGTTAGATAAACCATTTTATGTGAGGAATTTCTCGAAGAAAAAGTGGAGAAATTCATAGCAGAGGTGTATAGTTGTCGATTTTCTAAAACGTATCTGTTAGAAGCGAAAGAACAGTGGTCTTTCATAGGAATAAGGTTTCTTTATATGCCAGTATAAGCAGCTAAGCGTGCTTATACTGGATATGTTGGCATTGCAACAATATCTAGTCATTCGTAGTGAGAAGCTCACTACGAATGCATGGCTTAAAAGAAAATACAGGATTGGGTAGCAGATACGTTTTAGAAAGTAGATAATTATGGATAAGGCAGAGTACATAAAAAATTTGCGTAAGCTTTTAACAGAATATAATGAGAGTGAGGAAGACATACAGGCGGCAATAAAATATGCAGATAATATGATCGACTTAAATTTGCCGGTTATTTTTGACAAAGCTCATTTTGCGGCTTTAGTAGGTATAGAGCTTGAAGGGCTAACTGTTATGATGGCGAATCTTGAAGAAAATTATTATCGGAAAGCGGAGATCGAAAAGAAAAATGGAGGAATAAGAGAACTGCTTATTCCGGCGATGAAATTGCGACTGATTCAAAGGTGGATTTTAAAGAATATTTTATATGAACTCAGAATTTCTGATCAGGCGATGGGGTTTAGAAAGGAACATTCCATAGCGACGAACGCAAAGGCACATCTCGGGAAAAAATGTGTGGTAAATATGGACATGAAGGATTTTTTTCCATCAATTACACAGGAACAAGTGTTTCGAGTATTCTATTATTACGGGTATACAATAGAGGTATCATACATACTTTCCAGATTATGCACATATGAGGGAAAGGTTCCACAGGGAGCACCAACAAGTCCGTATTTATCCAATATAATTTGTCTGAAACTGGATAAAAGATTATATAGAGTGGCTGAGAAATATCAAGCTGTATATACGCGATATGCAGATGATTTGACTTTTTCAAGTGATTATGACATTAAAAATATTGTCATACCGGTAAAAAAGATCATAGAAGATGAAAAATTTTTCATCAATGAGAGAAAAACAAGGATACAGTATAATTATCAAAGGCAGGAAGTGACTGGTGTAGTTGTTTCAGGGGATAAGATCAGAGTAAAGAAAAAGTACAAAAAGAAAATATTTCAGGAAATTTATTACTGTAAAAAGTATGGTCTAGCAAATCATTTGCAACACATAGGGTGCAGTAAGCGATTTTATAAAGAGCATATGTATGGAAAAGCATATTTCGTATATATGATAGAACCAGATATTGGAAAAGAACTTCTTAGGCAATTGGATAAGATAGAATGGGAAATATGAAATGAATATTGAAGAAATAAGGCGGTTATATCAGATGGCGCAGGCACTGGAAGCTGGGAAAGAGCCGACAACCAATCTGAAATTTTCACAAGATACAATCCTTAACAGTAAAGCTATAAAACAGTACAATCATAAGGTTGCAGAACTTCTGGGGGAAATTATCTATGCGGCTGAAAGATCGGAAAAAAATGTTGATTTGAAAATGAAAAAATTGGGATTCTGTTTAAGCGAAGAGGGAAAAGCAGCTTTTGAGTACTCAAAGATCCCTGTTTCAATTAGCGCATTAGTCTATTCACTTAATGGAAAAGCTGAAGCTTATATGAAAAAATTGCGTGCTGTTGATATTACAAGCTGGTTATTAAAGCAGGGATATTTAGAACAGAGAGAAATGGAAAATGGAAATAAATATAAGGTAGCAACAGAACTTGGTAACAGATTGGGGATTATAAATGAAACGAAAGTAAACAGTTATGGAAATCGTTACTCGGTTAATTTGTATAATGAAGCTGCGCAAAAATTCATTGTTGATAATCTGGATAAAATAGGAAATTAAACTGTTGTGATTCTGATTGCCCGTTGGTCTGATTATATGCATGGGCATTCGTTTTGACAAAAAGAAATATATTATCTCGCAAATAGATAAGATTTCTAATATAATGTCCTTGAGTAGTTATGAGGAGGTGATATTCATTAACGAGCCCAAAATCAGCCAATTATGTTACAATATGAACCTTGGTTCTACAGAACCTAAATTTGCTATATTGGAAGATGGAACACAAGCAATTACAAAATTATATAATGGACCGGAAGGTAATTTGGTTCTTTTCAATGAGTATTTATGCTATCGATTAGCTATTTTGTTGGATATTCCGATGCCAAGATCGGGCATATGTATTTTAGATAGTTCATCAGAAATACTAGATGAGAATCTTGCAGATTTACATAATTATGGGAAAGCATTTTTTTCGGAATATATGCCTAAGGTTACAAAATTACTTCCGTCTATTATTGGTAAGATGAGAAATAAAGAGGATTTTGTGAAAATTTTACTGTTTGACCATGTTATTTTTAATACAGATAGAAATCCTGGTAATCTTTTAGTTAGATTTTGTAAAGACGATATTTCACTTAAGGTGATAGATCACACGCATGTTTTTATTAATCAGACTTTTTGGGATGCAAATTGTTTGAAAAGAGCTATGGCTGAAAATGATTTATTAAATACGAAGGTATTGGAGTATAATGCCTATCTTTATCAAATGTTTTTTCAAAATTTTTCAATTACAAAAGAAATGTTGGAAAAAGAAAGTTTGGTATTTAAAAGTAAAATTAATCGTGATATAATAGTAGAACTTATCGGTTACATTCCGGATGAGTGGAAACCTAAACAAACAGATTTAGATGAGCTTGTAAAATATATTCTTTACAGAGTCAACAATTTGGATGTAATAATTTCAACAATTATAGCATACCATAATAGATGAGGAAGGAGGAGCTTTATGTATCACATTGAATATGCAGCACTGAATTATTACCATTCACCGATTTCAGATGAATGTTTGTGTATTGGAGTTTTGTTTCATAACATCGCTACAGGACAGCGTGATTTTAAGTATATCTCCAATTTCCAACGTTTTCAGTCATTTGATGACGAGGCAGACATTGATTTTGTAAAGCTTTATTTAAAGGGCATAAAAGAAGAGATAGAAAATTCGATTTTTAATTATAATCAAAAATTTGATCTTGCTTCATATATAAAAGTATATGCAAATGAATTTAGATTTTCATCAATTAGAACGCTTTCCGTTAGCGAAAGTGAGAATTATGTTGAAGATTTGTCAAAGGTATATTTAAAATACGATTTAGCTAAATCACAAAGATTGAATGGAAACGAAGAAAAGAAATTGATTCGAAGAGTTTTAGAATCTAATAATCTTGAGTATTGTTCATCGCAAAAGGTAGATGGACCGTACAGCGATGAAATTACTTTTGATTATCAGGTCAAAGATTTGTGTATTAAGATGTTCTCGTTTAAAGGAAAAAATTTGAAACGAGTTATAGGAAATGCTAGACAATGGTCATTTGTGGCGGATGAACTAGGAACGCGGAAGAAGGTATTATTCATATATGATTCGGATTATAAAGATACGAGCAATCTTAATATAATCATAAAGATATTATCAAAGAATGCGAAGGTTCTAAAATTAGACGATGGAATGGATTATATTTTAAAGCAGTGTTCATAGAACGTAAGCAGAAATTGGAAGAGGCGTTCAGATAAAACAGCACCCTGCGGGTTTCGTTCAGAGACTCGCAGGGTGCTTGCATGTCCGCGGAAATTGCTCTAGCGGAAATAACGCTCCCGGATATATTCTACAGGCATCTCCCGGCCGGTCCAGCGCTCGAAGGCTCTGGCGCCCTGATGGAGCAGCATGTACATACCGTTGAAGGGTAAACGTCAAATCCTGCGCCTTGGCTAATTAGTTTTTTTATGCCACACTCTAAATGACACGAAAAAACTATTAGTTTTTTAGAGGAGGCTAAAGCGCATGGATCAATTAACTCACACTGTCCGCAGGTCGAACTGGATAAACATCATCCGACAGTGCCAGGACAGACCGGCAGGCACTACGGCAAAGCAGTGGCTTGCTGAAAACGATATTTCTGAAAAATCTTACTATTACTGGCTCAGAAAGATCCGCCGGGAAGTCTGTGAACATGAGGGACTCCAGGAAGTTACCAACCCATCTGACCTCTCTTTTGTAGAAATCCCGGTAAAAACTGCTCTGGATATAGCACCAGTGCCAACCGTCCCTGCAGCAATGACTCCGGTTGCTGTAATCAGATCTGGCAGACTGACTCTGGAATTAGCAAATGATGTTTCGGAGCCACTGCTTTGCAGGCTATTGCAGGAGGTACTTCATGCTTGATGATGCTGCCGGTATCCGTAGAGTCGTGCTCGCCTGTGGATATGTGGATCTGCGGAAAGAAATTGATGGGCTGTCCATGATCATCGGAGACAGATACCATCAGAATCCTTTCGAAAAGGGAACCTTATTTCTCTTCTGCGGCAGACGGTCCGACCGCATCAAGGGACTCCTATGGATGGGAGACGGTTTCCTTCAGCTCTACAAGCGACTGGAGGCAGGATCCCTGTCCTGGCCGAGGACCAGCGAAGAGGCCGCAGACCTTACAGAGGAACAGTTCCGGTATCTTATGATGGGGCTGAATCCGCTGAATCCCAAAGTCAGGGAAGTAACACCTCAAAAGCCCACCTGATTTTTGTGCAAAACATAGATTTTTTATGTCCGATATCAGGTCCGCTCCCTTCCCGGTGTTACAGCTTCTCTGGACGCTGCTGGATGATCTGTGACGTATCCACAGGAGGATCTGAATATCTACACAGTGGGGTCAGACCCCATTAAAGACTCCATATGCCGACGCGATCCAGAATATGGTTCAGAATTCGACGACGGAAGTCGTAAAAGAACTTGTCACAGAAAGAAAGCGTCAGGGAATGACACAGCAGGAGCTGGCGGATATAACAGGGATACAGCCACCGAATCTTGCGAGAATAGAGAGCGGAAAGCATATCCCGACGCTTGTGGTACTGGAGAAATACGTATCGGCGTTGGGAAAGCATATAGAGATAAAAGTATGTGATGATTGATAGCAGCGAAGCCTTACAGCTGACTCCGTGAAAAATAAGCGAAAAGAACAAATGTTCGATAAAATGATTGACTGAATACAATTTTTATGGTACACTAAAAAAAGAATTGGTAATTTATTATTAATATAATGAAAAACTGAAAGGCGGTCATCATATATGTATAATGCGATTGATATATCAAAATATATAGTATCAAAGTGTATAACGGATGGTCAACCAATCAGTAATCTTCAGTTGCAAAAAATCTTATATTATATACAGAAAGATTTTTTGCAACGCGGTGAACTGGCTTTTTCTGATGATATAGAAGCTTGGCAATTTGGGCCGGTTGTTCCGAATGTTTATTATCATTATTGTGGTTTTGGTGCTATGCCAATATCTATTAGTAAAGCTACATTTTCAGTTGCACCTTCAGATGTTATATTTATTGATAAAATAATAGAAGAAAAAAGGAAACTTAATCCTTGGGATATGGTAGCTGAGACTCATAAAGATGGCGGGGCTTGGGCTGAGATATATAAAAATGGATTAGGTAATCATCAAATTATTCCCACTGAACTGATAAAGGCGGTGGGGTAAATGGATTTGAAAACGGAACAGGAAAAACGCAAAGAATTCTGTGATATACTTTTTGGATTGGCAAAGGACCAGGAGATGCTTCAAGATGAAGCAAAGCGACAGGATGTGTATGAACGATTGGAGAAACTGTACTATTCACCTAATAGGGAAGACAGGTACAGGCATTTCTATTCAGATATATTTACTGTGCTAACGCAGATTCAACAGGATCCGAAACAGGGTGATATTAATATTCTGGGGCAGAATTTATCGCTAATAAGAATGGAATACAGACCTCAAAACAGAGATGAACAGGGAAATATCATTGATATAAGTGATAGTATTCGGAAATTATATGACCACGTAAGTTTAGATATTGCGAGAATTTTGTACTCAGATGCGGGAGACAGAAAAACTGCTGGAGAGACAGCAATTATTGATATGCAGTCACAATTGAATCAGATCCAGACAGAAATTAATAGGACAAAAATAGCTCAAAGTAATGTAGAAACTGAATTAGAAAAACAGCAAAGAGAGTACATCTCTATTTTAGGAATATTTGCAGCGGTTGTACTGGCCTTTACAGGCGGGATAGCATTTTCCACATCCGTACTTAATAATATTAATACAGTGAGTGTATACAGAATTATATTGGTTTCATTGATAATAGGTTTGGTGCTAATCAATATATTATTTGGCTTGTTTTATTATGTAGATAGATTAGTGAATGGGCTACAAGAAAACAGGAATAAAATAAAACCATTACTAATTTCAAACGTTGTATTGTGTGTGTTGATGATTGCCACTATAAGTGCGTGGAACTATGGTTGGGTTGAAGAACGTGATACGAGAATAAAAGAAGAGCGTGAAAAAGAGCAAATCATAGAAAACACAGAAGAAATGAGCAAAATATCCATACAAAAATGAAAAGTCAAAACAAAGTAATCGAGTTTAAGCAAAAGTATATCTTAGATAGTTCCCCCGCCGCGCAGCAGCCCATGGCAGTGGAACGGCTTCAGCGCACGCGGACCGAGGACGCCCTCTGGCAGGCCGTTGTGGCATTTCAGGGGGAGGCGTTTTATACGATATCAGGCCTGCCCTTTTCTTATACGCTGAAACGGGGACGAAGCGGCGACTATAACCGGGAGCTGCTGGTGAGCAGACGCAGGGAGAGCAAGACTCTGGCCTGGAGTTCGGTGGTGCTGGCGTTTCAGAATGCACTGCAGATGGAGAGGGGCACAGTGATAGGCCGCCCGAAAGAGCTGGGTGATATTCGGGGAATATCCTATATCTATCCGCTGCTGTATCGATGGGGCGTGATACAGGTTCCGGAAATGGCGGCGGAAAAGATGATCGGAATAGAAAAAGAGACAGAAAAACCTTGAACTTGCACTTTTTAGTTGTAAATTTGCATTTTTAATTAACTAAAAAATGATATTTGCACTTTTTAATCAAAAATCAATTTGTACTTTTCAATTTATCAATTATCTGCTACAATACCAATAACAAGTCGGTACCGATTCCTGGCATCCGACAAAGGTAAAATTGTCAATTTGTATAACGGAGCATAAACTGAAGGAATAACAGGAGGATTAAAGGAGTATGTGTGGTATTGTAGGATTTGTGGGAAATCATCAGGCAGCGCCGATTCTGCTGGACGGACTGTCCAAGCTGGAGTACAGAGGTTATGATTCCGCCGGAATGGCGGTGCGGGACGGCGACGGAGCCATTGAAGTAGTGAAAGCAAAGGGACGGCTGAAGATTCTGGCTGAGAAGACCAATGGCGGTCAGGCGCTGGCAGGCGACTGCGGCATCGGCCACACCCGTTGGGCGACCCACGGCGAGCCCTCGGAGAATAATGCCCACCCCCATTGCAGCGACGATGGCAATGTGGTCGGCGTACACAACGGCATCATCGAGAACTACCAGGAGCTGAAGGATAAGCTGCTGCGCAAGGGCTACCAGTTTTATTCCCAGACCGACACCGAGGTGGCGATTAAATTAATTGACTATTATTACAAGAAATACCTGGGCACCCCGGTAGACGCCATCAACCATGCCATGGTGCGTATCCGCGGTTCTTATGCGCTGGCTGTGATGTTTAAAGATTATCCGGAGGAGATCTACGTGGCCCGCAAGGACAGCCCGATGATTCTGGGCATGGAGAACGGCGAGTGCTTCGTGGCCTCCGACGTTCCCGCCATCCTGAAATATACCCGCAACGTCTACTACATCGGCAACCTGGAGCTGGGCCGTCTGCAGAAGGGCAAAATTACCTTCTATAACCTGGATGGCGACGAAATCGAGAAAGAGCCGGTGGAGATTAAATGGGACGCCGAAGCGGCGGAAAAAGCAGGCTTCGAGCATTTCATGATGAAAGAGATCCACGAGCAGCCAAAAGCCTTACAGGATACCCTGAACTCTGTGGTAAAGGATGGCACAATCGATCTGTCCGAGATGGGACTTTCCGAGGAAGAAATCCGCGATATCAGCCAGATATACATGGTGGCCTGCGGCTCCGCATATCATGCGGCCATGTCCGCCCAGTATGTCATCGAGGATCTGGCGAAAATCCCGGTCCGTGTGGAGCTGGCGTCCGAATTCCGCTATCGGACCCTGCTGCTGGACAAAAAGGGACTGGTTATCCTTGTCAGTCAGTCCGGCGAGACCGCAGACACCCTGGCGGCTCTTCGTGAGGCTAAAAGCATGGGTATCCGTACCCTTGCCATCGTAAATGTGGTTGGCTCCTCCATCGCCCGTGAGGCAGACAACGTCTTCTACACCCTGGCCGGACCGGAGATTTCTGTGGCTACCACCAAGGCCTACAGCACCCAGCTTTTGGCCTGCGACATCCTGGCTGTCCAGTTCGCGAAGGTACGCGGCGCGATCGATGAAGACCGCTACAGGAGCCTGATCGCGGAAATGGGAACTCTGCCGGAGAAAATCACCCGGATACTTCAGGATAAAGAGCGCCTCCAGTGGTTCGCCTCCAAGCAGGCCGCAGCCCACGACGTCTTCTTTATCGGACGCGGCATCGACTACGCCATCTCCCTGGAGGGCAGCCTGAAAATGAAAGAAATCAGCTACATCCACTCCGAGGCCTACGCCGCGGGTGAGCTGAAGCACGGCACCATCAGCCTCATCGAGGACGGCACCCTGGTCATCGGTATCCTGACCCAGAGCGACCTCTACGAAAAGACTGTCAGCAATATGGTCGAGTGCAAGAGCCGCGGCGCATACCTGATGGGCCTGACCACCTACGGTCATTACAACATTGAAGACACTGCCGACTTCGTCACCTACATCCCGAAGACCGACGAGCACTTCGCGGCCTCCCTGGCCGTGATCCCACTCCAGCTCATCGGATACTACGTATCCGTAGCGAGAGGCCTGGACGTCGATAAGCCCCGGAACCTGGCGAAGAGCGTGACAGTAGAGTAGGAAAATCTGCGTGTTCCGGTAGGGAGCGGTTCTTCTCCTGTCCGTACACAAGCTAAATCCTTTTATACTCCGCCTCTTCCCTGCACAGAAACCCGATTTCCCGGGGAGCAATAGGAAAAGGCAGCGGCAGCTCGATGAGAGAACCGCTTTGCAGCTCCGTCTGCACAAACTGCCGTATCACACCTGCGATCCCCAACCCCACCCGGGCAAAATCAATGAGCAGATCCATAGAAGTTGTCTCCAACACATTTTCCGGAAACAGCGTATGCTCCTTCATATGCGCGTCCAGATACTGCCGGGTCAGATTCTCCCGATTCAGCAGCATCAGGACGCCATTTTTTATGAAAGAAACAGAATCCTCAGCAGTCAGATTCTCGGGAACAGGCTGCCCCAGCTGCCGGGCCAGATTGTCGAGATAATCCCGGGTAGTCACAAACGTATCCTGGATCTCCATGACCGGAGAGAAGAGCAGCGTCCCGGTCTCCTCCGGCCGCCCGGTCAGTCCCAGATCCAGCTCTCTGTTTTCCAGCATCTGCAAAGTCTGGTTAGTGGCCTGGCAGGAAATGGTCACCCGCAGGTGCGGATGGGTTTTGATAAAATCCTTAAGCCGGGGCATCAGAACATATTTACAGAGGGTTGAGCTGGCTCCGATGCGCAGCTGCCCTATGCCCAGCTCTCGGCGGAGACGCAGCTGATTTTCCGCATTCTCCAGGGTCTGGAAGGCTGATTTTACATGGGAGAAAAGCAGTTCCCCGTCTTCGGTCAGCTGAACCCCCCGGGAGGACCGGGTAAAGAGAGCCGTGTTCATAGACTGCTCCAGCTTTCGGATAGACTTGCTGACTGCGGGCTGGCTGATAAAGAGTTCGTCGGCGGCGTGAGAGATGTTGCCGGTCAGGGCGACGGTGTAGAAAATGCGGTAGAGGGATAGATTCTGGTTCATGATTCAAATCCTTTCTATAAAAGAGAGAGAAGCCTGACGCTGCAAAGAATTTCTGCAGGAATCATCAGGTTATTCCTAATCCTTTAAAACATAACTTATAGTTATAATAAATATTATTAATATGTATTTTGATTATATCAATAAATGTGCTAGAATACAAGAAGCTGAAAATAAAGACTGCATACCCGAAAGGAGCTTATTTCCACAGATGTGCAGAAACTACAGATAAAAGGAGAACAAAATCATGGGAATGACAATGACACAGAAGATCCTTGCGGCGCACGCCGGCCTTCCCGAGGTAAAAGCGGGACAGCTCATTGAGGCCGATCTGGATCTGGTTCTGGGAAATGATATCACCACACCGGTAGCTATCCGCGAGATGCAGAAGCTGAACAGACAGGACGTATTTCATAAGGACAAAATCGCCCTGGTTATGGATCATTTTATTCCGAACAAGGACATCAAATCCGCGGAAAACTGCAAATGCGTCCGTGAATTTGCCTGTCGTCAGGAGGTAACCAATTACTTCGACGTGGGAGAAATGGGCATCGAGCATGCGCTGCTTCCGGAAAAAGGACTGACCGTAGCAGGCGACTGCATCATCGGTGCAGATTCACACACCTGTACCTACGGAGCCCTGGGTGCGTTTTCCACTGGTGTGGGAAGCACCGACATGGCAGCAGGCATGGCCACCGGCAAGGCCTGGTTCAAGGTACCGTCCGCCATTAAATTCAATATCGTAGGCAAGCCCTCCAAATGGGTCAGCGGTAAAGATGTAATCCTGCACATCATCGGCATGATCGGCGTAGACGGTGCCCTTTATAAATCCATGGAATTTGTGGGCGAGGGAATCAAAAATCTGTCTATGGATGACCGATTCACCATCGCTAACATGGCCATCGAGGCAGGCGGCAAGAACGGCATCTTCCCGGTGGATGAGAAGACCATTGCTTATATGAAGGAGCATTCAAAGAGGGAATATAAGATTTACGAGGCAGACCCGGACGCAGAGTACGATGAGGAGTACACCATCGATCTGAGCGAATTAAAGTCCACCGTCGCATTCCCGCATCTGCCGGAGAATACGAAGACCATCGACGAAATCACCGATCCGGTAGAGATCGATCAGGTAGTCATCGGTTCCTGTACCAATGGACGTATCGACGACCTGCGTGCAGCCGCTGAGATTCTGAAAGGCCGCAAGGTGAAGAAGGGACTTCGCTGCATCGTGATTCCGGGAACCCAGAAGATCTACATGGACGCTATGGACGAGGGACTCTTAAAGATCTTCATCGAGGCGGGCGCTGTGGTCAGCACACCCACCTGCGGACCCTGCCTGGGCGGATATATGGGAATTCTGGCAGCAGGCGAGCGCTGCGTATCCACCACCAACCGGAACTTCGTAGGCCGTATGGGACACGTGGATTCCGAGGTATATCTGGCAAGCCCGGCCGTAGCCGCAGCCAGCGCCGTGACCGGACAAATCAGCGCACCGGCAGAGCTTGGATTATAGGAGGAAGAAAAGATGCAGGCAAAAGGAAAAGTATTTAAATACGGAGACAATGTAGATACAGACGTAATCATTCCCGCCAGATATCTGGCCATCGCAGACCCCAAAGAACTGGCGGAGCACTGCATGGAGGATATCGACAGGGATTTCGTGAAGAAGGTACAGCCCGGCAATATCATGGTGGCAGGCAAGAACTTCGGCTGCGGCTCCTCCCGCGAGCACGCGCCGCTGGTCATCAAGGTGTCCGGCATTTCCTGCGTTATCGCGGAGACCTTCGCGCGTATCTTTTACCGCAACGCCATCAATATCGGACTTCCGATCATTGAGTGTCCGGAGGCGGCAAAGAATATTCAGGACGGAGACGAGGTAGAGGTGGACTTCGACAGCGGTATCATTTACAACCGCACCAGCGGCAAGCAGTACCAGGGTCAGGCCTTCCCGGAATTTATGCAGAAGATTATTAAGGCCGAGGGACTGATTAACTACATTAATCAGAAATAAAGAGAAATCGAGTATCGGGAGCCGCTGCCCATCGGCAGTGCCTTGCGGATATTTCGTGACATAAGGAAAGCATGAGATTTTGAAATTGACAGATTTTCAGAATCTCATGCTTTTTCTGTGGCTTTTGTTTCTTTCATTTTATGCAGGCGGCGTAAACAGCGGCAGCTCCGGCGGCGCGAAGCTGAAGGAAAAGAAGCAGATGACGAGGAGAAGCAGCAGCACATAGACCGCCAGCAGCGGCAGCCTGAGGCCGGGGCAGCGCACTTCAAAGCAGCGGGACAGAAAAAAGGTCAGCAGGACGCTGAAGATAAAGATCAGAATATCCAGCGCCAGAAAATCCCGCCCCAACAGTCCGGTGTAAGTGAAAAAAGCGGACGCGATAAAAAACATTCCAATGCAGACCGCCAGAAGCCGGGACGTGAGAAAATGCCCGGAGGTCTTATACAGCACGATGATTTCAAAAAAGGTATAGAGCAGCACAGGAAAAAACAAAAGCTTTAAGTGTTCCCAGACTGACTCATTGACTGGTGAGTAGAGAGCCACAAAAGGGTTTTCCCCGCTCCATTCATAGGTGAAGTGTAACAGCGTGCCGATGATCAGCGTAAACAGAATCCCGGCAGCCAGGTTGATGCGCTCACGGATTTTCATACAAATCCTCCTCCGATAAAATGCCACATTTCAGTTTAGAACAGAAAAGACTCCAAAATGTCTGTCCTATGAAAAATATTTTTTGTTTATTTCACAGGAATTATTCATAAAAAGGATAATATAGGAAGAAAAATACAAAAACTGTTACAAAATTGTTACAAACGGGTTGACGAACTCCCGCGGCATTTTTATAATAGGGCATATGAACAGACTAAGAGATAGTGCAATCGTGCTGGGATTGGCAGGCATGCTTTTGATGGTGTCCGCCGATACGAAGGATGTGGAAGCGAAAATCTCTTACGAAAGTGAAAGTATTGACAGATCGACAGAGGATGATACCGCCGGGGTGCTCCGGGGAATCGGGACAGAGCTGCTTGGCGCTGTGGCGGAGAACCGTGTAGATTCCGGCCGGATGCGGCAGACTTACGCAGAGGCACAGGCAGACTGGCCGGAGGAAGAGATAGATCAGACCGTAATTTTGGAGGAAGAAACAGCAGAGACAGAACCGGTGACAGAAGCTGCCGCAGTGCAGCCGGAACTGGCCGTTCCGGAGAATAGCATTTACGTCATCACCGCGGAGGACTATGACGCCCTCCTGCGCATCGTGGAGGCCGAAGCCTCCGGCGAGGATGAGACAGGCCGTCTGCTGGTGGCCAACGTGGTCCTGAACCGCGTCCGAAGCGCAGCCTTTCCGAATACAGTAAGCGAAGTCGTCTACCAGCGGAAGAACGGCAAAGCCCAGTTCTCCCCGGTACACACTGGCAAGATAGCGCGCGTCACCGTCTCCGACGCCACCCGCGCCGCCGTAGCCCGGGCTCTGACCGGCGAGGACGTCTCCGAAGGCGCTCTCTATTTCGTAAACCCCACCCTGGCTGACGCCGGAAACCTTAAGTGGTTCCGGGAGCACCTGACGCTGCTCTTTGCTTACCATGGGCATGAGTTTTATCTATAAAGGGGTTGACAATAACAGCGACATTTGCTATCCTAGACTACAGATATTAGATAAATGCGAGGACGAGGAGTAGTACGATTCCCTTGGAGTTCAGAGAGCTGCTGGCTGGTGTGAAGCAGCGGAAGAGAGAATGGGAACTGACCTCAGAGCGGCTGTCCGAAATCCGATGTCTGATTTTCAGAAAATCGGAAAGTAGACGCAGACGGAGCCCGACCGTTACAGCGGGGAGGATATAAGGTTCGATAATTGTATTGAT
Organism: Laedolimicola intestinihominis; assembly: GCF_040096155.1. Lineage (NCBI taxonomy): Bacteria > Bacillati > Bacillota > Clostridia > Lachnospirales > Lachnospiraceae > Laedolimicola > Laedolimicola intestinihominis. The sequence continues at coordinate 244,915 of NZ_JBBMFE010000003.1, read as the reverse complement.
GAAGAATCCGTATCCGATGAGAGTGTGAATGAGATTCACGAAAATGGAGTGGTACCGCGTAAGGCGAATAAGTCTTCCGTCTCCGTTGGCAGCAGGCTGACGGAGGCGGATTTTTTTACGCGAGCAACGAGTCAAAGTCGCGAAGCGTATTTTATCTCGTTGCGGAAATCCACGTTCCTGTAGGTTGCCATACCGCATATCTATTATCGAAATGCAGAATAACACAACACACAGAACAAAAGGAGAGAAAACAGTATGATGAATTACAGGAAATACCAGAGACAGTACTTTTTACCGCCGTACCCCTGTATGAAGTGGGCCGAGAAGGATTACGTAGACAAGGCTCCCGTATGGTGCAGCGTGGATCTGCGTGACGGCAACCAGGCGCTGGTGGTTCCCATGACTCTGGAGCAGAAGGTGGGCTTTTTCAAGCTCCTCTGCAAAGTAGGCTTCAAGGAGATCGAGGTGGGCTTCCCGGCGGCGTCTGAGACCGAGTATGAGTTCCTGCGTACCCTGATTGAGCAGGATCTGATTCCGGACGACGTGACTATCCAGGTACTGACCCAGGCCAGAGAGCACATCATCCGCAAAACCTTTGCGGCGCTGGAGGGCGCAAAGCAGGCCATTGTTCATGTATACAATTCCACTTCCGTGGCACAGCGGGAGCAGGTATTCCATAAATCCAAAGAAGAGATCCTGAAGATCGCCGTGGACGGCGCGGAGCTTCTGAAGAAGCTGGCGGACGAGACTGAGGGTAACTTCCGTTTCGAGTACAGCCCGGAGAGCTTCACCGGAACGGAGCCGGAGTACGCGCTGGAGGTATGTAATGCCGTTCTGGATGTATGGAAGCCTACCGCAGATAAGAAGGCCATCATCAACCTCCCGGTTACTGTACAGCACTCCATGCCCCATGTATACGCAAGCCAGGTGGAGTACATGTGCGAGAACCTGAAATACCGCGAGAACGTTATCGTTTCCCTGCATCCCCACAATGACCGTGGCTGCGGCGTGGCGGACACTGAGATGGGCCTGCTGGCTGGCGCTGATCGTGTGGAGGGAACCCTGTTTGGCAACGGCGAGCGTACCGGTAATGTGGATGTGGTAACCCTGGCCATGAACATGTATTCCCAGGGCGTGGATCCGAAGATGGACTTCAGCAACATGCCGGAGATCTGCGAGGCTTATGAGAAGTTCACGGGCATGAAGGTCAATGAGAGAAGCCCCTACGCAGGAGCGCTGGTATTCGCAGCCTTCTCCGGTTCCCATCAGGACGCCATCGCCAAGGGCATGAACTACCGTGTGGAGAACGACCCGGAGCACTGGACCGTACCGTACCTGCCCATCGATCCCACCGACGTGAGCCGCAACTACGACGCAGACGTCATCCGTATCAACAGCCAGTCCGGCAAGGGCGGCGTGGGCTACATTCTGGAGCACAACTTCGGTCTCAATCTGCCGCCGAAGATGCGCGAGGCTATGGGCTACGCGGCCAAGGACGCGTCCGATCACCAGAACAAGGAGCTGATGCCGGAGGAGATCTTCGAGATCTTCAAGAAGAAGTTCGAGGGCATTACGGCTCCCTACAATATCACGGAAGTACATTTCAAGCAGGTGGACGGTATCACGGCAGAGGTACATACCGAGTACCGGGGAGAAAAGCAGGTTCTCTACGCTACCGGAAACGGTCGTCTGAACGCAGTCAGCAATGCGCTTAAGAAGGGATACGGCCTGGAGTACAGCCTGGTTACTTATCAGGAGCACGCTCTGGAGCAGAGCTCCAGCTCCCGCGCTATCGCCTATGTGGGTCTCCAGAAGCCGGACGGAACCCTGGCCTGGGGCGCAGGCGTGGACCCGGATATCATCCGTGCCTCCATCGACGCGCTGCTGACAGCCATCAACAATTCCGTGGCATAGAAAACAGGATAAAAACAAGCGGAAAAATGAGGTCTCTCCACGTTCAGAGGCCTCATTTTATATGTACGTCTGTGGCGGACATGCTGTGCCAAAACTGTGGTTTTTCAAAGTCCTGTGGAAATGCCGGATAGAATGGACTATAATACAAAATAAGAAGAAAAAAGGAAAGGAAAGAAACGGGTATGCGGATCGCACTGGCACAGACGGAGCCTCTCTGGGAGGCAAAATACGAAAATTTTGAGCGCGCGGAGCGCTTTTTGCAAGAAGCGAGAGAAGGACAGGCGGAGCTTATCCTATTTCCGGAAATGAGCATGACCGGCTTTTCCATGCATCCGGAGAAGATCGGGGAACCGGCGGAGGAGCCGGAGACGCTGAACTATTTTGCGAAAAAGGCGGTGGAATACGGCCTCTACATCGGTGTGGGTTACGTAGAATACCGGGAGCCCAAGTCCTATAACCGTTATGCAATGATAAGTCCCAAGGGCGAGATTCTGACGGATTACCGGAAGATCCATCCCTTTACCTTCGGAACAGAATCAGTGCATTACGCAGGCGGCGATTCCCTAAGCTTCTGTAAGGTAGGCGACTGGACCATAGCTCCCTTTATCTGCTATGATCTGCGCTTTCCGGAGATCTTTCAGCTTGCCTCCCCACAGGCGGAGCTTATCGTGGTTCCCGCCAACTGGCCGGAGGACCGGGTGGAGCATTTCAAGACCCTTTTAAAAGCCCGCGCCATCGAGAATCAGTGTTACATCGCCGGAATCAACCGGGTAGGACATGCCAGAACCTCGGTGTACAGCGGGGATTCCATGATTGTAGATCCGTTGGGACGGGAATTGGCCCATGGCGGAAGAAGGGAAGAACTGCTGGTGGCTGACCTGGATCTGGAAATGGTGCGGAAATACCGGGCAGCGTTCCCGGCAAAGATTGACCGGAAGCCGGAGCTGTACCGAAAGCTGGCGGATGGGCTGCATATTTAACTTTTGACGTAATGATTTAACGTAATAAAGAGCTGCGCATTGACGCGGTTCCTATGATCTGGTATAATAAGCGGGAATTTTGTGAGAACAAAGAATCACGATTTGCGATCTCGCTCCTGAAAAAGGGCAGTTCAGCAGATGCAGTGATCAGAATACAAGAAAAGGGGACAACTACTATGGATTTGTTATACAGAAGTACCAGAGATTCCAGTGTGCAGGTAACTGCTTCCCAGGCTATCTTAAAGGGCCTTTCCGCGGACGGCGGTCTGTTTGTGCCGATGGAGATTCCGGCACTGAATGTAAGTCTGGATGAGCTGGCAAAGATGAGCTATCAGGAGACAGCTTACGCGGTTATGAGCAAGTTCCTGACGGATTTTACAGAGGAGGAGTTGAAGCACTGCATCGACAGCGCTTACGACGAGAAGTTTGATACGCCGGAGATCGCGCCGCTTGTGAAGGCGGACGGCGCTTATTTCCTGGAGCTGTTCCATGGTTCCACCATCGCGTTCAAGGATATGGCGCTCTCCATCCTGCCCCATCTAATGACCGTTTCCGCAAAGAAGAATCAGGTGAAAAATGAGATCGTGATCCTGACTGCTACCTCCGGCGATACCGGCAAGGCAGCTATGGCAGGCTTCGCCGATGTGCCTGGTACTAGAATTGTGGTATTCTACCCGAAGAACGGCGTCAGCCCCGTACAAGAGAAGCAGATGGTGACCCAGAAGGGTAAGAATGTGAAGGTCATCGGTATCCATGGCAATTTTGATGACGCCCAGAGCGGGGTAAAGGCCATCTTCGGTGATAAGGATCTGGCGAAGGAAATGGACGCGGCAGGCTTCCAGTTCTCCTCTGCGAACTCTATTAACATCGGCCGTCTGGTTCCGCAGATTGTGTATTATGTATATGCTTACGCGAAATTATACGCAAATGGGGAAATTGAGAAGAACGAGAAGATCAATGTGGTCGTCCCCACCGGCAACTTCGGTAACATCCTGGCGGCCTACTACGCGAAGCAGATGGGGCTGCCCATCGCGAAGTTGATCTGCGCTTCCAATGACAATAAGGTGCTTTACGATTTCTTCCGGACCGGCAGCTACGACCGGAACCGGAAATTTGTGCTGACCACTTCCCCGTCCATGGACATTCTGATCTCCAGCAACCTGGAGCGTCTGATTTACCGTATCGCCGGTCACGACGACAAAGCGGACGCAGCGTTCATGAAGTCCTTAAGTGAGAGCGGAAAGTATGAGATTACCCCGGCCATGCGGGAAAAGCTGGGTGATTTCTATGGAAATTACGCGACGGAGCAGGAGACTGCGAAGACCATTCACGATCTGTATGATGAAAATGGCTATGTCATCGATACCCATACGGCGGTAGCGGACTGTGTATATAAGAAGTATCAGGCAGAGACAGGAGACCGGACAAAAGCTGTGATCGCGTCTACCGCAAGCCCCTTCAAGTTCACCAGAAGCGTTCTGGAGGCCATGGGCGTGGACTGCGAGGGCAAGGATGACTTCGCACTGGCGGATGAACTATCCCGGCTTTCCGGCGTAGAGGTGCCGAAGGCAGTGGAAGAGATCCGCACCGCGCCGGTTCTTCATGATACGGTGGTAGAGGTACCGGATATGAAGGCGGCTGTAAAGGCGTTTCTCGGTATGTAAGCTCAAAAAAAGAAAAGGAAGCGCTGTCCCCGGGAGAGAGGGCAGCCAAAGGTAAAAACATGGATAATATATGGAGTTTTCTGGATATTATTTTTGTGGGGGCCGGCGTCTATATGCTGTATGCCTGGTTTCTTATGAAAAAAAAGGGTGAGATTAAGCAGGAAGTCCTGATGAGTAAGGATATTGAATTGAAAAAGTGTAAGGATTTGGAAGGTTACAAGGCTTATATAGCGCCGAAGATGCTGGTGTTTGGAGTGGGTGCGGTAGCTTATGGCGGCATGGGGCTGGTCAATAGCTATGTGACACCGCTTCCCTCTATGCTTTACAATGTAATGATGTTTGTATTTCTGCTGATCCTGATCTGGTTCGCGCTGATGGCGCGAAAGGGAACCGAAAAGTTCTGGTAAAATATGTGAGGATCCCGGCAGAATGAAAAAACAGCCTTCGGATCAGAAATACAGAAATCTGACCGCCGAAGGCTGTTTTTTCATTCTGCCGGGAGAAAGCGGATTAGCGCTCAGCGAGCTTCACATACTCCTGCCGCTCGGCCACGCTCTTATATGCCGGACGGATGATCTTGCCGTTATTCGCCAGCTCCTCGATGCGGTGGGCGCTCCAGCCCACGATACGGGCCATGGCGAAGATCGGGGTGTAGAGCTCCAGGGGAAGATCCAGCATGCTGTATACAAAGCCGCTGTAGAAGTCCACATTGGCGCTGACGCCTTTGTAGATTTTGCGTTCCTCGCCGATGATCTGGGGGGCCAGCCGTTCCACCATGGAATAAAGGGCGAATTCCTCTTCCCGTCCCTTTTCCACGGAGAGACGCTTGACAAAGGATTTGAAGATGTTCGCACGGGGGTCAGAGAGGGAGTAGACCGCATGGCCCATTCCATAGATAAGTCCTGCATGGTCAAAGGCTTCCTTGTGGAGCAGAGCACGCAGATAAGCGCTTACCTCTTCCTCATTGGTCCAGTCTTTCACCTGCTGCTTCATATCCTCGAACATCCGCACCACCTTGATATTCGCGCCGCCGTGCCGGGGACCCTTTAAGGAGCCAAGAGAGGCAGCCACCGAGGAGTAGGTGTCGGTACCGGAGGAAGAGACCACATGGGTGGTGAAGGAAGAGTTATTACCGCCGCCGTGCTCCATATGAAGCACCAGGGCGATATCGAGAATCTTGGCCTCGAAGTCTGTGTACCTGCTGTCGGGACGCAGGGTGTAAAGAATATTCTCCGCTGTAGACAGCTCCGGCTTCGGCGGGTGGATGTAGAGACTCTTGCCATCGTGGTAATGGGCGTAAGCCTGATAGCCATAGACCGAGAGCATCGGGAACAGGGCAATGAGCTGCAGGGACTGGCGAAGTACGTTGGAAATAGAGATGTCGTCGCCACGGTTGTCGTAGGAGTACAGGGTCAGGACGCTTCTGGCCAGGGTGTTCATCATATCCTTGCTGGGAGCTTTCATAATGATATCCCGGACAAAATGGGTGGGCAGGGAACGGTAGGAGCCCAGAAGCTCCCGGAAGGAGGCCAGCTCGTCCGGATTCGGCAGTTCCCCAAAGAGCAGCAGATAGGTGATTTCCTCGAAGCCGAAGCGGCCTTCCGATACGAAGCCACGCACCAGCTCCTCGATATCCATGCCCCGGTAGAACAGCTTTCCCTCGCAGGGAACCAGCTTACCGTCCACCATATCGTAGGCGTGAATCTCGCCGATCTCCGTGAGACCGGCCAGCACGCCCTGACCGCTGATGTCGCGCAGTCCCCGTTTTACATCGTATTTTTTATAAAGCTCTGTGTTAATCTGGCTGGTTTTCTCGCTTAAGCGGGAGAGATCCAGAATTTCGGGTGTGATTTCGGAATATGAATTGATCTGCATGGGCAAAAGCTCCTTTCTAAAATATAACAGGTGTTCTGTTGATAACGGGTGTTTTGTGATGTTCAGATATGCCTGCCGGGCGGATATGAAAGAGTATTCATTGAATTACTTTGCACAGACACTGTTCCGCCGCGTATTGGAGTTATCATATCATAAAGTGGACAGAAAATCATGCGAAAAACAGAAAGTTTACAGATTTTTAAGAAAATGGTAACAAATGAGAATGCGGACGAACGGATGCAACTTTCTGTAGGAGAGCTAGCTCGCCTACAGAAAGTTGCATCCTTTTTTACTGCGCGTCAATTCTGGCGAAATAAATTGTATTATTTTAAGTACTTTTCCTTGACTTTTTTTTCACAAGATGTGATAATAAGTGGCGTGGGCGGGTAAGCCCTGTATGCAGGATGGCAGCTACATGCAGAGGGACCCTTTAGTTGACACATATAATACAAAGAAAGAGGTCGAGTGAAAGATGGCAAAGATTGATTTAACTCAGTATGGTATCACAGGTACCACAGAGATCGTACACAATCCTTCTTACGAGATGCTTTTCGAAGAGGAGACAAAGCCGGGTCTGGAAGGCTTTGAAAAGGGCCAGGAGAGCGAGCTTGGCGCAGTGAACGTTATGACAGGTATTTATACCGGACGTTCCCCCAAAGATAAATTCATCGTTATGGATGAGAATTCCAAGGACACCGTATGGTGGACATCCGAGGAGTATCCGAACGATAACCATCCGGCAACTCAGGAAGCATGGGCTGCAGTAAAGGATATTGCAAAGAAAGAGCTGTCCGATAAGAAGCTGTACGTAGTAGACGCATTCTGCGGCGCAAACAAGGACACACGCATGGCTATCCGTTTTATCGTAGAGGTAGCTTGGCAGGCTCATTTCGTAACCAATATGTTTATTCAGCCGACCGCTGAGGAGCTGGAGAACTTTGAGCCGGACTTCGTTGTATACAACGCATCCAAGGCAAAGGTAGAGAACTACAAGGAGCTGGGTCTGAACTCTGAGACCGCAGTTATGTTCAACATCACCAGCCGCGAGCAGGTTATCGTCAATACCTGGTACGGCGGAGAGATGAAGAAGGGTATGTTCTCCATGATGAACTACTATCTGCCGCTGAAGGGCATCGCTTCCATGCACTGCTCTGCAAACACAGATATGGAAGGAAAGAACACCGCTATCTTCTTCGGTCTTTCCGGAACAGGTAAGACAACTCTGTCTACCGACCCGAAGCGTCTTCTGATCGGTGATGACGAGCACGGCTGGGACGACAACGGCGTATTCAACTTCGAGGGCGGCTGCTATGCAAAGGTTATCAACCTGGACAAAGAGTCTGAGCCGGATATCTACAATGCCATCAAGAGAAACGCTCTTCTGGAGAACGTAACTCTGGACAAGGACGGCAAGGTTGACTTCGCAGATAAGAGTGTTACAGAGAATACACGTGTATCTTACCCGATTAATCACATCGAGAAGATCGCGCAGAATGTAAATGTTATTTCTTCCGGTCCGGACGCGAAGAACGTTATCTTCCTGTCCGCAGACGCATTCGGCGTACTTCCGCCGGTATCCGTTCTGACGCCGGAGCAGACTGAGTACTACTTCCTGTCCGGATTTACTGCAAAGCTTGCAGGAACCGAGCGTGGAATTACAGAGCCGACACCGACCTTCTCCGCATGCTTCGGCCAGGCATTCCTGGAGCTGCATCCGACCAAGTACGCTCATGAGCTGGTTAAGAAGATGAAGAAGAGCGGCGCTAAGGCATACCTGGTAAATACAGGATGGAACGGCACAGGCAAGCGTATCTCCATCAAGGATACCCGTGGAATCATCGACGCTATCCTGAACGGCGATATTCTGAACGCAGAGACCAAGACCATTCCGTACTTCAACTTTGAGGTACCGACAGCTCTTCCGGGAGTTGATTCAGGCATTCTGGATCCGCGTGATACATACGCAGATGCTGCAGAGTGGGATGCAAAGGCTAAGGATCTGGCACAGCGTTTCATCAAGAACTTTGCAAAATATGAGAGCAACGCAGACGGCAAGGCACTGGTTGCAGCAGGTCCGCAGCTCTAATTTATACAAAGGGATTGACAGGAAAAAAAGAACATGTTAGAATGACTCCATTAAAACCCGAAAGGGAAGTGGATTTTTCCGGAGTGATTCTGCTTTTCGCCACACAGATATGAGAGATCATATCTGTGTGGTATTTTTATGCGGGAAAATAAGAGGAGATACGAAATGAACGATGCTTTCATGAAAGAGAAACCGATTCTGAGTCTGGTGCTTTCGATGTCCCTGCCCATGGTGCTTTCCATGCTGGTCAATTCCCTGTACAATATCGTGGACAGCTATTTTGTAGCCAGCATCAGCGAGGAGGCCATGACGGCCCTGTCCCTGGTCTATCCGATTCAAAATCTGATCAATGCGATTACCATCGGCTTTGGCGTCGGCATCAACGCCACCATTGCCTTCTATCTGGGGGCACAGCGAAAGGAGCAGGCGGATCGGGCGGCTTCTGCCGGCTTTTTCATCAATGCGGTTCAGAGCCTGATTCTGATGCTCATCTGTCTGCTGGTGATGCCGGGCTTTCTGTGGTTGTATTCGAAGGATACAGGGGTTATCGACTATGCGCTGCGGTATTCCCGCATCGTTTTTGCCTTTGCGGTGATGATTTCCTTTAGCCTGAGCTTTGAGAAAATCTTTCAGGCAGTAGGAAGGATGAAGGTGTCCATGGTAAGCCTCATGGCAGGCTGTATCAGCAATATTATTCTGGATCCGCTGCTGATCTTCGGCGTTGGACCCTTTCCGGCTATGGGTATCGAGGGCGCAGCCCTGGCAACGGGCATCGGACAGACCGTCAGTGTGGCTGTGTATCTGATCATTTATGTTGTACGCCCGATTCCGGTGCGAATCACCAGAAAAGCCCTGAGCCTTGAAAAGGATGTGCTGAGCCGTATCTATAGCGTGGGCATTCCGGCCACCCTGAATCTTGCGGTACCATCTCTGACAATTTCCGCATTAAACGCGGTTCTTGCCGGATTTTCAGACGTCTATGTGCTGGTGCTGGGCGTATATTATAAACTACAGACCTTCCTGTATCTGACCGCAAATGGCATCGTGCAGGGCATCCGCCCGTTAGTGGGATATAACTATGGCGCCGGAGAGGAGCAGCGGGTGCGGAAAATTTACCGGACGGCGCTGACACTGGCGGCGGTCATCATGGCTTTCGGAACGGTGATTTGCCTGATGTTCCCGGAAGAATTATTCGGCCTTTTTACCAAAAACGCGTCAACCGTGGAAATGGGAGCCCAGGCGCTCAGACTGATTTCCGCCGGTTTTCTGGTTTCCTCTGTATCCATTATCTCCGGCGGCGTCCTGGAGGGGCTGGGCCTGGGCGTGCCGTCCCTGATAATCTCCCTGCTCCGCTACCTGGTACTCCTGGTTCCGGCAGGCTTCATCCTGAGCCGTTTCCTGGGCGCAGCAGGCGTCTGGCACGGCTTCTGGCTGACCGAATGGGCGACCGCGGCGGCCGCGTTTGTGATTTACAAAAAAGCGGTAAGTAAGCTTTAATTTTTTCTGTTGCCAAATAGTATCATTTGCAGTATAATAATTTCATGAGTTGAGTAACTTATAAGTGAAACGGAATGAATTCCTGGGGTGTGCGTGAACCCGCTATTTTGAACCTACATTTACGTTCATGGGATTCCAACATTTCTGTCCGGATGTCAGGCCTCCGATTGTGCAGTGGAAGGCAGAAAGGCAGTTGAGGTTACCCACCTAGCATTAGCTAGGCGTCAAAATCGCGGAAACGGCACTTTGGGTTTACAAGAAAGATAAGGGCAGTCGGAGACGGCTGTCTTTTCTTTTGCGCTCGGAGGGAAAATGCGGATGGAAGGAAAGAAGCTCCGGAAGATAAAACTGGGAATTCTGACCATGGGAATCCTGATTTTAGGCGTGATACTGAGCCTGAAATATGGCGGCGCGGCGGATAAGACAGAGATGGAATTTTCGGACAGGAGGGAAACGGAAGAAGCGCCCGGGGCGCGTGAGTCCGGGACAGAAGAACCGGAGCCGGAGCTGCTGCCTTTTACCGGCAGTATCCGTGTCCTTTTAAAGACGGACGGCTTCGCCGGATTGCTGCATGAAAAAGCAACGTTTATCTCAGAAAACGGAAACGACCTGATCCTGACGGACCGGGATACCGGTGAAACAATAGAGGAAGGAAACCGTCTGGAGCTGACAGGGGAGGATGGCGTGCTGTATTTAAACGGAGAACCGCTGGAGGGCAGGCCGCGTTGTCTGCGGACGCAGGCGGCAGAGGTAGGCATCCGGGTGGCTTCCCTGACCAGAAATGCCGGTCATCCCGTTTACGGGGGCGCGTTGGAAATCTGGCCTGCGGACGAGGGCTTCTATCTGGTCAATGAGGTGCCCCTGGAGACATATCTGGCCTATGTGGTGCCCAGTGAGATGCCATCCGGCTATCATATGGAAGCCCTGAAGGCCCAGGCGGTCTGCGCCCGGACCTATGCGTATCAGGAGCTTTCCGCATACGCCTACCCGGACTGCGAGGCTCATGTGGACGACAGTGTCAGCTTCCAGGTTTACGGCAACACGGGCCGGACCGCCGGCACAGATCGGGCGGTGGCAGAAACCGCCGGGCAGATTCTGACCTGTCAGGGCAGTCCGATTACGGCATACTATTTTTCCACATCCTGCGGCGCAACCGGCAATCAGGAGGTCTGGTGGGACGGCGATCAGACAGCGACACCCTATCTGGCCGGAAAGACCGTGGACGCAGCCGGGGAAGCGGTAGATTTAAGTAAGGAAGAAGAATTTAACGCATTTCTTGAGGCGGATCACCCGGACGGCTATGACGCGGATATCAGCTGGTACCGCTGGGAGACGGAGATTGACAACAAGACACTCTCGGAAAATCTGAATCAGGCGTTGGCAGGGCGTATCGCGGCCAATCCGAACGCTGTCCTGACCCGCCTGGGAAGCCGTCTGGAAAGCCGTACCATCAAAACCATCGGGCGGATCCGGGGCATCGACGTGCTGGAGAGAAACGAGGGTGGAGCTGTTACAAAGCTTCAGATTCGCGGCAGCCGTCATACCATCGAGGTCAGCACCGAGTACAATGCCCGGGCCCTTCTGAATGTACAGGGCGGAAGCATCCGGCGAAGGGACGGCAGCAGGGTGGAGGGCGGCATGCTGCTGCCCAGCGCCTGCATGAGGATTACGCCTCTGTTTGATGAAAAGGGCGAGCTGTCCGGCTGGCGGTTCACAGGCGGTGGCTATGGCCATGGCGTGGGCTTAAGCCAAAACGGGGCCAACGGTATGGCGAAGCAGGGAAAAGGCTACGGAGAAATCCTGCATTTTTTCTACACAGATGTGGAATTGACGGATATCAGGGAGATGTGATAATATATAAGATACGGTTAAAAGATTCGAGAATATGACGGGGGAATCATGAAGTTTGTGAAAAAATGCATAAAGTTAATCATGGGCTTTTTGAATGCCATGCAGGAGGACTGTGTGGGGGCGTATGCGGCGCAGACTGCATACTTCATTATGCTGTCCTTTTTCCCGTTTATCATCCTTTTAGTGACGCTGGTACAGTATACCTCCCTGACGCCTGCAGATATCTATAAAGCGGCACAGATGATTTTTCCCCCCAGCATGGATTCGTTCGTGCTGGGAATTATAGACGAGGTATACAGCAAGACGGCAGTTACCATTTCCCTGTCCGCGATCATGACAGCCTGGTCCGCAGGTAAGGGCTTTATGGGTCTGATACAGGGGATGAATATGATTTACAATGTGGAGGAGCGCAGAAATTATATCATTCTGCGGCTGCAGTCCGCGTTATATACGATGGTTTTCGTGGTGGCGATTATCCTGTCCCTGGTGGTTCTGGTCTTTGGCAATTCCCTGCACGAGATGGCGGTGGAATACATTCCGATTCTGACCTATGTGACGGAGATTATCCTGAAAATGAAAGGCATGGTGTCCGTCGGGATCCTGGCGGTACTCTTTATGGTGCTGTACCGTTTTGTGCCGAACCGGAAGGTGCGGCTCATCCGGCAGGCTCCGGGCGCGGCTTTCGCGGCGGTGTGCTGGTATGTATTTTCTATCGTATTTTCCCTTTATGTGGAATATTCTCCGGGTCTGGCCAATATGTACGGCAGTCTGACCACCATCGTGCTGGTGATGCTGTGGCTGTATTTCTGTATGTATATCATTCTGATTGGCGCGGAGATCAATTCTTACTTCGAGGATCAGTTCCGGCGGGTGTCCTATTACCGGCGGATGCTGCGGGAGCAGAAGAAGGAACAGGCAGAAGTGGAAAAGGAGCTTCGGGAAGAAGCGAAGGAAAAGGCAGAGAAAGAGATATAAAAAATTCCCGATCGGACGCAGCGCGTCCGGTCGGGAATTTTTTATATCTCTTTCTCATCTGCTTCTGCAGCCTCTTCCGCAGCGGGAGCGTCTTCGCTCTCTGGGGCTTTAGCAGTCTCTTCTTCTGCGTCCTCTTCTTTTGCTGTGGATTCTTCAGAAGGTGTCAGGGACACATAGCTTCTGTCAGCAGTCTTCGAAGGCTCGGCGTCCAGATCCTCGTCCTCGAATTCGTCCTCCAGCTCATCCACCAGATCGTCGAAATCCTCGTTCGGGGAAATGAATTTTTTATACAGCGCCACTCCTCCTGCAACGGCAGCTCCGACTGCGGCGATTGCTCCAAAAATCTTTGCTATTTTCTTCATGATACAGTCCCTCCTTGTAAATTTATTCTATTGTAATACGAAACCGGAAAAAAGAAAAGCGAAAAAATATTAAAAATTTATTGTCAATCTAAAAATTATATATTACTCTAATAGAAGTGGTATGCCGGTAAAAAAGCTGGCATAGCTGGAAAGAGGAGTGAAAAATTGGAAAAAAGAAAACTGATACTGGCTTCCGCGTCACCGAGACGCAGGGAGATTCTGAGCAATATGGGCCTGAACTTCCAGGTGCATCCGGCCTGCGGAGAAGAAAAACTGGAGACGTCGGACCCGGTAGAGGCAGTAAAAGCCCTGGCATTGCAGAAGGCCCGGGAAGTGGCGGACAAGACAGGAGAGCCCGCGCTGGTCATTGGATCCGATACGGTAGTGGCCAGTGGGAATAAAATTCTGGGAAAGCCCCATGATAAAGAAGAAGCGTTTCGGATGCTGAAGGAGCTGCAGGGGGCGTCCCATATGGTGTATACGGGCGTGGCGGTGATCGATACCGTGACCGGCGAGCCGTTGGCGCATTTCGCGGAAGGGACAAAGGTATCCATGTATCCCATGACGGACGCCTGGATTCAGGATTATATTGAGACCGGCGAGCCCATGGACAAGGCGGGAGCTTATGCCATACAGGGCGGCTGTATGCCCTATATCCGCGGAATACAGGGAGAATACGCCACGGTCGTTGGCTTTCCGGCGGCCCGGTTTTATCAGGAGCTTCTGAAAAAGGGCGTGGATTTGCGGAAGACGGAAGAGGAGGAATATTATGAGCTTTAAAGCATGTATTTTTGATTTGGACGGTACCCTCTGTGACAGTGTAGAGTCCATTGCCTGGAGTGCCAACCGGGCTTTACGGGATTTCGGAATGAGGGAAGCTGCGACAGAGCAGTATAAGATTTTTGTGGGAGACGGCGTAGACGTCCTGATTCAGCGGCTGCTCCGCTTCGGCGGCGACGAGGCGTGTGAGAACTTTGAACGGGTGCGGGAACGCTACATGGAATATTTCAAAGAAGGCTGTCTCCATAACGTAAAGCCTTATCCGGGCATCGTGGAAGCCTTGAAGGAACTGAAAAAACAGGGCGCGAAGCTCGCCGTTTTGTCCAATAAACCGGACGCCAACACCAAAAACGTCATCCGTACCGTATTTCCGGAGGAGGGGCTGTTTGACTGGGTGCAGGGACAGTCCGGGGCATTCCCGAGAAAACCCGATCCGGCAGGCGCTCTCTACATCGCGGAGCAGTTTGGCGTAAAGCCGGAGGAGTGCATGTATCTGGGCGATACCAGCACAGATATGAAGACTGGAACCGCAGCCGGCATGTACACAGTGGGTGTGCTTTGGGGCTTCCGTGAGGAGCGGGAGCTGCGGGAGAACGGTTCGGACGCCATCGCGGGACAGGCGGATGAAATTGCCGAGATCTACAGAAAGGGTGGACAGATACATGATTAAACTGATATGCAGCGATATTGACGGAACTCTGCTTCCTGAGGGAACCGCGGAAATCAATCCAGAGATCTTTGCTGTTATTCGAAAACTGAAGGAAAAAGATATCATCTTTGCGGCGGCCAGCGGAAGACCCTATTCCAGTATAGTCAGACTGTTTGAGCCGGTTAAAAACGATATTATCTTCGTTTCAGAAAATGGAGCCTATGTAAGCTGCAGAGGCTATCTGATGTCCGAGGAGGTTATCGATTGGAAGGATGTCTGTGAGTGGGTAGAGGAAGTGCGAAAGATTCCGGGAGCCAGCCTTGCCCTGGACGCCGACGGCGGACTTTACTCCGAAAGCACGGATCAGGAGTTCGTGGATCTGATCCGTCTGGGCTACCACAGCCGGTTGACGATTGTGGAAGATGTACTGGCAGAGGAGCGCCATATCAATAAAATATCCGTATACCGGAAAAATGACATTGAGAAAGTGGCGGAGGACATGGTTCCCAGATGGTCCAAGCGTCTGCATTGCACCATAGCAGGAGACATCTGGCTGGATTTCATGAGCAAAGAATCCAACAAAGGACACGCCATCCGGGAGATCCAGAAGATTCTGAAAATCAGTCCTGATGAAACCATGGTTTTCGGTGATAACTTAAATGATCTGGAAATGCTGGCAGCGGCCACGGAAAGCTACGCGGTAGCCAATGCGGCGGAACCGGTCAGAAAAGCGGCAAAGCACATCACGGATACCAATGTCAACGACGGCGTACTGAAAGTACTCCGCACTCTGTTGTAGGATAGAATATAAACAAAAAGGAGAGCACACAATGAACGAATATACAGAAGAATGTCTGAAAACATTTCTGAAGAACCAGGGTCAGCTTTTTGATGAACTCGTGGCGGAGAGCCTGGAAGAGGCGGAAGAATTTCTGGAGGACTGCATGGCAGTGGTTGTAGACAGCCTGGAAGACGTCCGCGACTATCTGGAAGAAAGCGGTATGGACGTCAGCGGCATGAGCGACGAAGAAGTAGAAGAAACCGCGGAAGTCTTCGCCCTGGATGACGGCACCTACCTGATTGTGGAGGGATAAAAAACAATGATAAAAACCATCAGACGGGGGGCGGCTGCCCTGCTTGCGGCCATCGTACTGACGGGCAGCCTGACCGGCTGCGGCACATGGAGCAATACAAAAATTGTACTGACCACCGGCCTGACCGGCGATCAGCTCTTTAAAGTGGGCAAAAGCGTCTGCACCCTGCCCGAAGCCATGATTTACGTCATGGACTACAAGCAGCAGTATGAAAACGCCTATGGCGTGGAAATGTGGGAGCACGACTTTGGCGGCGTGACATTGGAAGAATATGTAAAAGATACCATTATTGCCCAGCTGGCCTCTATCAAAGCCGTAACCCTGCTGGCTAAAGAGAACAATGTCACCTTAAGCGATGCTGAAAAAGAAAAAATCAGCCAGGCAGCCGAAGAATATTACAGCGCTCTGACTGATGAACAGAAAAAATACATGAAAGTCGAAAAAGGCGACGTAGAAGACCTCTACACCGCCCATGTATTATCGAAAAAAGTCTACACCGAGATCACCAAAGACGTGAACACGGAAGTCAGCGACGACGAAGCCCGCATCATCACCATCCAGCAGATCCGCCTGGACAGCCTAGACAACGCCGAAATCGTCAAAGCACGCTTGGACGAAGGCAAAGATTTCGGTACCGTAGCCGCCGCTTATAATAGAGACAGCCAGACCACCGTAACCTTAGGCCGTGGTGAAAAAGAAGCAGCCTACGAAGAAGCAGCCTTCTCGTTGGAAAACGATCAGATAAGCGACGTCATCGAAACCACCGGCGGCTACTATATCCTGAAATGTGTCAACAACTTCGACCGCGACGCCACCGAAGCCAACAAAATTACCATGGTAGAAAAACGCCGCGACGAAGAATTCACCGAAGCCTACGAAACTTTGATGGCCGACACCCCATCCGAGTTCAACCGGCAGAAGTGGAACAAAGTCCACTTTGCCGACTACAGCGGTGAAGCCGCCCCCAACTTCATGACCATCTACACCAAATACTTCGGCAATTGATAATATACGAACAGAAAAAAGGACGCAACCCCTGCGCCCTTTTTTCGTCCGTCCTAAAGTAATTCATGCAGACAGTTCAAAAGCTCCGTATTCTTCTCCGGACTCATAAAGCAAAATCGGAAAAACCTCTCATCCAAAAATGGAAACGTCGAACAATTCCGAATCATAAGTCCCCGCTTAATGGCATGCTCAAACAACACATCCGCATCCACGCCCTCCTTGAGGATCTTCACCAGCATAAAATTCGCTGTAGGCTTATACACCTTCACCGTACCCCAGCCCTTCATTTCCTCATAACACCGTGTCCGTTCACGATGAATCAGCTCCCGTGTCTTACGGATATACTCTTCATCCGAGAACATCAGCTCCCCGGCCACCGCCGCCAGACTGTTAATGGTCCAGGGATTCTTATGGGTATTGATATACTTCAATAGATCCGCATTCCCCGTGACCGCATACCCAAGCCTGAGTCCCGGTGAAGCGAAAAACTTGGATACGCCCCGCAGTACCACCAGGTTATTGTAAAAATGAGTCAGCGGAATCGAATCCACCGCCGCCGCGTCCGGCGCGAACTCCACATAAGTCTCATCTACCATCACAAAGATGTCATACCGCTTACACTCATCCAGAATTTTCCGCATGGAATCCTGGGAAATCGCCGTAGAAGTGGGATTGTTGGGATTGCAGATTACCAGCAGATCAATACTTTCATTGAGCGCCGTCCTAAATGCTTCCGGATGCAGAACGAAATCGTCTTCCTCTTTAAGCGGAAAATAAAGAGACGTACCGCCGCCCAGGGAAATCTCCCGCTCGTATTCGGAATAAGTGGGTCCCAGAATCAGCGCCTTTTTCGGATGTTCCATCTGGATAAACAGCGAAATCAGCTCTGTGGAGCCATTTCCAACCAGAATACTCTCAGCGGGGGCGCCCACATAAGCTCCAATCCGGCGGCGTAAGGATGTATACTCCCGATCCGGATAAGAGGTAATCGCGTCAATATGGTCAATCAGCGAGGAACGCAGCTTCGGAGAGATGCCGAGCGGATTCACATTGGCGCTGAAACTGGTGATATCTTCCTTTTTGATGCCGTAAACTTCTTCAATCTTCTCCAGATCACTTCCGTGAAAATGGTCTTTATGCTTAATCATTTCGAATTCCTCTTTCCTTGTGCTTTCTGACAAATAATGCTATACTGATTATAACTGGATTTCAAAAAAATGCAATCAAAACTTGGAAAGCCGCGCAGGCGGCGGAAGGAGCGAATATCTATGCGGGCGAAGCTGGAACGAATCGCAGCAGGAAAGATAGAATACGAAAAGCCGAAGATGAGTCTGTCCGAATCTCTGATCACTCTGAATTGCAGGCCGGGGGAAAAGGCGGAGAGCAGTTTTACCGTGACCGCGGATCGGCAGATCAAAGGCATCGTCTATGCTTCCTCCTGGCGGATGCAGGTGGAGCATCCCAGCTTTTCTGCCCGGACGGCGCGCATCGGTTACAGCTTTGACGGGCAGGGCCTCTGGGGCGGCGAGGAGATTGAGGGCGAATTTTGTATCGTAGCCGAGGCCGGAGAGTATCTGCTTCCGTATACGGTGCGGGTAGCGCCCCATGAGGAGCCAAAGGAAGAGGGCTACGCTTACTTTATTTCCGCCGATCCGATTGAACCGCTGCCGGAGGAAAAGAGATCGGAACAGCCGGAAGAAGTACTGGATGTGAAAATCATCGAGGATACGGAAAAGAAGGAACTGACGCCGGGGGAGGCGCTGGAACTGGCTGATCAGATCAGGCGGGGCAGACGGCCCGAGGCTCAGGGCTTTGCCCGGGTAAAAGAGGCCTATGAGCGGTATGGCGGCAGTGAACTTCTGTCAGCGATCTGCTCGATTCTGATTAAAAACGGCAGCACCGACGAAGAAAGCTTTTCCTGGTACCGGCGCGGCGTGGAGCTGGAGCTGAAAATCACCAATCTTTATGAGTACTTTATGATGTCGGTTCCCGGAACCTTTGCGGAGGCATTTCCCCGGAATCTGCTGCTCTATTTCCTCATGGAGAATACGCTGAATAATGCTCAGAAGGCGCTGCTTTACGCCAATGTGATACGTTTCCAGCCGGAGGACGGCGAGCTTTACAGGCGCTACCGGGATCGGATTGAGGCCTTTATGCTGGATCAGCTTCTGGAGCGCAGACTCAGCGAAAATATGGCTGTCATATACGAACGTTTTCTGGTGGAAGAACTTCTGACCATTGATTTTGCCGAGGCGTTGTCAGATATTATGTTCCTGCGCCGTTTCCGCTGCGATGACAGACGGATCCGGCATGTGCAGGTGCTCTATGAGCAGCTACAGCAGAAGATTACCGTGCCTTTGAGCCACGGGGAAGCACTGATTCCCATCTATACGCCGGGGGCGGTGATTGTGCTGGTAGATGAACAGGGCAGCTGTTATACCAGCAGCGTCCCCTACACACTGACCCGTCTTATGAACGAGCGCCGTTACGTGGATAAATGCCGGGAACTGCTCCGATATCACAGAGGCTTATATCTCTACCTCTGCGACGGTATGTCCAGATGTCATGTGATTACCAGAGAAAATGTGGAAAATTATAAGCGGGTATTAAAGATTGAAGGCTTTACGGCTCATTACAAAGAAGATGTGCGTCAGGAGATCCTGCAGTTCTATTACGCAAACCAGGATCTGGACGATCTGGATCAGGAATTCTTTGTGACCGAGACAACCCGGATGACGCCGAAGGACCGGGCACGTTATGTGGAAATCCTGATTTTGCGCGGCATGTACGGGGAAGCATGGGATACGATCCGCGCTTACGATTATTCCATGGTGCGGGTAAAGCTCTTGCTGAAGCTGGCGGTCTGGAAAATGCGGGAACTGGAATATGAGGAGGATGCCTTCCTTTTGAAGCTCTGTCTGCATATTTTCCGGGAACACAAATACAACGAAGGAATCCTGGAATATCTTTCCGGTTACTATTATGGCTCTGTGGCCATCATGGAGGAAGTCTGGAATGAGGCGCATGAGTTTGAACTGGATGTCTTTGATCTGGAAGAACGTATTCTCGGCCAGATGCTGTTTACCGGACAGGTGAAAGAAGAGGCTTATGGAATCTTTGAGGATTACCGGGCGTTGGGCGGCGACGGTCTGGTGGCGCGGGCTTATCTCACATGGATGAGCTGGCAGGATTTTGTACGGGATGAGAAAGTGCCGGAAGGAATTTATGGGCAGCTTGCGCAGGCCATTGCCTGGGAAGCCGGTCTGGCGCCGGTCTGCGAACTGGCGTATCTGCGATATCTGTCCGGCAGGCGGAAGCTGACAGAAAGCGAGGAGATACGGGCCGAGCGGATGACGAAGCTCTGTATTCAGAAGAAAATGCGGTTTTCTTTTATGAAACCACTTTTGGCCCGGCTTGGGCGCTCGGAGCTTCTGGAGGATAAGACCTTCGTGGAATACCGGGCTAATCCGGAGCATAAGGTGATTCTGCATTACGTTATCGAGTCGCCACGGATGAAAAACTGCAATTATGTGGCGGAGCGGCTGTATCCGGTGGAGCCGGGACTTTTTGTGAAGGAATTTACCCTGTTCTACGATGACCGGCTTACCTGGTTTGTGACGGAGGAGGACGAAGAGGGCGAGCACGCTACGCCGGATCACAGCTTCGTGGAAGGCGGTGAAGAGCCGCTTGTGACCGGCACCAAATATGCTTCCATTTACGAAATGGCCCGTGCCCTGTCCGAGCACGACATGCCGGAACTTCGGCGGCAGTATGGGACCTACGGGAAAAAGAAATTTCTGGTGGAAACCATGTTTTCGTTAAAATAGACTGACATTTGTTCGGACAAGGAGGTAGCAGACAGTGGGAACCTTTGTAATAGGGTTTGATCTGGGAAAAGAGTATTCGCAGATCTGCTGCTGGAATGAAAAATCAAAAGAACCCGTCTCGGTGGCTGTGGAGCCCGGAACGGAGAAATACAGAATCCCCACAGAAACCACGGAGGCTTTTCTGAAAAAGGCCATGCGGCTTCTGAAGCCCTACGGTAAGATTCACGAGGCGGCTGCCGTGGTATTCTGTGTGGAACAGGCGGATGAGCAGACAGCGGCGGAGCTTCGGCGGGCGGCCATGCAGATGATTGGCATTCCGGAGAGCCGGATTTTCGTTCAGTCCCGTGAGGAGAGCTTCTGTGCTTATGTGCTGCATCAGCCCCGGGAAATCTGGCGGCATCAGTCCGTTCTCTTTACCTGCGAGGGAGGAGAACTTAGGAGCGCTGTGCTCAATGTGAACGGCAGGACGATTCCGGCCATGGCCCGGGCGGAAAAAGAAGAAAAATGGCAGACCGGCTTGGGGAATTATACCAATGGGGAGAAGGATCTGGCGCTGTCCGGCATTGCCCGGGATATTTTCGGAGGCCGTCCGGTGTCTTCTGTTTTTCTGGTGGGAGAGGGCTTCGATGGAAAATGGTATGAAGAAAGCCTGAAGATTCTCTGCAGTGCCGGGAAACGCGTTTTTGCGGGCAATAACTTATTTGCCAAGGGGGCCTGTTACCGGGCCATGGAAGAACTGAAGAATCCGGAGGAGCGTAGCTACGTGTTCCTGGGTGAAGATAAAATTCCCTACAATGTGGGTATCCGCACACCGGGAACGGGAAAAGACAGCCTCTATACCCTGCTGAACGCGGGAACCAGCTGGTATGAGGCCAAGGCGCAGTGCGAGGCCATGCTTCTGGATGAACCGGTGCTGGAATTTATCTTAAAGCCCATGCAGGGAAATATGACGCTGAAGGAAAGCCTGGAGCTTACCGGCATTCCGGAACGGCCTTCCAGGACCACCAGGCTTCGGATTTTTGTGGAATTCGAAGGCGTGGAAAAGCTTCGGATAGAGGTGCGGGATCTGGGCTTTGGCGAGCTGTTTCCCTCTTCCGATATGGTCTGGAACGAAACGGTTGATTTGAGTCAGGAAGGAGGCGCACGGGTATGGGAGCAGTGATGATTTGCCGGGATGAACCGGTAAAGACGCCCTATTACATAGAGAGCATGGGTATCCGCCTGTATTCCATGGAGGAGCTGGCGTTTTTCCTGTACGAAAATGTCTATCTGGCCGATCGTCAGATGCTGGGGAAACGCCTCTGGGAATGGCTTCGGACGGAGGCTCACAATCCGGATTTGGCGGAGAAGCTGAAAAAGGGAGCCGAGGCAGGAAGCAGCATCCAGAATATGGTTCTGACCATCCTTCGGAGTGTCGACTATTATACCCGGGAGGAGCTGACGGAGCTTTCTTCCAGGATGAAGGTGCTGAACACTTACCAGGAGCAGGAACGGCTGAAGCTCCGGGCCGACGAATATTTCATCAATGGTAATTATCTGGCGTCCATTTATGAATATGAAAAGATTCTGGACATCCGGCAGAGCGATCGGTTGGGTGTGGAGTTTTACGCCCATGTCTGGAACAATCTGGGCGTCTGCTACAGCCGTTTGTTTCAGTTTGGAAGGGCTGCACGGGCATTTCGCACATCCTGGCAGTACCAGAAGGATCCGGAGGTTCTGAAGGAGTATGTCTTTTCCATGCGGCTGGGACTGTCCGACGAAGATTTTGAACAGGCCATGGAGCTTCAGAATGTCCATGGAGAACAGCTCTCAGAATATATGGAGGACTATGAACGGCTTTTGTCCGAAGCAGGGGAACATCTGGAACAGCCGGAACATCTGGAGGAGAAAATCTATGAGCTGGAGCGGGAATATGAAAAAAATACCCGCTATGCGTAAAGTTCGGGTTGACAGACCAGAAACCAGATGTTAAAATTCAATGGTACCGTCACTTTATTGTTGTACAGTGATTGAATGGTAGAGAGTGAAAGAAAACGGTAACGAATCAGCCGCAGAGTCGGCAGTGGGAGGACAGATTATGAAAAAGAAAGTATTAAGCGTATTTTTGTGTGGAGTAATGGCAGCTTCCATGCTGGCAGGCTGCGGATCTTCCGGTAAAGAAGAAGTAGTAACCAATACCGACGCCCAGGACGCGGCTGAGGACAGCGCGGATGACGCGGCAGAGGTTGATACAGCTTCCGCAGACAGCGACATGGCGTATGTGGTAGACAAGGGGACTCTGGTAGTCGGCATCACCGATTTCGAGCCCATGGATTATAAAGATGACAATGGCGACTGGGTCGGCTTTGACGCAGATATGGCAAAGGCCTTCGCGGAGAGCCTGGGCGTAGACGTGGAGTTCGTAGAGATTGACTGGGATAATAAGGTCCTGGAGCTGGACGGCAAGAGCATCGACTGTGTATGGAACGGAATGACCCTGACTGACGAGGTCACAAGCTCCATGGAGTGCACCGGCGCATACCTGAATAACGCGCAGGTAGTCGTAGTACCGAAGGACGCAGCGGATAAGTATCAGGATACCGACAGCCTGAAGGATTTAAGCTTCGCGGTAGAGGCTGGCAGCGCCGGAGAGGCAGAGGTCAGCGCCCTTGGACTTAACTACACACCGGTGAAGGCACAGTCCGACGCCCTGCTTGAAGTGGCATCCGGCACATCCGACGCGGCAGTTATCGACTCCCTGATGGCAGCGGCCATGATTGGCGAGGGAACCAGCTATGCGGATTTGACTTATACCGTAGCCCTGAACAGTGAGAAATACGGCGTTGGCTTCCGTAAGGGTTCTGACCTGGCAGCCGTTCTGGACGAGTTCTTCGCAAACGCCACAGCAGATGGAAGCATGAAGGCGTGCGCAGAGAAGTACGGCGTACAGGCTGCTCTGGTACAGGAGTAATAAAAATAAAAGCAAAAGAGAAGTAAAATGGAACGAATCATAGAACAGATGCCGATTGTTTTGGGAGCATTGAACAGCGGCTTTCTGCAGACACTGAGATTATTTTTCATCACATTGATAGGAGCGGTACCCTTAGGACTGGTGATAGCTTTCGGGTCCATGTCAAAATTCCGCCCCTTGAGTATGTTATCCAAATTCATCGTCTGGATCATACGCGGTACGCCGCTTATGATCCAGCTTTTAATCATCTTTTATTTCCCGGGACTGGTATTGCATAAGCAGATCTGGGGCGGTGGAGAAACCGGTCGGTTCCTGGCCGCGTCCCTGTCCTTCGTCCTCAATTATGCCTGTTATTTTTCCGAAATCTATCGCGGCGGCATTCAGAGCGTTCCTGCCGGGCAGGAAGAAGCCGGTCTGGTGCTTGGTATGACCAAGACCCAGATTTTCTTCAAGGTTAAGCTGATGCAGATGATCAAGCGCATCGTACCGCCCATGTCCAATGAGATCATCACCCTGGTAAAGGATACTTCCCTGGCGCGTATCATCGCCCTGCAGGAGATTATCTGGGCCGGACAGGCTTTCATGAAGGGCTCCCAGGGAATCGCGGGTGAGATCTGGCCGCTGTTCTTCACAGCCGTCTACTATCTGATATTCAACGGTGTTCTGACGGTCCTTCTGGAGCGTCTGGAGCGGAAACTAGACTATTTCAGATAAGGAGGATGTAAAAAGAATGGCAATACTGGAAGTAGAACATGTAAGCAAAACCTTTGACAAAACAGAGGTTTTAAAAGATATCAGCTTTACCCTGGAAAAAGGCGATGTAGTATCCATCATCGGATCCTCCGGAAGCGGCAAGACCACATTTCTCCGCTGCCTGAACTTTCTGGAGCACCCGGACACAGGCGTCATCCGTGTAAACGGCGAGACCCTGTTCGACGCCGCAGATCCACAGACCCGTCAGGAATCCGAGATCCGCAAAAAGAGACTGCACTTCGGACTGGTCTTCCAGTCTTTCAATCTGTTCCCACAGTACACGGCCCTGGGCAACGTTATGTTGGCCAAAGAGCTGCTGGCCAAAGAGCAGCCGGACTACAAAGCCCGTAAAAAAGAAATCCACGCAGAGATCGAGGCCGAGGCCAAAGGTCTCCTGACCCAGATGGGACTGGCGGACAGAATGAACAACTATCCCCACCAGCTTTCCGGCGGTCAGTGCCAGCGTGTGGCCATCGCCCGCGCCCTTGCCTTGAAGCCGGACATCCTCTGCTTTGATGAACCGACGTCAGCCCTCGACCCGGAGCTTACCGGCGAGGTTCTGAGAGTCATCAAAGAGCTGGCGGATCAGAAAACCACGATGATTATCGTTACCCATGAAATGGCCTTCGCCCGCGACGTGGCCAGCCAGGTCATCTTCATGGATGACGGCCGCATCCTGGAAAAAGGCACGCCCGAAGAAGTCTTTGAGCATACCCGCGAAGAGCGTACGCGACAGTTCCTGTCCCGCTTCACGCAGGGGTAAAATAAAAACATCTCTGACCAAAGCGTCTTTGTTAAAACGTGAGGGCGGGGGAGAAAAATTTTCTCCCCCGCCTGTATTTTTACCACAAAACCCAGTTGAAAATCCGAACAATTCATATTAGAATAAAACAGATTGCAATTAAGAGAGGAGGACGTCCATCGTGAAAAAGCCCCTGATTATCCTGACTGGCCCCACCGCCGTCGGAAAAACAAAACTATCCATTGCCCTGGCGAAAGCCGTAAACGGCGAAATCATTTCCGCCGACTCTATGCAGGTTTACCGTCGCATGGATATCGGATCCGCCAAGATCCGCCCGGAGGAGATGCAGGGCGTCCCCCATCATCTGATCGATGTTCTGGAACCGGAGGAAGATTTTCACGTGGTTCTTTTCCAGAAACTGGCAAAAACAGCCATGGAAGACATCTGGTCCCGGGGGCACATCCCCATCCTGACCGGTGGCACTGGTTTTTATATCCAGGCGCTGCTCTACGATATTGATTTTACCGAAAATGAGGGAAATGTGGAGCTTCGCGCGAACCTGGAGGCTCTGGCCGCAGAGGAGGGCCCGGAAGCCTTCCACGCCCGACTGGTTCGGGCAGACCCAAAAGCAGCGGAAGAAATCCATGCCAACAACGTAAAGCGGGTTATCCGCGCCCTGGAATATTATGAAATGACCGGCGAGCGTATCTCAGAACATAATGAGGAGCAGCGGGAAAAGAAATCACCCTACAACTTCGCCTACTTCGTCCTGAATGACGAGCGCGCAAGCCTTTACGGGCGCATCGACCGACGGGTAGATGAAATGATGAAGGACGGCCTGGTGAAAGAAGTGGAGAGCCTTAAAAACGAAGGCTGCAGGCGCGGCATGGTCTCCATGCAGGGGCTGGGTTACAAAGAAATCCTGGACTATCTTGACGGGGAAATACCACTGGAGGAGGCCGTGCGCGTCCTGAAACGGGATACCAGGCATTTTGCCAAGCGCCAGCTCACCTGGTTCCGGCGGGAGCGGGATGTGATCTGGGTGGAAAAACCGGAATTCGCGTACGATGATGAGAAAATTCTTGCATTTATGCTGAAAATAATAAAAGAAAGAGGAATTATGAAATGACACAGACAGAGAACATGTACCGGGAACTGGGCATCAGCCCGGCCGTATACGCATTTGGACAGGAGATAGAAAAGGGCTTAAAAGAACGCTTTGACCGGATCGATGAGACTGCTGAATATAATCAGCTTAAGGTTGTGGGGGCCATGCAGAAAAACCGTGTGGAGGCGGCCTGCTTCGCAGCTACCAGCGGCTATGGCTATAACGATCTGGGAAGAGATAAGCTGGAGGAAGTTTACGCTGCGGCGTTTCACGCAGAGGCGGCCCTGGTGCGCCCTCAGATCGCCTGCGGTACGCACGCTCTGGCAGTAGCCCTGTCCGGAAACCTGCGTCCCGGCGACGAGCTTCTTTCTCCGGTGGGCAAGCCCTACGATACCCTGGAGGAGGTCATCGGTATCCGTCCGTCCAACGGTTCCCTGGCCGAATATGGCGTGACCTACCGTCAGGTGGACTTAAAGGAGGACGGAAGCTTCGATTATCCGGCCATTGAGGCAGCCTTAAATGAGCGTACAAAGCTGGTGACCATCCAGCGTTCCAAGGGCTATCAGACCCGTCCGACCCTTTCTGTACAGCGGATCGGCGAGTTGATTGCATTTATAAAAGAAAGAAAGCCGGATGTGATCTGCATGGTGGACAACTGCTATGGCGAGTTTGTAGAACGGATCGAGCCCACGGATGTAGGCGCGGATCTCTGCGTAGGCTCTCTCATCAAGAACCCGGGCGGCGGCCTGGCTCCCATCGGTGGTTACATCGTGGGAAAAGAACAGTATGTGGAAAATGCGGCATACCGTCTGACTTCTCCGGGCCTCGGCAGGGAAGTGGGCGCGTCCCTGGGCGTTATGACCAGCTTTTATCAGGGATTTTTCCTGGCTCCGACGGTCACGGCGGCAGCCTTAAAGGGCGCGATTTTCGCAGCCAATATCTATGAAAAACTGGGCTTTGCGGTAGTGCCGGACAGTACCGAGAGCCGTCATGATATTATTCAGGCCGTAACCTTTGGAAAACCCGAGGGCGTTATCGCCTTCTGTCAGGGCATTCAGGCTGCGGCGCCGGTGGACAGCTACGTAACACCGGAGCCCTGGGCGATGCCGGGCTATGACAGCGACGTCATCATGGCAGCCGGAGCCTTTGTACAGGGCTCATCCATCGAGCTTTCCGCGGACGGTCCCATCAAACCGCCCTACGCGGTATATTTCCAGGGCGGACTGACCTGGCCCCATGCGAAGCTGGGCATTCTCATGTCCCTGCAAAGAATGGTCGATGCCGGTCTGGTACAGCTATAAGGAGAAACGGATGAAAAAGGTAGTGGTTGTAGGCGGCGGAGCCGCCGGGCTCATGGCGGCCATTGCGGCGGCAAAGCAGGGCGCAAAGGTGACGTTGTTGGAAAAAAATAAGCAGGTGGGAAAGAAAATACTGGTTACCGGAAATGGCCGCTGCAATCTGACCAACCGGGATCAGAGTCCGGACCATTACCGGAGCGCGGAGCCGGATTTTGCGGCGCAGGTTCTGTCACGGGTCGGCATGCAGGATATTCTGAAAAAACTTACAGAATTTGGAATATTTACAAAAAACCGAAACGGCTATCTCTATCCCTACAGCGATCAGGCAGCTTCCGTGGCGGAGGTGCTGCGTCTGGAGGCGGAGCATCGGGGCGTAAAGCTGGCGCTGAATACAGAAGCACAGGCTATTACCCGGGAGGAAAATAGTTTTCGGGTGCAGACAGAAGGCTGGAGCTATCCGGCGGACGCAGTGATTTTGACCTGTGGATCCAAGGCGGCTCCGGAGACCGGATCCGACGGCGGCGGTTACAGATTGGCGGAGAGTCTGGGGCACCGAATCATCAAACCGCTCCCGGCGCTGGTACAGCTTCGATGTAAAGAAAAATTTTATGAAAAGCTGGCAGGTGTCCGGATGGACGCAAGAGTGGAGCTCTATACAGAGGAAAGGCTGCTGGCTTCCGATCAGGGCGAGGTGCAGTTTACAAAAAACGGAATTTCCGGTATTCCGGTCTTTCAGGTGAGCCGCTATGCAGTGCGGGCGCTGGATGCAGGAAAAAAGGTGCGGGCAGTGCTGAACCTGATGCCCATGTTTGACGAAGCACAGTTTCTCACATTTTTAAAGGACAGAGCAGAAAAAAATCCTTATAAGACCGGCGAACAGTTCCTGACCGGCCTTTTTCCGGCTAAAACGAGCGCTTGCGTGCTGGAACGCAGCGGTCTGGGAAAGAGCCGGAAAAAGGCAGGAGACTGGACGGATGCAGAATTTGCGAAGCTGACGCGTACTGTGACGCAGTTTGAGACAGAAATCACAGGAAGCGGCGATTTCACCCAGGCTCAGGTCTGCTCCGGCGGCGCAGACACGCGGGAAGTGAATCCGGATACCATGGAATCCCGAAAGGTGCCGGGCCTTTATCTGGCGGGGGAGCTTCTGGATGTGGACGGAGCCTGCGGCGGCTATAATCTCCAGTGGGCCTGGAGCAGCGGCTGGCTGGCGGGAATGAGCGCGGCGACAGCCGGAGAGGAGAAAACCCTATGATTCGAATCAGTCAAATCAAACTTCCGGTGGAGCATGGCGAGCCGGCGCTTCTGCAGGCGGCGGCCCGGGAACTGAAGGTGGCTTCCGAGAAGATCGAGAAGCTGACCATTCAGAAGAAATCCATCGACGCGAGAAAGAAACCAATTTGTTATGTATATACGGTGGATGTGAAGCTGAAGGGCGAGGAAAAGCTTCTGAAGAAGCTTCACAACCGAAATGTATCAAAGACAGAGAAAAAGAGGTACCATTTTCCGGAGCCCGGAAATGAGATGCTGGAACACCGCCCGGTCATCGTGGGAACCGGCCCGGCGGGCCTGTTCTGTGGCCTGATGCTGGCCCGGGCAGGTTATCGGCCTATCCTGCTGGAGCGGGGCGAGACCGCCAGAAAGCGGAAAGAGACCGTGGATCACTTCTGGAACGGCGGCACGCTCGTACCGAATTCCAATGTGCAGTTCGGCGAGGGCGGTGCGGGCACATTTTCCGACGGCAAGCTGAATACGCTGGTGAAGGATCCGGCGGGCCGGGGTCGTCTGGTCCTTAAGACCTTTGTAGAGGCCGGCGCGCCTGAGGAGATTCTCTACTGGAATAAGCCTCACCTGGGCACAGATGTGTTGATTGGCGTGGTGGAGCATATCCGAAAAGAGATTGAAAACCTCGGTGGAGAGGTGCGCTTCGGTACACAGCTCACGGACATCCACATCCGGGACGGCCAGGTCCGCGGCGTGTATA
The DNA here is from genome assembly GCF_040096155.1 of Laedolimicola intestinihominis. Taxonomy (NCBI): domain Bacteria; kingdom Bacillati; phylum Bacillota; class Clostridia; order Lachnospirales; family Lachnospiraceae; genus Laedolimicola; species Laedolimicola intestinihominis. The sequence goes on along the minus strand of NZ_JBBMFE010000003.1, from coordinate 215,521 downwards.
CAAAGCGCAGCAGCGAACCGGAACAGGAAGCGGATTATCTGGAGGCGGAGGTGCTGGTGCTGGCCATCGGCCACAGCGCCAGGGATACCTTTGCCATGCTGAAAAGCAGGGCTGTCCCCATGGAGCGGAAAGCCTTTGCGGTTGGCGTGCGGATTGAGCATCCCCAGGAAATGATCAATGTGAGCCAGTATGGCGAGGGGTATCCGAAGGGACTGCCCACAGCTGCCTACAAGGTGACCCGTAAAGTCGGCGGCGGCCGGGGCGTCTATTCTTTTTGCATGTGCCCTGGCGGGTACGTGGTCAACGCTTCTTCGGAGGAGGGCGGCCTTGCGGTCAACGGCATGAGTTACCAGGCCAGAGACAGCCGTAACGCCAACAGCGCCATGATTGTGACCGTGCGTCCGGAAGATTTCGGCGGCAGCGATCTGTTGTCCGGCGTGGAGTTCCAGCGGAAGCTGGAGCGGGCGGCATACTGGGCAGGCGGCGGCCGGGTGCCGGTGCAGCTGCTGGGTGATTTCCGGCAGCATGTGATAAGTAAAAATCTGGGAGAAATTGAGCCCTGTATCAAGGGAGCCTGGACTTTCGGCGATGTGCGCGGCATCTTCCCGGCGGAGTTGTCGGCGGCTCTGGAAGAGGGTATCGTGGGCTCAGAGCATCTGATTCCGGGCTTTGCCCGGGCGGATGCAGTGCTGTCCGGCGTGGAGAGCCGGACCTCGTCACCGGTGCGTATCCTCAGAGACGACAGTCAGGAGAGCGCGGTGCGGGGACTTTATCCCTGCGGCGAGGGCGCGGGCTATGCGGGCGGGATCACTTCCGCGGCCATGGACGGCGTAAAAACCGCCGAGGCGATTGCAGGAAGATTCTGTCAGAACCTGGCGACAACTTAAGAGAACTTTAGGATTTTTTTTGTATACAAGAGAAAGCCTTTGTGCTATGATAAAATGTGATATGTAGACAAAAGACGGAGGGAGTTTATGAGATCAAAGAACGGCTGGGTGCTGCTGATTATGCTGCTTTCCGGCATCGTATTGGGAGGCTTTATCGGCATGCTGACGGCAAATGTATCAGGCCTTAGCTGGTTGAATTACGGACAGAGCTTCGGTCTGGAGAATCCGATTGTGCTGGATTTGGGGTTGTTGATTCTGACCTTCGGCCTGACCATCCATATCTCGATTGCCAGCATCCTGGGCGTGGTGATCGCGATTATTATATACCGGAAGCTGTAAAGCACCGGTTTCAGAAAATGGTTGTTCTGTCGTTATCCGCTGCCTGGAGAGCAGAAAGGAACGAATATGAGTACAACAACCATGAAAGAACTATATAAGGAAGAACGTCCTTATGAAAAATGTGTGAAAGCCGGAGCAGCTGCTCTTTCCGACGCGGAATTGCTGGCCGTGGTTATGCGGACGGGCACTCGGGGGGAAAATGCCTGTCAGCTGGCGGGAAGGATCTTAAGCCTGCCGGGCTGCGAAGGCCTGAAGGGCCTGAATCGGATTTCCATGGAGCGTCTGATGGACGTCCGGGGTATCGGACAGGTGAAAGCTGTGCAGCTGAAATGTGTGGCGGAGCTGGCGGCCCGGATGGCAAAAGCGAAAGCGGCTGAACGTCTTGCCTTTGACACACCGGAGACGATTGCGGATTATTTCATGGAGGAGCTGCGTTACGCGGAGCAGGAACAGCTGCATGTGCTTTTTCTGAATACCAGAAATAAACTTCTGAAAGAAAAGCTCATGTTCCAGGGCACGGTTAACGCGTCGCTGGTTTCACCGAGGGAGATTTTCATGGAGGCGCTGGAATGCCGGGCGGTGCGCATGGTGCTGGTACACAATCATCCCAGCGGCGATGCGGCTCCAAGCCCCGAGGATATCCGGATGACGCGCCGCATTTACAAAGCAGGAGAAATGCTGGGTATCCAGCTTTTGGATCATATTATTATAGGTGATCATTGTTATAGCTCCTTTCAGGAGCGGGGAATACTATCTGAAGAATAAGAGTTTAGAAGAAAGTGAGGAGAAAGACATGTCTGCACAGAGTTTTGGATGCGACTTTGGTACAAGCAGCATCAAGATCTACAGTAAGGAGAGCGATACCATTTACTGCGAAAAGAATATGGTGGCCATTGAGGAGAAGAAGGGAATGATTGCCTACGGCGACGAGGCTTTCGAAATGCATGAGAAGGCACCGTCCAATATCGAGGTGCTTTACCCCATGTCCTTCGGAACCGTAGCCAGCATTACCTATATGCAGGAGTTCCTGAAGGCTTTTCTGGAGACTCATACCAAGGGTAATTTAAAGGGCGCGGAGTTTGTGGTAGCGCTGCCTACCGATGTACAGGATCGTGTGTTCAGCACGCTGATTCAGGGAACAGGTCTCAAGTCCAGGAATATCCAGATGATTGACAAGCCGGTAGCGGCAGGTCTGGGTCTGGGTCTGGATGTGACGCAGTCCCAGGGTATCATGATCGTAGATGTGGGAGCGGATACCACGGAGATCTCCATCCTGTCTCTGGGCGGAACTGTCACCAGCAAGCTGATTAAGAACGGCGGCAATAAGATCGACGAGGCCATCGCCAATGCCATCCGCCGGGAGTATGGTTATTTCATCGGTAATAAAACTGCCGAGATTCTGAAAGATGAGCTGGGTTATCAGCCCGGTGACACTACATCCAAGCGGGAAATCTGTGGCCGCAATATGGCTCTGGGACTTCCGGCCCTTCTGGAGATTACCGCGGACTTCGTGGCAAATGCCATTGCGGAGAATCTGAAGTCTATCGTGGATGCCATCAAAGTGATTCTGGAGAGAACCCCGCCCGAGCTTGGTGTGGATATCATCCGCAACGGCATCTTCCTGACTGGCGGCGTGGCCAACTTAAAGGGTCTGGACAAGCTCATCGCGGACGCCACCAATATCAAGGTGAATCTGGTGGAGAAGCCGGAGGAGTGCGTGGCCAGGGGACTGGAGCGTGTGATCAAGGAGAAGGAGTTCAAGAGCCTGACCTTCGTGACCAAAGAGCAGAACTATAACTAAGTAATATCAGGTGAAGTATGAAGAAGAAAAATCATTTTACAGTACCGCCAAAGTACATATTTGCGGTGCTGGCGATTCTTTGTATCGGAATGATGTACGCGTCTTACGCCACCGGTTTCGCGGGCAGCACGCTGGGCCGTATCACCGGCTATATCTTCGTGCCTTTTGAGCGGGGCATCAACAGTGTGGGCGGCTGGGCCAGAGATAAAGGTAACAGCCTGCAGGATCTGGCGGACGCTCAGGCGGAGAATAAGGCTTTGCAGGAGCAGGTGGATGAGCTGACCCTTCAGAACAGCCGGCTGATGCAGAATCAGTACCGGCTGCAGGAACTGGAGGCTCTCTATAATCTGGATCAGACCTATGGAGAGTATAACAAGGTGGCGGCTAACATCATTGCCAGCGACTCCGGTAACTGGTTCAACACCTTTGTCATTGACAAGGGCAGCAAGGACGGTCTGGCGACAGATATGAACGTCATCGCAGGCAGCGGCCTGGTTGGTATTATTACCAAGGTGGGTGACAACTGGGCGCAGGTGCGCTCTATCATCGACGATATGAGCGAAGTCAGCGCCCAGGTGCTTTCCACCTCCGATCTCTGCTTTGTAAAGGGCGATTTACAGTTGATGGAGTCCGGCCTGATTCAGCTTTACCAGCTGCGGGATACGGAAGGAAAGGCCAGCATCGGTGACACGGTGGTGACTTCCCATGTAAGCGACAAGTACCACGCGGGACTGCTGATCGGCTATATCAATGAACTGAGTCTGGATTCCAATAACCTGACCCGTTCCGGCACACTGACTCCGGCTGTGGATTTCGAACATCTGCATTCGGTGCTTGTCATCACTGATATAAAGCAGACAGTGGAAGAATAGACAGGAGTGAAAAGGATGAGACGTAAAGCGATAGAAGCGCTTCTGATTATCATATGCTTTATCCTGCAGTGTACGGTATTTCAGGCACTGTCCCTGGCAGGAATTGTTCCGAATCTGCTGCTGATTGTGACATCCTCCCTGGGTTTTATGCGCGGGGAAAAAGAGGGTATGGCCGTAGGCTTTTTTTCCGGCCTTCTGACGGATATTTTCTTTGGGCGGCTGTTCGGCTTTTACAGTCTTCTGTATATGTTTCTGGGATATGGAAGCGGCCTGTTTCACAGAATGTTTTACGATGAAGATATCAAGCTTCCGATGATTTGGATTGCGTTGTCAGAGCTCGTATATGGACTGAGCGTCTATTTCTTCCTGTTCCTGATGCGGAGACGGTTCCATTTTGGTTTTTATTTCGGACATATCATCTTTCCGGAGCTGGTGTATACCGTAGTGGTGACCATTGTACTCTACCGCCTGATTCGTTCACTGAATCACTGGCTGGAGAAAAAGGAAAAGGAAGAAGGCGAGAGCCGTATGGCATCTCCCATAATACCTTATAAGGATAATGGACAGACGGATCATAAGACAGAGGAGTAAGAAAAGATTTGTTGGACGAAATCAAAGAAACCTTAAGTAATTTAATAAAATCAAGAACCTTTGTCCTGGTCGTGGTGTTTGTGGCTCTCTTCGGCATTCTTCTGCAGCGGGTTTTCTATCTGCAGATTGTAAAGGGCGGCGATTATCAGGATTCCTTTACCCTGAAGACCGAGCGCGAGGTATCAGTGGCCAGCACCCGTGGAAAGATTTACGACCGGAATGGAGAGGTACTGGCCTACAGTGAGCTTTCCTATTCCGTTACCATTCAGGATAACGGTACGTATGCCAATACCCGGACCAAGAACGCGAAACTGAACGAGACCATCTATAAGCTGATTAAGCTGATTGAGAAGAATGGCGACAGCGTGGTTAGCGACCTGGGTATTGTATACAATCACGGCCAGTTTGAATATTCGCTGGAAGGAAATTCCCTTCTGCGATTAAAAGCTGATGTATATGGCAAGAATAAGATCAGCGAGCTGGAGCCCAAGCAGGAGCTTGCCACTGCAGACGAGCTGATGGCGTATATGTGTGGTGAGAAAAAATACGATATCCGCAGCTCCTATACGGAAGAGGAACAGCAGAAATACGGCATTTCCGTAGCAGGATATACGCCTGAGGAGCAGCTGCAGATCGCGACCATCCGGTTTGGCATCTCCGCTAATAACTATAAGCGTTACGTGGCGACCACTGTGGCTACGGATGTATCCGAGGAGACCGTAGCGGCAGTTTTGGAAAATCAGAGCGAGCTGCAGGGCGCGGAGATCGAGGAGAGCAGCCGGAGAGTCTATCCGGACAGCGAATATTTCGCGCCGATCATCGGTTATATCGGAAAGGCGTCCCAGGATGAGCTGGACAGCCTGCAGGAGGAGAACCCCGACTATGAGCTCAACGATATCGTGGGAAAATCAGGTATCGAGCAGTATATGGAGACAGAACTTCAGGGAACCAAGGGCTACGAAAAGATGTACGTGGACAGCGTGGGCCGGATTCTGGAGGTGGCCGAACAGAAGGACGCGGTTCCGGGCAATGACGTCTATCTGACCATTGACAAGAACCTGCAGATGGCCTGCTACAATATTCTGGAGCAGAAGCTGGCCGGTATTTTGATTTCCAAGATTCAGAATACCAAGGAGTACAATCCGGGTCCCAATGCCAGCGCTGCCAAGATTATGATTCCGATCTACGATGTATACTATGCGTTGATCAACAATTATATTATTGATACGACTCATTTTAACGCGGGCGACGCCACGGATCTGGAAAAGAGCGTATACAGCCGTTTCCAGGTGAAGCTGCAGAATACGGTGGACAGCCTGATTGCGGAGCTGAATTCACAAAACGCGGCGGCTTATCAGAACCTCTCCAAAGAGATGAAAAATTATATGAGTTATATCGTGGCCAATGTGCTGATGGGAGATAATCAGGTGCTGATGAAGGATGCTGTGGATACTTCGGATGCCACTTATATCGCCTGGACCACCGACGAGACCATCAGTCTCCGGGAATATCTGCAGTATGCAATTTCCAAAAACTGGATCGACGTTACGAAGATTTCGGGCGACAATCCTTATCTGGATTCGGCGGAGATCTATCAGTCAGTACTGCAATATATCCGAGACGCCCTGATGGATGACGCGGAATTTGGGAAAATGCTGTACAAGTATATGTTGTTGGACGATCAGCTCTCAGGCAGAGAAATTTGTCTTTTATTATATGACCAGAATGTGTTAGAATATGACGAGGATACCGTATCCAGGCTGAATTCCGGAGCGCTCAGTTCCTACACATTCATGTTGGACAAGATTCGGAATCTGGAGATCACGCCGGCTCAGCTGGCTTTGGAGCCCTGCAGCGGCGGCATTGTGATTGTGGATGTGAAGACCGGTCAGACTCTGGCCTGTGTCACGTATCCCAGCTATGATAACAACCGTCTGACCAATGTGATGGATTCCGATTATTACAACAGCCTGCGAAAAGACCTGTCATCACCCTTTGTCAACCGTGTGACCCAGGAAAATCTGGCGCCCGGTTCTACGTTCAAGCCGATTACAGCGATTGCGGGTCTGGAAGAGGGCGTGATTACCCCCTCAACAACGATTTATGCGTCCGGCGTATTTACGGAGATTACGCCGTCGCCCACCTGCTGGATTTTTAACCAGTATGGCGGACATCACGGCAATGAGACAGTGACTACGGCTATTCGTGATTCCTGTAATGTGTTCTTCTATGAGGTGGGCTACCGTCTGGCAGGCGGTCGGAGCGCCGGAGGATACAATGTGGACAAGGGTCTGACGGCACTGGAAAAATATGCCAGAATGTTTGGGCTGGGAGATAAATCCGGTCTGGAGCTTTCCGAGTACGAGCCGCGGATTTCTGATAAGGACGCGGTACGTTCCGCCATCGGACAGGGTACCAACAGCTATTCCCTTTCCCATATCGCCCGCTATGTGGCAACGTTGGCGAACCGGGGAAATTGCTATGACCTGACGCTCCTTGATAAACTGACAGAGACAGATGGTACGCTGATCGAGGAGTATCAGCCAAAGCTGCACAATCAGGTACAGATTGCGGACAGCAGCTGGAATGCAGTGCAGCAGGGTATGCGCCTGGTGGCTGAGAACACCAAATCTTTGAGTGCTTTGAGCGATCTGGGACTCAATGTGGCGGGTAAGACCGGTACGGCGCAGCAGAGTAAGAGCCATCCGAACCATGCGTTATTTGTAGGCTTCGCGCCTTACGAGTCGCCGGAAATTGCCATTGCCGTCCGTATCGCTAACGGTTATACATCCGCAAACTGTGCGGAGGTGGGCGCGGATGTGTTCAAATATTACTTTAACCTTGCGGATGAGGAAGATATCTTAAGCGGAACTGCCAGCGGTTCCAGCGGACAGACAATCGGGGATTAGGAGTGAAAGTGATGTCGAATCAATCAGTTATCATCAAAAGTAACCGGTACGGGCTGATTGTCATTCTGGATGAGAAGCCTGACTGGGAGACCATAAAGAAAGAAGTAGCTGAGAAATTCAGCGCTTCCGCCAAATTTTTTGGAAACGCCCAGATGGCCCTGTGCTTTCAGGGAAGAACTTTAAGCATGGCGGAGGAACAGGAACTGGCGGATGTCATAGGAAAGAGTTGCCAGATTCAGGTGGTCTGCCTGGTGGATGAAAATCAGGTGACCGAGCAGCATATGAAGCAGGCGGTGGATCAGGTGGCAGGGGCAGCTGCAAGCCCGTCGGAGCATGACCTGACCAATCTGCAGGATGGGCGTTTCTATAAAGGAACCTTACGTTCCGGCCAGGTACTGGAATCAGAAACCAGCATCATTATTCTGGGAGACGTCAATCCGGGAGCCCGGGTGGTATCTAAGGGAAATGTAATCGTACTTGGAACTCTGAAGGGCAATGTGTTTGTGGGTGCAGCCGGTAATGAAGCAGCCTTTGTGGCGGCTCTTTCCATGGATCCCATGCAGATTCGGATTGGCGATGTGATAGCCCGCAGCTCCGACGGCGCGGCGGTACGGAAGAAGAAAGCAGATGACACGCCGAAGATTGCCTTTGTGGAAGATGGGAACATTTATATAGAACCCATTACAAAAGATGTATTAAATGATATTAAATTATAAAAGCTTGGAGGAAAAAGGTATGAGTGAAGTAATTGTAATTACATCCGGGAAAGGCGGCGTGGGTAAAACCACATCCACCGCGAATATTGGAACGGGACTTGCGAAGCTGGGTAAAAGTGTGGTAATGATCGATACAGATATCGGACTGCGGAATCTGGATGTGGTTATGGGACTGGAAAACCGGATTGTATACAATCTGGTAGACGTGGTAGAGGGTAACTGCCGTATGAAGCAGGCACTCATTAAGGATAAGCGGTATAACAATCTCTGTCTGCTTCCTTCTGCGCAGACACGGGATAAGACGGCAGTGAATCCGGAACAGATGAAGAAGCTTATCGAGGAGCTTAAGCCTGAGTTTGACTACATACTGCTGGACTGCCCCGCAGGTATTGAGCAGGGCTTCAAGAACGCCATCGCCGCGGCGGACCGGGCGCTTATCGTGACTACGCCGGAGGTTTCCGCTATCCGCGACGCGGACCGCATCATCGGTCTTCTGGAAGCCAATGACATCCACAAGATCAATCTGATCGTGAATCGTCTGCGCATGGATATGGTAAAGCGCGGCGATATGATGTCCATTGAGGACGTTATTGATATCCTGGCCATCGATCTCATCGGAGCCGTACCGGACGACGAGAGCATCGTAGTGGCTACCAACCAGGGTGAGCCGCTGGCCGGCGATTCTTCTCTGGCCGGAACCGCTTATATGAACATCTGTAAGCGTATCATGGGTGAGGATGTGCCGCTTATGAATCTGGATGTAAACAACGGATTCTTCGCAAAGCTGTCCAAGCTGTTTAAATAAGTAAAGGGGGAGAAGGAAAATGGCATTGATGGATTTTTTCCGGAAAAAGAGTTCAGGAGACGTGGCCAAAGACAGACTCAAGCTGCTTTTGATCTCTGACCGGGCAAACTGTTCCCCTGAAGTAATGGAACTGATTAAGAACGATATTATCAAGGTTATCTCAAAATATATGGAGATCGACTGTGAAAATCTGGACATCCAGATTACCCAGACCGAATCCGACGGGCAGAATGGTCATGTACCGGCCCTGTGCGCCAATATTCCGATTAAGGATCTGAAGCACAAGGATCAGCTGCGGTAGGGATAATCTCGGGTATAAGAGGAGTATTATGTTAAAACAGTATCGATTGAGGGATTACAGATTCAGACTTGTGTGTTATGTGTATGCTATCAGTATTATCGGAATCCTGGTTATCGGAAGCGCGGAAAAATCCGTACAGAGTCAGCAGATTCTGGGACTATTTCTGGGAACCGTGGCCATGATTGTAGTCTCATTGATTGATTACACCTGGGTTTTGAAGTTTTACTGGCTGATATATGCCTTTAACCTGGTGCTTTTACTTTTGGTAAAGACGCCCTTGGGCGATGACGCCAATGGAGCGGTTCGGTGGCTGAAGATAGGCGGTTTCCGTTTTCAGCCCTCAGAGCTGTCCAAGCTTTTACTGATTCTGTTTTTCGCGAAAATGCTGGAAAAGTACAGAGAAAATCTGAATACCTGGAAGGTGCTGGGATTGATGGCGGCGCTCTTTGCGGTGCCCGCGGCTCTGATTAAGAGCCAGCCGGATCTGTCCACGACCATTTCCATCTGCATGACCTTTGCTATCCTGCTTTTTATCTCGGGCTTAAGCTACAAGCTCATCGGCGGAGCGCTGGCGGTGGGAATCCCGGCAGCGGTGATTTTCATCAGCCTGATTATGCAGCCGGATCAGAAGCTTCTCGACCATTACGCCTGGCTTCGAATTATGGCCTGGCTGAATCCGACCCAGTACGCGGATAACGCCTATCAGCAGCAGAATTCCATCATGGCCATCGGTTCCGGCCAGTTGGTGGGGAAGGGGCTGAACAATAATCTGGTTTCTTCCGTAAAGAACGGCAGTTTCATTGCAGAGCCCCAGACGGATTTTATCTTTGCGGTGGCCGGGGAGGAGCTTGGATTTATCGGCTGTGCAACAATTATTTTACTATTGGCGTTAATTGTGATAGAATGTATCTGGATTGGTAAGAAATCGCGAGATTTTTCGGGTACGCTGATCTGTTGCGGAGTGGCTGGTTATATCGGGTTTCAGAGTTTTGTCAACATCTGCGTCGCAACGGGGATTTTTCCGAATACGGGAATCCCGCTGCCCTTTGTGAGCTATGGACTGACGTCGCTTTTGACGCTGTTTATGGCCATAGGATTTGTGTTAAATGTCGGCTTGCAGCCGAAAAAATACTAACTTTGGGGGTGTTCCTATGAACATTGGATTAATCGCACATGATGCAAAGAAAAAACTGATGCAGAATTTCTGTATTGCATACAGAGGAATTCTCAGTAAGCATGAACTCTATGCGACGGGTACCACCGGCAGACTGATTGTGGAGGTTACGAATCTGAATGTACACCGGTATCTGGCGGGCCATCTGGGCGGACAGCAGCAGCTCGCGGCACAGATTGAGCATAACCAGATGGATTTGGTGATCTTTCTGCGGGACCCGCTGAATCCCAAGCAGCATGAGCCGGATGTGAATAACGTGGTAAAGCTCTGCGATATGTATAACATTCCGCTGGCTACCAATCTGGCTACCGCGGAGCTTCTGATCAAGGCTCTGGACCGTGGCGATATGGAATGGAGAGAATTATATAACTAGATTGTATAATTAGTCGGAAAAAAAGTAAATAATAGTTGTGTTTTTAGGGCAGATCGACTATACTGTTATTATCTAAAAAAGGATCGAACAGCCTTTAAAAGAAAAATGGGAAAACCAAGGAGGACACGGCTATGGTGCAGTTAATTGTAGGAAGTAAGGGAGACGGAAAGACAAAGCATTTGCTGGACAGAGTAAACAACCAGATTAAGACAGCGTCAGGCAACATCGTATACCTGGATAAGAATACCAAGCATATGCATGAGCTTGACAACAAGGTTCGTCTTATCAATGTAGCTGATTATCCGCTTAAGAACTGTGATGAGTTCATCGGTTTTATCTGTGGTATTATTTCACAGGATTACGACCTGGAGCAGATGTATCTGGACAGCTTTCTGAAAATCGCCCATCTGGAGGGAGAGGATCTGACAGACGCGCTGACTCAGCTGAACGCCATCAGCGAGCAGTTCAAGGTAAACTTCTGTCTGAGCATTTCCGTTGAAGAGAACCAGCTTCCTGAATTCGCGAAAGAGCAGGTTATCATTTCCTGTTAGTTAAATGATTTTATTTCTGCACAATACATAAGAGGATGCCCTGTTTTCAGGGCGTCCTCTCGTTAAGTATGGAGGAAATTGACTGGTGGCAAAAACCGGGAAAAAGAGAAAAAAGGTAGTCAGAATGGGGCGGACCCTGAATGTGGGTGTTGTCTTTTTCGGGTTTATTGCCATCTATCTGATTATCTGTATTTATATGTATTTTACTTCGACGCATATCTCCGGGTATGAGGTCATAGAGGGAAATCTTGCGACGGATTACCGCTATACGGGTATTGCCCTGCGGACGGAGCAGGTATATTCTACGGAAAAGACAGGTTATATCAATTATTATGCGTCGGAAAGTGAGAAGGTGTCGGTCCTCTCGACGGTTTATACGTTGGATGAGAGCGGCAAAATGGCGGATATTTTGCAGGAAAACGCGGGAGACATCAGTTTGGGTGAAGAGGATTACGCAGAGCTTCGTTCGCAAATCAGCACTTATATGAGCAGTTTTTCTGATATGGAATTTGACAGTGTATACAATTTTAAAACGAATGTAGACAGCACGATTCTGGAGCTTGTCAACCAGAATATGATTGACAAGCTGGACAGCGCTACGGATGACAATAGCGCCCTGTTCACGCGGTACAACGCGGCCACGGCCGGAGTGGTGGAGTATTATATAGACGGCTATGAGGATGCCAGCCTCGATGATTTGAATGCGGACTGGTTTGACGAGACAAAATATCAGCGGCAGAATCTGCGGACCAATGAACTGGTCAGTTCCGGGGATCCGGCCTATAAGCTGGTGACGGACGAAAACTGGAAGCTGGTATTTCCGCTGGACGCAGAGATGGAAAGCTATATCCTGGATAAGATGCAGGCCAATCAGCGGACTGCGGAGGACGGTACGGTAACACAGGGAACCACCTACATACAGATACAGTTTGATAAGGACGGGGAGACGGTGTGGCCTTCTGTGACTGTGGAATATCGGGACGGACAGGCCTATGGCGTGCTTTCTTTTGTAAATTCCATGGTGCGCTACGCAAATGAGAGATATCTGAGCTTTGAGGTGCTGCGCGACGAGACTTCGGGTCTGAAGATTCCGAGGACGGCCATTACGGAGAAGGATTTCTATGTGATTCCTGCAGTTTATCTGACTAAGGTGGAAAATGACACCGGCTTCATGAAACAGGTGACCGGAGAGGACGGCGCAGTGACTGCGCAGTTTGTGAATTGTACGATTTACTATCAGGATGAAGAAAATGCCTATGTGGATCCGGAAGAGGAGAGCTTCAGCACTTCCATGAAGAAGCTTGTGAGTGGAGATTTGCTGGTGAAGACAGATTCGTCGGAAACTTATCAGGTGGGGCAGACCGCGAAGCTTACAGGCGTCTATAATATTAACAAGGGTTACACGATTTTCCGCCGGGTGGAGGTTCTCTACGAAAATGAGGAGTACAGTATTGTGAAAGAGGGAACCAGCTTCGGACTGTCCGTGTACGATCGGATAGTGCTGAACGCGGCGACTGTCACGGAGGATCAGGTAATTTATTAGGAGATACCAGGAGGAGCAAAATATGAGTATGGTAGTGGAAAATCTTGCAGAGGTAGAGAAGCATATATGCGAGGCATGTGCGCGCGCAGGACGTTCCCGGGATGAGGTGACCCTGATTGCGGTCAGCAAGACCAAGCCCGTGTCGATGATTGAGGAACTGCTTCCGGGCGGCACACGGGATTTCGGGGAAAATAAGGTACAGGAGCTTGTGGACAAATACGAGGTGCTGCCGAAAGATATTCACTGGCACCTGATCGGCCATCTGCAGCGCAATAAGGTCAAATATGTGGTGGATAAAGCCTGCCTGATTCATTCCGTGGATTCTATGCGGCTGGCAGAGACCATCAGCGAAGAGGGCGTGAAGAAAGGCGTCACGGTTCCGGTGCTTATCGAAGTCAATGTAGCCGGCGAGGAGAGCAAGTTCGGTGTCACTTTGGAGGAAACGGAAGGTCTGGTGCGTGAAATCGCCAAGCTTCCGTCCATTCAGATAAAAGGGCTGATGACCATAGCGCCCTATGTGGAAGATCCGGAGGAGAACCGGGTACATTTTTCCAGATTAAAGCAATTATCTGTTGACATCAAGAACAAAAATATTGATAATGTATCTATGGATGTCTTGTCCATGGGCATGACCGGTGATTATCAGGTAGCTATCGAAGAAGGCGCTACCATGGTGCGCGTGGGGACAGGCATTTTCGGAGAAAGAAATTACAATATCTAAAAAGAATAGATTGGAGACAGCGGTATGAGTGTAATCGATAAATTTCTGGATGTCATGAAGCTCGGCGGTGACGACGAGTATGACGATTATGAGGATGATTACGACTACGAGGACGACTACGACGATAAGCCTAAGAAAAGCATTTTTAAGAAAAAGAAGGACGAGGACGCAGAGGATGATTTTCCGGAGGATGCTGCTTCCGCAAAATCTGCCAAGGTAACTCCGATTCGACAGGCCCAGAGAAGAAGTGGCAACGGCATGGAGGTCTGTGTGATTAAGCCGACCAGCTACGAGGATTCTCTGGAGGTTATGGATACCCTGCTCAGCAACCGCACCGTAGTCCTGAATTTTGAGGGACTGGATGTGGATGTAGCTCAGAGGATTATTGATTTTACCTCCGGCGGCTGCTATGCCATTGGCGGTCATCTGCAGAAGGTGTCCGGTTACATTTTCCTGGTTACGCCGAAGAATGTGGATATCTCCGGTGATCTGCAGGATATTTTAAGCGGTTCCCTGGATCTTCCGTCTGTGTATAATAAGTAATGATGACAAGAGAAGAACAACAGCTGGAAAAGCATTTCCGGGATTTGGCCCGTACGGCCTATCAGCGCGGAATTGCTGTATTTTCCGACTTCCTGAATCTAAATGAACTGAATATTTTTCAGAGCCTGCGTCCGGAGTTCTCCTATCTGAAGATGGAGAGCTTCGGCGGCTATGAATTGGCGGAGCGTCAGATAGCGGTATTTCGTCCTGAGGCTCCTGTCTTTTATGCTGATTATCCGATTTGCTGCCTGAAAATCACACCGTTGAACGTGAAGTTTGCGGAAAGCTTAAATCATCGGGATTATCTGGGGGCAATTTTGAATCTGGGGCTGGAACGAACATGCCTGGGGGATATTCTCGTAGAGGACGACGCGGCTTATCTGTTCTGCCTGGAACGGATGGCGGATTTTATCCGGGAAAATCTGACCCGGATCCGGCACACAAGCGTCTATGTGGAGCAGGTGGAAGCGGAAGACTTTCACTATGAGCCTAAATACAAAGAGGTGGGCGGTACGGTGGCGTCGGTAAGGCTTGACAAGCTGCTGGCGCTGGCGTTTAATGCTTCCCGCAGCAGCCTGACCGGACTCATCGAGGGCGGCAAGGTCTTTGTAAACGGTAAATTAGTCACATCTAACGGTTATGAACCCAAAGAAGGTGATCTGGTGTCCGTGCGGGGCATGGGACGGTTTCGGTTTCAGGGAACGGGAGGCCAGTCAAAGAAAGGCCGGGAGTATGTGACCCTGTGGAGATATATCTGAGAGACAGAAGATGGAGGACATCGATATGGACGAAAATATGCGTGTGCTTCCGGTTCGAAAGGATGGGAAGTTCTGTTATAATATTATCCTGAAAGCGGATTTTACGAAGCTTGGCGAGCAGGTAAAGACCCTGGGAGTGGAAGGTCGGAAGCTCTGTATCGTGGCGGACGCGAAGGCCGGAGAGCTTTATGGGGAAGCGGTGCGGGCTGAGCTTTTGAAGGTGACAGATACTGTGGAGCTCT
Organism: Laedolimicola intestinihominis; assembly: GCF_040096155.1. Lineage (NCBI taxonomy): Bacteria > Bacillati > Bacillota > Clostridia > Lachnospirales > Lachnospiraceae > Laedolimicola > Laedolimicola intestinihominis. The sequence goes on along the minus strand of NZ_JBBMFE010000003.1, from coordinate 200,395 downwards.
ACACGATTCCATCGGGCGAGGAGTATAAAACACTGGATACGGTGCGCCAGGTCTACGCCTATCTGATCGAGAAGCATTATGACCGCAAGGATATGCTGGTAGCTTTGGGAGGTGGCGTAACAGGCGATCTGACTGGCTTCACTGCGGCGACATATTTGCGCGGCATCGGCTTTATCCAGATTCCCACAACCCTGTTATCCCAGGTGGACAGCAGCATCGGCGGCAAGACCGGTGTGGACTTCGACAGCTATAAAAATATGGTCGGCGCGTTCCATATGCCGAGGCTGGTATACATGAATCCGGCAGTGCTTACGACTCTTCCGGAACGGCAGTTTGCTTCCGGCATGGGAGAGATTCTGAAGCATGGCCTGATTAAGAATGGGGAGTATTTTCAGTGGCTGCTGGAAAATCAGAGAGCGATTCGCTCTCACGAGATGGATGTTCTGCTTCCGATGATTGAGGAGAGCTGTAAGATAAAGCGCGCGGTGGTGGAACAGGATCCCACTGAGCAGGGCGAACGCGCGCTCCTGAATTTTGGCCATACCATCGGACATGCGGTGGAAAAGCTGAAGAATTTCAGCATGTCCCATGGTGAATGTGTGGCCATTGGAACAGCGGCGGCCTCATATCTGTCCTGGAAGCAGGGGCTGATTTCCGAGAAAGATTTGGTCTATATCTGCGAAGGCCTGAAAGAATTCGGCCTTCCGGTGAGGACGGATGGACTTTCTGCCGGGGAGGTTTTAAAGGCAACCAAGTCGGATAAAAAGATGGATGCAGGCAGTATCAAGTTCGTGCTGCTGCGGCATATCGGAGACGCCTTTGTGGAGCGTACGCTGACAGATGAGGAGCTTCTGGAGGCGATTCGGTGGATTCTGGGCGAAGCAATCGTATAGGGGAAGAAGGATATGAATAAAAAGACGAAATATAATCTGATTGGCATTGTGACGGCAGTGCTTCTCGTCGCTCTCGATCAGTGGACGAAGCTGCTGGCAGTGAAGCATCTGATGAATCAGAAGCCTTTTGTGATCTGGGATGGCGTATTTGAACTGCACTACCTGGAAAACCGGGGTGCCGCTTTTGGGATTCTCCAGGGACAGAAGCTTATTTTCCTGCTCTGTACTGTCCTGGTGCTGGTGGTCTTGGGCTTTTATTATAACCGTATGCCGGAGGATAAGAAATATCTGCCGCTACGCGTGGTAGGCGTCCTGCTTGGCGCAGGTGCGGTGGGCAATCTGATTGATCGGATGGCTCAGAGCTATGTGGTAGATTTTCTGTATTTCAAACTGATTGATTTTCCGATTTTCAACGTGGCCGACTGTTATGTGACTGCGGGCGCGATTTTACTGGCCGTGTTGATTCTCTTTGTATACAAGGATGAGGAGCTGGGCTTTTTAAGCCTGAAAAAGAAGCATGAATGAAAATGGATTACAGCGGCTTACGGTGAGTCCGGAGGATGCAGGTGTACGGATTGATAAGTATCTGGCGGAACAATTGCCGGATATTACCCGCTCTTATCTGCAGAAGCTTCTGAAGGATGGCAGCGTGCAAATGAATGGAAAACCGGTTAAGGCCAGCACGAAGACAGCGGTCGGCGCTGTGATTGCGCTTACCATTCCGGAGCCGGAGGAGCCGGAGATTCTGCCGGAGAATATTCCGCTGGATATTCTCTATGAGGATTCCGACGTGATTCTCATCAATAAGCCGAAAAATATGGTGGTGCATCCGGCGGCGGGACACTATACAGGGACGCTGGTCAATGCGCTCATGTATCATTGCAGGGGCGATCTGTCTGGCATCAACGGCGTGCTGCGGCCAGGTATCGTCCATCGCATCGACAAGGATACCACGGGCGTTCTGATCGTCTGCAAAAACGACCGAGCGCATAATGCCCTGGCAGAGCAGCTGAAGGAACACAGCATCACAAGAAAATATCGCGCTATTGTCTGCGGCAATCTGAAGGAGGACGAGGGCACCGTGGACGCGCCCCTTGGTCGTCATCCCCAGGACCGCAAGAAGATGGCCATCGTCCGTAGTGGCGGCAAGCGTGCCGTGACCCATTACCGCGTGCTGGAGCGTTTCGGCAATGATACCTATATAGAGTGTCAGCTGGAGACAGGCCGGACCCATCAGATCCGCGTCCATATGGCGAGCCTGGGACATCCGCTGCTGGGAGATGAGATCTATGGCCGCGCCAAATCCCCCTTTAAGCTGGAGGGTCAGACCCTGCATGCCATGGTGCTGGGCTTCATTCATCCGACCACCGGCGAATACATGGAATTTGAAGCTCCCCTGCCGGAATATTTCGAGAAGCTGTTGGAAAAATTGCGGAAGAGTGGAAGTTAGGGCTTGCGCTTGACGTAAGCCTGTGCTATAATAAATGAGTTGCTGATACAGCACATGCCGGCATGTCGGAATGGCAGACGAGGCAGACTCAAAATCTGTTGTGGGTGACCACGTGCGGGTTCAAGTCCCGCTGCCGGCAGGCTCAGAAAAAGCTCTGTAAGACCTACGAATGGTTTTACAGAGCTTTTTTCGCATGAAAATCAGGGAAAAATCCGGCAGCGGGATTTGAACCCGCAGGGATTTCTTCCCGATACCTTGTATGATCCCAGCCATCTGTGCTATAATAAAATCTGATCTGCGAGCCGTGGAACTTTATGCAGTCCGCGGCTTTGTTTTATGAAAGAACGTATATTGCGAAAGGAGGCCCCGCTTATGACCTGCAAAGAAGTGGAACAGATGATTATGCCCTATATCAATGACGAGCTGACGGACAAGCAGCTGGGGCCGTTTCTGGAGCATATCAACGCATGCAAGAGCTGCTATGAGGAGCTGGAGATCTATTACACCATTTACGCGGGCCTGTCCCAGCTGGATGGGGAAAATGAAGGCCGGGATATGCACAATCTTCTACAGGAGGCACTGCACGCGTCAGAGCAGCGGGTGAGGGGACGGGTGCTCCTGAACGTGTATTATGTGGTATCACAGGTGCTGGCCATGGCGGCTCTTGTGGCAATTATCGTGATGGAGATAGTAAAACTATGAGTGAAAAAATACTGCTGGTGGACGGACACAGCATCATCAACCGCGCCTTTTACGGCGTAACTGATCTGACCAATTCGGAAGGACTTCACACCAATGCCATTTACGGATTTCTGAATACATTATTTAAGGTGCTGGAGGAGGAAAAGCCCGATTATCTGACTGTGGCCTTCGATGTGAAGGCGCCTACCTTCCGGCATCAGATGTACGACGCCTATAAGGGCACCAGAAAACCCATGCCGGCGGAGCTTCATGAGCAGGTGCCGGTGCTGAAAGACGTGCTGCACGCCATGGGCATTGCGACCATGGAAAAGGCCGGTCTGGAGGCGGACGATCTCCTGGGAACCGTGGCGAAACGAAGCGAGGCCTTGGGCATGGAGGTGACGGTACTGTCCGGCGACCGGGATCTTCTGCAGCTGGCCACCGAGCATATTCGCATCCGCCTGCCAAAGACGAAAGGAGGTGTGACTGAGACCGAGAATTATAACACGCAGGACGTCATTGACCGGTATCAGGTGACCCCGCTTCAGATCATCGAGCTGAAGGCCCTGATGGGCGATTCTGCCGACAATATCCCCGGCGTTCCGGGCATCGGCGAGAAGACCGCCACGAATCTGATCGTTCAGTACGGCAATATCGAAAACGCCTACGCCCATGTGGAGGAGATCAAGCCCAACCGGGCGAAAAATGCGCTGCAGGAGCATTATGACATGGCGGTCATGAGCAAGGCGCTGGCCACCATCAACATCGACTGCGATTATGATTACGACTGGGACATGGCGAAGCTGGGCAACATCTACACCCAGGAAGCCTACGCCCTGATCAAGCGGCTGGAGTTCAAAAATATGCTGTCCCGTTTTCAGGTGGACGCCCCGGCCAATGATAAGATCGAGAAAACCTTCCGGATGATCGAGGACTTCGGCGAGGCGGATCAGGTGCTGAATAAGGCGGCAGCCGCGCTCCGTCTGGCCTTTGCCATTCACCGGGAGGGGGATGAAATACTGTCTCTTTCCCTGACCCTGTCGGAGAAAGAGACATATGTGATTCCGGTGGCGGGTTTTGTGACCGCAGACTGGCTGCTGGGCCGTCTGGGTGAGATCTTCGCGAAGGTACCGGAGATCGCAACCCTGAAATTAAAAGAAGAGTTAAAGTGCCTGGCAGCCCATGGCGTAAATGTGGACAAAGAGCAGCAGGGTGCGTTTCTGGACGCGGAGATCGCGGCCTATCTGCTGAATCCTCTGAAGGACAGCTATGCCTATGAGGAGCTGGCCAGGGAGTATGCGGGCCTTACGATTCCTTCCTATGCAGAACTATTTGGTAAGGATAAACTAACGAAAGTGCTGGAAGAAAAGACCGGGGCCTTCCGTATCTACGGCGGCTACTCTTCCTACGTTTTATATCAGTCCATGCCGGTGTTACTGGCGCATTTACAGGAGACAGGCATGGAAGATCTGTACCGGACCATGGAAATGCCGCTGGTCTGGACTCTTTTTGGCATGGAGCAGGAGGGCGTCCGGGTGGACGCGCAGGCTCTGAAGAGCTACGGCGACGAGCTGGCTGTCCGTATCGGCGAGCTGGAGACCCGGATCTATAAGGAGGCCGGGGAGACCTTCAATATCAATTCTCCCAAGCAGCTGGGCGTCATTTTATTTGACAAGATGGGACTGAAGGGCGGCAAAAAGACCAAGACCGGCTATTCCACTTCCGCTGAAGTGCTGGAGAAGTTAGCCCCGGAGTGTCCGTTTGTGGCGGACATTCTGGAATACCGGCAGCTTACAAAGCTCAAATCCACCTATGCGGACGGTCTGACGGCTTACATCGGCCCGGATGAGCGGATTCACACCACCTTCCAGCAGACCATCACGGCCACAGGCCGCTTAAGCAGCGTGGAGCCGAATCTGCAGAACATCCCGATTCGCATGGAGCTGGGACGGCAGATTCGCAAGGTCTTTATCCCGAAAGATGGCTGTGTGCTGGTGGATGCGGATTATTCCCAGATTGAGCTGCGAGTGCTGGCCCATATGTCCGGCGATGAAAATCTGATTCACGCCTACCGGGAGGCCCAGGACATCCACCGGCTGACTGCGTCCCAGGTGTTCCACATTCCCTTCGACGAGGTGACGGACCTCCAGCGAAGAAATGCCAAGGCTGTCAACTTTGGTATCGTATATGGCATCAGCTCCTTCGGCCTGTCTCAGGATTTGAGTATCTCCCGGAAAGAGGCCCAGGAGTATATTCAGAAATATTTTGAGACCTATCCGAAGATTAAGGAATTCCTGGATTCCTGTGTGACGGAGGCAAAAGAAAAAGGCTATGCCCGGACTATGTTCGGCCGCAGACGCCCCATGCCGGAGCTGAAGTCCTCGAACTTCATGCAGCGCTCCTTTGGCGAGCGGGTGGCCATGAACGCGCCGATTCAGGGAACGGCGGCGGATATCATTAAGATCGCCATGATTCGCGTGGACCAGCGGCTGAAAGCCGAGGGCTTAAAGTCCCGCCTGCTTTTGCAGGTACACGACGAGCTTCTGCTCGAGGCTTCTACGGAAGAGCTGGACGCGGTGGAACAGATCCTGTCCGAGGAGATGGAAGGTGCGGCAGAGCTTTCTGTTCCGCTGGAAATCGATATGAAGCAGGGAGAAAACTGGTACGAGGCGCATTAAGATGAGAGTAATCGGAATTACAGGCGGCGTGGGAGCCGGAAAAAGCGCGATTTTGAAGTACCTGACGGCCATTTCAGGCGTACGGGTGGTGGAAGCCGACGAGGTGGGCCACCTTCTGATGGAGCCTGGTATGGAGTGCTTTGAGAAGATTCGGGCGCATTTCGGGGAGCGTGTACTCACCCCGGACGGACAGCTTGACCGGGCCGCCGTGGCAAAGATTGTGTTTGCGGATAAAAAGGAACTGGATTGGCAGAATGAGCTGATGCATCCGGCCATCAAAAACTGGATCCGCCGGGAGATCGAGAAGGAACGGCAGCAGGGTGCGTGCGCGCTCTTTGTAGTAGAGGCAGCATTGCTTATCGAGGATCATTATGAGGAGCTCTGCGAAGAATTCTGGTATATCTATACAGAACCGGAGATTCGAAGGGCGAGACTTAAGGAGTCCAGAGGCTATTCGGACGAGAAAATAGATGCCATTTTCCGGAAACAGTGTACGGACGCGGAATTCCGGACCCACTGCGCACAGGTGATCGACAACAACAGCACGAAAGAGGCTGTTTATGAGCGGGTGGATATACTGCTGGGAAAACTTGGAATTCACACAACGCATCAGGAATCCGGGACATTCCGATAACCGTACAAGGTTATCCGGACAGAATCGTGATACATGACAGAAGGATAAAAAGGAGCAAGAAAGTAACATGAGACTATGCAGCATCGCCAGCGGCAGCAGCGGCAACTGTATTTACATAGGTTCGGAAGAACACCATATTCTGATTGACGCAGGCATTAGCGGAAAACGGGTGGAGGCGGGACTCAATAACCTGGAGCTGACCGGAAAGGATCTGGACGGCATTCTGCTGACCCATGAGCATTCCGACCACATTAAGGGTCTGGGCGTTCTGTCCCGCAAATACGGCGTACCGATTTACACCACGCCGGGCACCGCGGAGGCCGTAAAGGCCATGACAAACCTGGGCAAGATTGACGGAGAGCTGTTCCGCGAAATTCATGCGGATGAGGATTTCATCCTCGGGGATCTGACCATTTCCCCCTTCCGCATCTCCCATGATGCGGCGGAGCCGGTGGCCTACCGGGTGGCCTGTGGAGAAAAAAAGATGGCGGTAGCCACAGATCTTGGCGTTTATACCGATTATACTATTGACCATTTGAAGGATCTTGATGTATTATTGCTTGAGGCGAACCATGACATTCATATGCTTCAGGTGGGCGCGTATCCCTATTATTTGAAGCAGCGCATCGCAGGCGACCGGGGACACTTATCCAACGAGTCCGCCGGAAAGCTTCTGGGCCAGGTGCTTCACGACAACATGAAGGCCGTATTCCTGGGACATCTCAGCAAGGAAAATAATTACGCGGAGCTGGCCTATGAGACCGTGAAGCTGGAGCTGATGCTGAATGAAAGCCCATACAAACCGGGCGATTTCCCCATGTGGGTGGCGAGCCGGGACGAACAGTCAGAATGCGTAGCAGTCTAACGACACAAAGGAGGATATTATGAAAAGAAGCATTATCACCGTAGTAGGCAAAGATACCGTCGGCATTATCGCAAAAGTGTGTACCTATCTTGCAGAAAATCAGGTCAATATCCTGGATATTTCCCAGACTATTGTACAGGGCTATTTCAACATGATGATGATCGTGGATACCGGAAAAGTAGAATCCTTCGAGAAGTTGACCGGTGAACTGGCTGCCCTCGGCGAAGAGATCGGCGTAGTGATCAAGTGCCAGCAGGAAGAAATCTTCGACAAAATGCACCGCATTTAACCGGGAAAGGAGCCGCTTTTCATGATTAATTTATACGAAGTAAAAGAGACTAACCAGATGATTGAGCAGGACAATCTGGATGTGCGTACCATCACCTTAGGCATCAGCCTGATGGACTGTATCGACGCCGATCTCGACCGTCTGAATCAGAAGGTTTATGATAAGATCACAACCGTAGCCAAAAATCTGGTAAAAGTTGGAAAAGAAATCGAATGCGATTACGGCATTCCCATTGTAAATAAGCGAATTTCTGTCACCCCCATCGCCACCATCGGCGAGGCGGCCTGCAAGAAGCCGGAGGATTACGTGACCTTGGCCGTGACTCTGGATAAAGCGGCCAAAGAGGTGGGTGTGAACTTCATCGGCGGTTATTCTGCTCTGGTATCCAAGGGCATGACCAAGGGTGAGGAGAACCTGATTCGATCCATACCGGAGGCTCTGGCGAAGACGGAACGTGTCTGCAGCTCCATCAATGTGGGCTCCACAAAAACGGGCCTTAATATGGACGCGGTACGTCTGATGGGTGAAATGGTGGTACAGACCGCCGAGTATACCAAAGAGCAGGATTCCCTTGGCTGCGCCAAGCTGGTAGTATTCTGCAATGCGCCGGACGACAACCCGTTCATGGCGGGCGCGTTCCATGGCGTGACCGAGGCAGACGCCATCATCAATGTGGGCGTCAGCGGACCGGGCGTTGTAAAGCACGCGTTAAGTAAAGTGCGCGGTGAGAGCTTTGAGGTGCTCTGCGAGACCATCAAGAAAACTGCGTTCAAGGTAACCCGTGTGGGTCAGCTGGTAGCTCAGGAGGCTTCCAGACGTCTGGGCATTCCCTTCGGTATCATCGACCTTTCTCTGGCTCCGACCCCGGCCATCGGCGACAGCGTGGCGGAGATTCTGGAGGAGATCGGCCTGGAGCGTTGCGGCGCGCCGGGAACCACGGCAGCCCTGGCTCTGTTAAATGATCAGGTGAAGAAGGGTGGCGTCATGGCGTCCTCCTACGTGGGCGGTTTAAGCGGAGCTTTCATTCCGGTCAGCGAGGATCAGGGTATGATCGACGCCGTGAAAGCAGGCGCCCTGACCATCGAGAAGCTGGAGGCCATGACCTGCGTCTGCTCTGTAGGTCTGGATATGATTGCCATTCCGGGCGACACCAAGGCCAGCACCATTTCCGGTATCATCGCTGACGAAATGGCCATTGGCATGATCAACCAGAAAACTACAGCGGTCCGTCTGATTCCGGTTATCGGTAAAGGCGTGGGCGAGACAGTAGAGTTTGGAGGTCTTCTTGGCTATGCGCCGATTATTCCGGTCAATCAGTTTTCCTGCGACGCGTTTGTGAGCCGCAAGGGACGGATTCCGGCGCCGATTCATTCCTTTAAGAACTAACATATTTACAGAAGAGATACGGCGCGGCACGCAAATGTCTGCGCCGTGTTTTATCCTGTTTCGATAAGAGAAAAGGAGAGCGTTTATGAAGAAATACAGCCATCTGGTGTTTGATATCGATGGAACCATGATCGACTCCCTTCCGGTGTATATGGTATCTCTGAAAAAGACGCTGCGGGTCTGGATTTTGTATAAGACGTGGGAGGGTAAGAACCTTTGAAGACGGTCGGAATCATAGCAGAATACAATCCGTTTCATAAGGGACACGCTTATCAGCTTCGGAAAGCAAAGGAGCTTTCCGGGGCTGATTTTGCTGTCATTGTCATGAGCGGCGATTTCGTACAGCGGGGATGTCCGGCTCTGACAGACAAATATCTGAGAGCGGAGATGGCACTCTGTTCCGGCGCAGATCTGGTGCTGGAGCTGCCGGTATCCTATGCCACCGGCAGCGCGGAAACCTTTGCCCGGGGAGCGGTGGCGGTGTTGGAGGAATTGGGCTGTGTAGACGCACTTTGCTTTGGAAGCGAGACGGGCGATTTGGACAGCCTTTGGCGTTATGCGAGACTTTTTGAGGAGGAGCCGCCCCTCTATCGGGAGACCTTGCAGTCTTATCTGAAGCAGGGAGTCAGCTTTCCGGCGGCCAGAAGCCGGGCGGCGGAGGAGTACTGGAACAGCACGGAGCGGATTCTGCCGTGTTCCGCCGACGACGCGGATTGCCGCCGGGCAGCTGCCATATTGGATTCTCCCAATAATATCCTCGGCGTGGAATATCTGCGGGCGCTGCTTCATAAAAGCAGCAGGATGAAGCCTCTGACCATCCGGCGGGAGGCAGCAGGATATCATGAGCTGACCCTGGACACGGCGATGGCGTCAGCCTCGGCCATCCGGCATGCGGTGGCGGGATTCGGGAGAGAAACCCTGCCTTTGGAGGCTGCGGCGCAGCTTCCGAAAGAATCTGCCGTCCTGCTCGCACAGGCGCTCCAAAGGAATGAAACGCTCTCCTGGAATGATTTTTCACCGCAGCTTTTTTACCGGCTGCTGACGGATTCTCAGGAAGAACTGGCAGCTATGCAGGATGTGGGAGAAGAGCTGGCCGTGCGGATCTGCAGGAACCGTCTGACCTTTACCTCGGCAGAAAGCTTTGCAGACCGGATAAAGACCCGGCAGGTGACCCATACGCGTGTGACCCGGGCACTGTGTCATATTTTGCTGGGGCTTTCGCAGAAGAAGCTTGAGGAGCGCCGGGAGGCGGATTATCCGGTTTACCTGCGGGCGTTGGGCTTTCGAAAAAGCGCCGGGAAGCTGCTTTCGGCAGTGAAGCGGGAGAGCGCTTCGCCGCTTCTGGTAAAGACGGCGGACGCGGCGAAAATATTGTCAGAGGAACAACGGGCGTTGTTTGAACAGGATGTGGCGGCAGCTCATCTCTACGAGGCGGCCAAAGCTCTGAAGACAGGGAAAACGCTTGCGAATGAATATACGAGGACGCCGGTGATTCTGCCCTGACAGAGAAAGACCGGCCAGGGAAAATATGCGGAATGAACAGGGGGAACAGCTTCGATTATGCGTCATGGCATTCAAAAAACAGTATCAACAGAATACGACGGCTCTACCCTCTATCATTTTCTCCGGGAAGGCATGGGTCTTGCAAAGAAGGAAATCAGCCGGGCCAAGTTTCTGGAGGACGGTATCTGCGTGGACGGAGAACGGCAAAAAGTGACGGCGCAGGTGCGAAAGGGGCAGCAGGTGACGGTGCAGACGGAAAAACCGGACGCAGTGAGCGGGCATCTGAAGGCTTCCAACGCGCCGCTGGAGATTCTGTATGAGGACATGGATGTGGTGGTGGTAAACAAGCCCTCCGGCATCCCGGTACACCCTTCCGGCAGACAGACCTTTGAGGCGGATACGCTCGCGAACCGCCTGGTACATTATTTACGGGAAAAGGGTGAAGAGGGTGTCATCCGCATCATCGGCCGTCTGGACAAGGACACTTCCGGCGTGGTACTGGCGGCGAAAAATCGCACAACGGCGGCCCGGTTGGAACAGCAGCGGGAGCGGGGAAGGCTTCATAAGACTTATCTGGCGCTGACGGACGGGATTCCGGAGCCGGAACAGGGAACGGTTGAAAAATGGCTGGTGTCGGATCCGGCGGATAAGACCCGGATGCAGGTATGTCCGACAGGGGACATGCATGGAAGATACGCGATGACCTGCTATAAAACTGTAAAAAAATGGGAGATTAAAAATACAGCCCTTTTGGAGTTGCGCCTGAAGACAGGCCGCACTCATCAGATCCGGGTGCATATGCAAAGCATTGGCTGTCCATTGACAGGTGATTCTTTGTATGGAAAAGTAGTCGGCAGCGCCGGGCCGGAAAGCAGGGCAAAGGCACAGGAAGAGTGCGGAACACGGATGAACAGGACGGCCCTTCACGCCGTCAGTCTGGATTTCTGCCAGCCCTTTACCGGAGAACCCATCCACATCGAGGCACCCATTCCGAAAGACATTGCCAGATTCATGGCAGATGTGTTAGAATAGCCATAGTCTTCCGGGCAGCCGGGGACATTACATAGAAAGCGAGAACTTATGTCAAAATCACTATATATCGCAGAGAAGCCCAGTGTGGCCCAGGAATTTGCCAGGGCGCTGGGGCTTCAGACTGCCAGAAGGGACGGCTATCTGGAGGGTGAGGACGCTATCGTGACCTGGTGTGTCGGTCATCTGGTGACCATGAGCTACCCGGAGGTCTACGACGAGCGCCTGAAAAAATGGAGTCTCAGCACGTTGCCGTTTCTGCCGAAGGAATTCAAGTATGAGGTCATTCCTTCGGTGAAAAAGCAGTATACCATTGTAAGCGGCCTTCTGAACCGGCCGGACGTGGAGACCATCTACGTCTGCACCGACTCGGGGCGGGAGGGAGAATATATCTACCGTCTGGTGGAGCAGATGGCCGGCGTCAAAGGAAAAAAGCGCCGCAGGGTCTGGATTGATTCCCAGACAGAGGAAGAGATCTTACGCGGTATCCGCGAGGCAAAGGAACTGTCGGAATACGACAATCTGGCCAGCGCCGCTTACCTGCGCGCCAAAGAGGATTACCTGATGGGTATCAATTTTTCCCGCCTTTTAAGCCTCAAATACGGCGACACCATTTCCAACTATCTGAATACCCGCTATACGGTTATTTCCGTGGGTCGCGTGATGACCTGTGTGCTGGGCATGGTGGTGCGCAGAGAGCGGGAGATCCGGGAGTTTGTAAAGACGCCTTTTTATCGGGTATTGGGAGATTTCGGACTCCATGGCCGCAGCTTTGAGGGGGAATGGCGGGCTGTATCGGGCTCCACTTACTGCGAGCCGCATAAGTTATATAAGGAAAACGGATATAAGAAGAAGGAGGACGCGGAGAGCCTGATTCATTTTCTGGAAGAAGAAAAGCCGGTGCGGGCAGTGCTTACGTCCATGGAGCGGAAAAAGGAAAAGAAAAATCCGCCGCTTTTATTTAATCTGGCAGAGCTCCAGAATGAATGCTCCCGGCGTTTTAAGCTGAGTCCCGACGAAACTCTGCGGGTGGTGCAGGAGCTCTATGAGAAAAAGCTGGTGACGTATCCCCGAACGGACGCCCGTGTGCTGTCCGGCGCCGTGGCGAAGGAGATTTATAAAAATATCGGGGGCTTACGTTCTTACGGAAAGCTGTCGGAGTATGCACATGAGGTTCTGAATGGTACGGCCTGGAAAGGCATCGCCAAGACCCGCTATGTCAACGATAAGCAGATTACAGACCACTACGCTATTGTGCCGACGGGGCAGGGGCTCTCAGCGCTTCGAAGTCTGAATCCGGTATCCGAGCAGATCTATGAGGTAATTGCCCGGCGTTTCCTGGCCATCTTTTATCCGGCGGCGGAATACCAGAAGGTGCAGTTAGTAACCGAGGTGCGGGGCGAGCGGTTCTTCTCCGGCTTCAAGGTGCTGTTGAACGAAGGGTATCTGAAGGTGCTGCCCCAGGGCACAGCGGATGCTGCAAAGAAGAAGGCGGACGCGGAAAATGAGGAGACCGAGGATGTGCGTGTGGACGCGGAATTCCTGGAGCTCCTGAAGCATCTGAAAAAGGGTGATTCGGTGGAAGTCAGCGGTTTCCACATCAAAGAGGGCGAGACGTCGCCGCCCAAGCGGTATAACTCCGGATCCATGATTCTGGCCATGGAAAACGCCGGTCAGCTTATTGAGGACGAGGAGCTGCGGGCACAAATCAAGGGCAGCGGCATCGGCACCAGCGCTACCCGGGCCGAGATCCTGAAAAAGTTAGTCAATAATAAGTACATTGCCCTGAATAAAAAGACCCAGATTATCACGCCGACCCTTCTGGGGGAAATGATTTTCGACGTGGTGCGGGCTTCCATCTACGGACTTTTGAATCCGGAACTGACGGCCAGCTGGGAGAAGGGACTGACCCAGATGGCCGAAGGAACCATTACCGAAGACTATTACATGCAGAAGCTGGAAAAGTACATTACGGATAAGACGCAGGCGGTGCTTGCCGCCGATTACCGCAGGGCCCTACGCCCCTGCTTTGACGCGTCCGCCCGTTTTTATAAAACCCAGAAAAGTGAGAAAAAGGAGACGAAGAAGAAATGAAAGCATTGGAAGTAAAAGAACTGTATACCTTAAGTGAAACCCTGGCTGCACCCCTTCTTGAGAGTGTCACCTACCCCTGGGAGGCCCTGCCTAAGATTCACGATTTTATTCTGGAGCTGGGCGCGACACTCAGCGAGGAAGAGTATGAGAAACGCGGAGAGAACATCTGGATTGCCCGCTCTGCAAAGGTGGCGCCCACTGCGTCCATCACCGGTCCCTGCATCATTGGCAAGGATACGGAAGTGCGCCACTGCGCGTTTATTCGCGGAAACGCCCTGGTGGGAGAGGGAGCAGTTGTCGGCAATTCCACAGAGCTTAAGAATGTGATTCTGTTTAATAAGGTGCAGGTACCTCATTACAATTATGTGGGTGATTCGATCCTGGGCTATAAGTCCCATATGGGCGCAGGCTCCATCACTTCGAACGTAAAATCCGATAAGAAGCTGGTAAAGGTTCACACTCCGGAGGGAGATATCGAAACCGGTATCAAGAAATTCGGCGCCATGCTTGGCGATGAGGTAGAGGTGGGCTGTGGCTCTGTCCTGAATCCGGGAACTGTCATCGGTCCGCATACCAACATTTATCCGCTGTCTTCCGTGCGCGGCGTCGTACCGGCAAACTCCATCTATAAGAAGCAGGGTGAGGTTGCCGAAAAGCATGAATAAGAGAGAGACTGGCAGGCCGTTTTCAGGGAGTACTCTGAAATGGCTTGCCATTTTGCTGATGCTCGCAGACCATGTGGGCGCGAGCATCCTGGAGATTTTTGTCCTGAATGGCTATGGAAATTCATCGCTGGCCGGGATGATCGAACATATGGAATTCTGGTGGAGCATCGATCGTATCCTGCGCTATATTGGCCGTTCAGCCTTCCCGATTTTCTGCTTCCTGCTGGTGGAGGGTGCGGTTCATACCCATGATATTGGAAAATATGCCCGTCGGCTGCTGGTTTTTGCGCTGGTGTCGGAGCTCCCCTTTGATCTGGCGCTTCGAAATCATTTCCCATGGTGGGCACATCAGAATGTTTTCTGTACCCTGGCGCTGGGCCTTTTGGCCATCCAGATCTTCCGGAAAAGCGCAGGCCGGGAATGGCGCGGCGTGGCGGCCTTGGGCGCGGCGGCAATTCTGGCAGAAGTTTGCAATACTGACTATGGCGCCACCGGCGTGTTGGTCATTACGGTAATGTACCTTTTGAGGGAAAACAGAATAGCGGCGCTGGCCGTCTCCTATGTTCTGCTGGCAGTGGGCGGTCGGATAGAACTCTACGCCCTGCCCGGCTTCCTGGCCCTGCTTCTCTACAATGGAAAACGCGGCCATCAGCCCAAATATTTCTTCTACTGGTTTTATCCGGTGCATCTGCTGGCGCTGTGGGGGCTTGGAAATTTTGTCCTGCCATACGTGATTGGAAAAATCTGACATTCTACAAGAGCATATTTGAGAGAAAAGCCTGTCGTAAAATGTGAGTGATACATTTTACGACAGGCTTTCCTTATAAAAATAGGAAATGCATTTGAAAATTATGCCTCAAAGACATAAGCAGCTTCAAAGCCCTCCCGTACCGCTGTAGCGATGCGGCCACCCTTGCGGGCGTCGCCGACGATATGCACCTGCGGGCAGCAGGACTCGAAGCTTTCAGCCAGAGCGGAGCGCGGGCGCACACCCAGGGCCAGGACTACGGAGTCGGCGGGCAGAACCACCGTGCTATGGTCGTCAGTCTTTTCCAGGGTTACGGTCTTTTCCTCGATGGAGAGGAGCTTGTGGCCGGTGTAGACGCCCGGGTTGTGAGGCAGAATGCGGCTGAGCTCATCATTTCGGATGGCGCCAAAGATACCCGGCCCCATATCCGGAGCCATCTCGATGATGGAGACGGAGAGACCACGGCTCAAAAGCATCTCAGAGGTCTCAAGCCCGGTCAGACCGGAACCGATGACGGCCACCTGTCCGGTCGGATTCGCTTTGCCGGTCAGGACATCTTCCGCGGTGCAGACATGATTCTGCTGCATGCCCGGCAGGGGCGGAATCACAGGCTCCGCGCCGCAGGCAACTACGATGCCCACCGGGTTCAGGGCGCTTACCAGCTCCGGAGTAGCGGCGGTGCCGAGACGGACTTCTACGCCCAGGTGGCGGATCTGGGTCTCCATGGTTTCGGAAAGGCGGGTCAGCTTATCTTTAAAAGCAGGCTTGTCGGCCACGTTCAGAGTACCGCCCAGTTTTGTCTCCTTTTCAAAGAGGACCACATGGAACTGACGCAGTGCCAGCACCCGTGCAGCCTCCATACCGGCGGGACCGCCGCCTACGACGACAGCCGTCTTGCCTGCGCCGTCCCTGCGGATATGGGAGAAGACATCCTCTCTGGCGGTACGCGCGTTGATGGCGCAGCGAATGGGAAGTCCCTGACCCAGTACACGTTCACGGCAGTAGAGGCAGCCGATGCATTTACGAATTTCATCTGCATGATCAGTCTTGGCCTTGTTCATGAAATCCGGATCTGCCAGCTGGGAACGGCCCAGACCCACGAAATCACAGACGCCTTCCTCCAGAAGAGATTCTGCGAAATCCGGATCCTTGATGGTGTTCGTAGCGATAACCGGGATGTGAAGGGCTTCCTTATAAGCCTTCGCCACGTGCTTTTTCCAGCCGGACTGATAGGAGAAGGGCTCGCAGTTGGCGTCGCCGTTGCGGGCGCTTCCGTTACTGATATTGATGGCGTCGATACCGCAGCTTTCCAGATATTTGGCAATCTCAAGACCATCTTCCAGAGTCAGGAAGCCATCTACAGGGGTCATCTCGTCGCCGCACATGCGGACAATGATCGGGAAACGGGAGCCAAGCTTGGCGCGGATGCCCGCGATGATTTCCGCGATGAAGCGGCAGCGGTTTTCGACGCTTCCGCCGTATGCGTCGGTTCTGCGGTTATAATATTTACTGAAAAACTGGGCGATCAGATAGCCGTGGGCGCCGTGAAGCTCTACGGCGTCGTAGCCTGCTTTCTGGCAGCGGACTGCAGCGTCGATAAACTTCTGTTCGACACGCTTGATATCCTCCAGTGTCATTTCCTTCGGAACCGGGCGTCCGTCCGCAATGGGAACGGCGCTGGGAGCCAGATTCTGGCGTCCGGTGAAGTTCGGGTTGGAGGTAGCGCCGCCGTGGTGAATCTGCGCCGCAATCTTACAGCCATAGAGATGAACCGCGTCGGTCAGCTTTTCCATTTCAGAGATATGGTAATCCCGGGCGATACGCAGGTTGTGGATGGACGGAATGCTGTCCACGTCGTCCACACCGGTATATTCATTGATAATCATGCCGATACCGCCTTTGGCCCGCTCCTGATAGTAGCAGATCTGTCTGGGGGTAACGATGCCGTTCTTGTCGGCCAGATCCGTGGCCATGGGCATCATGATGCCGCGGTTTTTCAGAACCAGGGTTCCGATACGTCCTTTTTCAAATAACTTGTCATAGCTCATAGTGTATGTTCCTTTCTTTTCTTTGATCTGCGCACGCTTTTTGTGCATATAGGTATCTGATAAATCAGCAATTGCCCCGAAGAACGCTGGAAGAAATTCCCTTTAACATGTCCCGGTCAATACTCTCTAAGCCCTTCACCAGCGTGTCCAACTCATCCTTCGTGGTGAATGCGCTTATGCTTACCCGGACGGTGCCGTCGAATTCCTTATCCTTCAGGTGCTTATGAATTCGCGCAGCGCAGTGGTGGCCGGCCCGGACTGCGATATCCCATTCTTTGTCGAGAATTGCGCCTACTTCATTGGCCCGGAAGCCGTCCAGGTTCAGGGAAATGACACCTGCCTGAAGACTGGGATCCGGCGCACAGTAGAGGTGCAGGCCGGGAATCTCCCGAAGCTTAGGAATAAGATATTCCATAAGCTCGTCCTCGGTTTTCTTCGGGCGGACTGTTTTCAGCCATTTTAAAGAGGCGTGAAGGCCTGCGATGGCGGGAGTGTCCATGCTGCCGCACTCCATTTTCTCGGGCATATAGCGGGGCATGTCCTCGCTTAAGGATTTCATGCCGTTGCCGCCGGCCAGAAGCTCTTCCAGATCGATCCCGTTCTTTAACAGAAAGCCACCTATGCCAAAGGGCGCGTAAAGCGTCTTATGTCCGGCAAAGGTGATGGCGTCCGCCCGGAGGAAAGAGAAGCACAGCTTTAGAAGTCCCATGGCCTGAGCCGCGTCCAGCAGAGTGAAAGCGCCATATTCTTTAGCCATCAGAAAGATTTCCCGGGCCGGCAGGATGTAACCGGTCACATTGCTGACGGCGGAGACGCTGACAAAATCCGGTGGGGTCTGCCGGAACATTTCTTTCGTGGCCTCCAGGTCGATGGAAAGATCTGCGGCGAGGGGCAGCTCCAGAACCCGGATACCGACGCGCTTTTCCAGAAGCTTTAAGGGGCGAAGTACCGCGTTGTGTTCGTAAGGGGATACGTAGGCCACCGATTCTGGCGTCCATTTCTGTCCCTGGATAATCTGGTTCAGGGCAATGGTGACAGAAGGGGTCAGGATAACCTGGGCCTGCTCCCTGGCGTCGCAGAGACTGATCAGCTGCTCACGGACCTCCCGAATCATGGCGGTGGCGTCCCGGGCAGCCTGATACGCGCCCCGGCCCGCGTTGACAGCTGCTGTCCGGTTAAAATGGTCTACGGCGTCCCAGACACATTCCGGCTTTGGAAAGGTGGTGGCGCCATTGTCAAGGTAAATCATAACGGTTCATCTCCAGATTTGAAAATAATTACACTTTTGTGTATTAACGTAACAGTGCTTTTGCGATAAAAGGGAAGCTGCGGATCTGCCGCCGGCAAAACTGCAGCTTTTTTTATTATAACACGAAATCTTTCTGAAAGAAAGCAGGAACCGATGAATTTACAAGATATCGGATCGGAATTCAGGGCAGGGGATGCATCTACCGGAAATAGAGCTCCCGGATATATTCCACAGGCATCTCCCGGCCGGTCCAACGTTCAAAAGCCTTAGCGCCCTGATGGAGCAGCATGTACATACCGTTGAAGGTGTGGCAGCCTGCTTCCTTTGCGGTGCGCAGGAGCAGGGTTTCCCGGGGGTTGTAGATGACGTCGCCCACCACCAGACCCGGATGGAAGAAGGCGGGATCCGGGATCAGGGAAGCGT
Organism: Laedolimicola intestinihominis; assembly: GCF_040096155.1. Lineage (NCBI taxonomy): Bacteria > Bacillati > Bacillota > Clostridia > Lachnospirales > Lachnospiraceae > Laedolimicola > Laedolimicola intestinihominis. The sequence goes on along the minus strand of NZ_JBBMFE010000003.1, from coordinate 181,760 downwards.
CTGTGTGGGGAGCCATGCCTACGGAGGAGGCGTTGATGAGTACGTCGGCCTCGTCCAGACAGTGCCTGAGCGAAGTGCTGTCCGCCAGATCAAAGAGACGGATCCGGCAGTCGCAGCGGGCATGGATCCGCTGGATTTCCTCGGCGATTAGCCTGGTGGACGCGGAGGCGCTACGGGCGAAGACGTCGATGGCAGCAGCGCCGTCCAGGGCCGCCTGAGCCAGAATGGCTGCCGCCGCTCCGCCGCTGCCAAGCAGGACCGCGTGTTTTCCCTCACAGGAGAAGCCTGCGTCCCGCATGGACTGCAGAAAGCCGTAGCCGTCCGTATTATCGCCAAAGAGCTGCCCGTCCCGGTTTACTACGGTGTTGACTGCGCCGCTTAAGAGGGCAGAGTCGGAGAGGGTATCCACCCGCTCGTACATAAGCCGCTTCAGGGGCATGGTGCAGTTCCAGCCGGCGGCCCCCAGGGTGATAAGTCCGTCCACGGCCCGTTCGAAATGCGTTTCATCTACGGAAAAAGCCAGATAAGTATAGTCCAGATCCAATTTTTGGAAAGAAGCGTTGTGCATAGCGGGGGATATGCTGTGGGAAACGGGATTTCCCAGCAGACAGGTAAGTTTCGTAGTGCCAGTTATCTCAAATTTTTTGTCCATTTTTACACCTTTTGCTTGAAGTTATCGGGGTTATCGTGTACACTTTTACTAAGGGTACAAAAAAAACAGGGAAAAGTCAATTGCAATTTGACAGGGCTGGAATGTATGCAAAGAAATACAATTTAAAGCCTTTATTCGGCCAAATTCGACTTGATAAAATCCCCCTGTCAGGGTATAATTGTACTAAGATTGTCAGGAAATTAACACAATTTAAAAGATAGAGTAAAAGGAGGAGACAACCATGCATATGGTAGACGGAGAACACGGACATTGCCACGGACATGAGCATGAGCATGATCACGAGCACTGTCATGAGCATACACACGATCACAGCCATGAGGGCTGCGGATGTGGCTGCGGCGATCACAAGCCGGGAAGCGAGCAGGAAGCGCTGCTTTCCTATATGCTGGATCACAACAAGCACCATGCTGCGGAGCTGGCTGAGGTGGCGAAGAAGTTCCGCGAGACAGGAAAGGAAGATGTGGCGGTACAGATTGAGAAAGCCATCGAAAATTTCGATAAGGGCAATCTGTATCTGAGCCTGGCGCTTTCCTTAGTACAGTAACGACAGTTTACAAGGAGGCATCATTATGTGTTTGGCAACTGTATATAAGACGATGAAAGACACGGAAGAGGTCGTGCTGAAGAATGTCAGCAAGATTTACGTAGAAGGCGATTCGGTGCGTCTGATTGATATCATGGGCGCCGAGGTGGTTGTAGAAGGAGCAATTTCCTTTGTAGATCTGACTGGCTCCGTAGTGAAGTTAAACTGCCCGTCTGTATAAAGACGGGCTATTGTCCGCTTATGAAAAGCGGGGGCACGCTGTACGGAGGCAGCCGTGCGTGCGGGCCTGGATGGGATATCAATATTGTTGATATATAGAAAAAATGGAGGTTGGTTGAAATGACAAAGTTAACAGACATCATGAACGAGCGCATGGCGCTGTCTTTCGAGGTTTTCCCGCCGAAGACTGAGAAGGGTATGGAGAATCTTCCGGGCACGATCGAGCATCTGTGCAAGTATCAGCCGGATTACATTTCCTGTACATACGGCGCAGGCGGCGGAAACGTAGGAGCAAACCGCGAGGTATGTCAGATGATTAAGAACGCTGGCACTACACCGGTTACCCACTTTACCGTAATCAAGAACACCAAGGAAGGCATGAAGGATCAGCTGCAGCAGTACCTGAATGAGGGCGTAGATCATGTTCTGGCTCTCCGTGGAGATATTCCGCTGGGCGAGACCACTACCTGTGGTGATTTCCAGTACGCTACAGACCTTGTAAAGTTCATTCGCGACGAGTTTGGCGATAAGTTTGAGATCGCTGTAGCAGGTTCCCCGGAAGGACACATCGCATGCAGAAGCCTGGAGTCCGATATCGCGGTTCTGAAGCAGAAGCAGGACAACGGCGCTGACTACATCATGACTCAGCTTTGCTGGGATATGGAGCAGTTCAAGTACTGGCTGGACGCTATCTACTCCGCCGGTGTTACCATGCCGGTAGACGTAGGAGTTATGCCGATTCTGGATCAGGCAGCTACCATCAATATGGCACTGTCCCGTAACGGCTGTGTAATGGATCACGAGCTGTGCAAGATCATTTCCCAGAACTGGCTGTTCCCGAACCCGTTCGCAGCTAAGGACGCTGAGGGCAAGCCGTTCGATATGTTCTATGATGATAAGATTAAGAGATTCCGCGAGGCAGGAATCGAGTACACCATCAAGCAGATCGATACCTATCGTTCTCTGGGTGTAAACGGTATCCATCTGTACGCTCTGAACAAGTGGAAAGATGTATCCGAAATCATCGACCGCGCAGGTCTGAAGACACTCATCTAGTTACCGTTCACTTCGTTCACAGTAACCAGATGAGTGAGTGGTGCACAGAAATTACGCATACTGCGTAATTTCGCGCATGAGGAACTCGGGATTTTGGCATATGCATGCCAAAACACCTCGCGGGACAGTGAATGTGAAAAGTAGCTTAAAATTGATTATTAAAAATTGCGGGCGGGGCACAAACCTGCCCGCGGTAAAAGGCAGGAGAGAACAAAGATATGCCACATACAATTGCCGTAGCCGGAAAAGGCGGCGTGGGAAAAACTACACTTACAGGACTTTTAATTGAATACCTGTGCCAGAAGAAGCAGGGACCTGTTCTGGCTGTAGATGCAGATGCCAATTCCAATCTGAACGAGGTGCTGGGCGTGGAGGCTGCTCCGACCCTGGGCGAGATTCGTGAGGAGATTGCAAAGGCAGAGACAGCGGGTTCCAACCCGATTCCGAAGGGAATGTCCAAGCAGGATTACGCGGAGCTGAAATTTGGAGAAGCGCTTTCCGAGCAGGATGATTATGATTTACTGGTGATGGGTCACACACAGGGAAAGGGATGCTATTGCTTCGTCAACGGGCTCCTGACGACCCAGATTGCAAGATATGCCAAGAATTACAAATATATAGTAGTAGACAATGAAGCGGGAATGGAGCACATCAGCCGCGGAATTCTTCCGTCGGTAGATACCATTATTCTGGTCAGCGACTGCTCACGCAGAGGCGTGCAGGCGGTAGGACGTATCGCGAAGCTGATTCCGGAATGTGGACTGAAGCCCAAGTCCGTAGGACTGATTATCAATCGCGCTCCGGGTGGAGTGCTGAATGCGGGAACGAAAGAAGAGATCGAAAAACAGGGCCTTCATCTGCTGGGCGTCGTTCCTCAGGACGAGCAGGTGTTTGAGTATGACTGTGACGGCGTGCCCACAGTAAAGCTTCCGGAGGATTCTCCGGTCCGCAAGGCGCTGTACAGTATTATTGACCAGTTGGATCTTTCATAATAAATTTATGAAAATAAAAAAAGGTAGGAGGTTTATAATGGGAGATTTAAAGTTGACAACGGTGGAGGAAATGGAAGCCGCAACAGCCAGACTTCTGGAGACAGGAGCAAAGGTAGGTGCTGATGCCTGGCAGCTTCGTGTGAAGAACCAGACACCGCACTGTAAGTTTGGTGAGCAGGGTGTCTGCTGCCGAATCTGTGCTATGGGACCGTGCCGTATTACGCCGAAGGCACCGAGAGGTATCTGCGGATGTGACGTACATGGTATCGTAGGCCGTAACTATCTGAAATTCACAGCAGGCGGAGCAGCTACACACTCTGACCATGGCCGTGAGATCTGCCACACACTGTATGAAGCTAAGCCGGACGGAGCTTACAAGGTTAAGGATCCGGAGAAACTGATCCGTATCGCAAAGGAGTGGGGCGTAGAGACCGAGGGTAAGGATATCTACGATCTGGCTCACGAGATGGCAGAGACAGCTCTGATGGAGTATGGTAAGCCCTTCGGTGTACAGAGATGGCTTAAGAGAGCTCCGGAGCATACCCAGAAGCTGTGGCATGATGCTGAGATCGAGCCGAGAGCAATTGACCGTGAGGTAGCAACCTCCTTACATATGGCTCATATGGGATGTTCTTCTCTTCCGGAGGCACTGGTTCGTCAGTCCTTAAGAGCAGGTCTGGCTGACGGCTGGGGCGGATCCATGTGCGGAACCGAGTTCTCCGACGTACTGTTCGGAACTCCGAAGCCCCTTGATACCGAGGCAAACCTGGGCGTTATGAACGCTGACAATGTAAACATCGTAGTACACGGACATGATCCGTCACTTTCTGAGATGGTCTGTGAGTACGCAGACGATCCGGAGATGATCGCGTACGCAAAGAGCATGGGCGCGAAGGGAATCACGGTATCCGGTGTCTGCTGTACCTCCAACGAGGTAGCTATGCGCCGCGGCGTTCCCATGGCAGGTAACTTCCTGCAGCAGGAGAACGTAGTTCTGACAGGCGCATGTGAGGCTATCGTTGTAGACGTTCAGTGTATCTTCCCGGCACTCGGACCCCTGAGCAAGTGCTTCCATACCAAGTTCATCACCACTTCTCCCATCGCGCAGATGCCGGATTCCGATTACATCCGCTTTGATGTAGGAACCGCTGCAGAGAAGGCTAAGCAGATTGTTATGACTGCATGTGAGAACTTCAAGAACCGTAAGCCGGATCTGGTATACATTCCGGATATGAAGCAGAAAGCAACTGTTGGATACTCCTTTGAGGCTCTGGTTAAGACACTGGATGGCGTAACCAACTCTCAGGTAGACGTAACAGGTACCACCAAGCCGCTTATCGAGTGTATCACCTCCGGTGTTATCCGTGGTGCAGTCGCTATGGTAGGCTGTAACAACCCGAAGATTCGCCCGGACTACGCTCATATCGAGCTGATGAAGAAGCTGATTGCCAACGATATCGTAGTGGTAGCATCCGGATGTTCCGCACAGGCAGCAGCAAAGGCTGGTCTGATGGATAAGGCAGCAAAGGATCTCTGCGGCGCAGGTCTGAAGAGAGTATGTGAGCTGGCAGACATCCCGCCGGTACTTCACATGGGCTCCTGTGTAGATATCAGCCGTATGATGGTTCTGGTAGCAGAGCTGGCCAAGGATTCCGGACTGAATATTTCTCAGCTTCCGGTTGTAGGCTGCGCTCCGGAGTGGATGTCTGAGAAGGCTGTTTCCATCGGTAACTACGTAGTAGCAACCGGTATCGATACCTTCCTGGGCGTTGACCCGTATGTAGCCGGTTCTTCCGAGATGGGCCAGTGGCTGACTGAGGGCGTTCGTGACTGGGTTGAAGCCGCTTATACTGTCGAGACAGACATCGAGAAGCTGGTTGACAAGATGATCGACCGTATCGAGGAGAAGAGAACCGCACTGGGAATCTAATCCGGATAAAAAGAGTAAAGAAAGAACCGGAGGGAATAGAACGTGAAAATTGCAATTACCGGAAAGGGCGGAGTCGGAAAGACGACCTTTGCAGCCACCCTTGCAAGATTATATGCGGAGGAGGGATGTACAGTTCTGGCAGCCGATGTGGATCCGGACGCGAATTTAGGTCTGGCGCTCGGTTTTCCGGAGGAGGTTCTGGACTCGATTGTTCCGATTTCCAAGATGAGAAAGCTCATCGAGGAACGGACAGGGGCAGGCCCCGGAAATGCCATGTACACGCTGAATCCCAAGGTGGATGATATCCCGGATACCTACAGCAAGACCTATAACGGAGTCAAGCTCCTGACGCTGGGCACTGTAGAGACCGGAGGGGGCGGCTGTGTCTGCCCCGAGCATGTGATGCTGAAGCGGATCTTGAGCTACTTAAGTCTTCGGAGCAAGGACGTGGTTATCATGGACATGGAAGCAGGCCTGGAGCATCTGGGCCGCGGTACCTGCGAAGGTATGGAGCAGTTTGTGGTAGTCATCGAGCCCGGAGCGAGAAGCATTCAGACCTATAAGAATGTAAAACGGCTGGCCCACGACCTGGGAATTCAGACCGTTCGCGTAGTAGCCAACAAAGTCCGCGGGGCAGAGGATGAGGAGTTCATCCGCTCGAAGATCCCGGCAGAGGATTTACTTGGATTTATCCATTATAACCCGGAAGTGATAGATGCGGACCGGCAGGGCAAATCCCCCTACGATGTAAGCGAGTCCGCAAAGGAGGAGATCCGGAAGATTAAGGAAATCCTCGATCAATCGAATTAAAATTTGGAGGTAAAATACCGTGACATTATTTGATAGAGTATTCGGCGGCAACGACGCAGTTTACGGACTGACCGAGGCTGCTATCGACGGCGCAATCGCACAGTACGGAGAAGATGCGGCAGTATCCTTCCCGGACACTGCATACAGCCTTCCCTGCTACTATGCCGTAACAGGAAGCAAGGTTACCAACCTGAAAGAGCTGAAGGCAGCTCTGGGAGTTGTAAAGACTCTGATGACCAGAGAGAAGAGACTGAACGACGCATTCATGAGCGGTGTTGCAACAGCTCTGTGTGCAGAGTTCATCGAGGTACTGAAGTACATGAACGGCGCAAAGCCGTACGAGGAGCCCTGCTACGGACATCTGGCAGACGCTATCATCCGTGAGCTGGGTGTACCCCTTGTAACCGGCGATATCCCGGGCGTAGCTGTTATCCTGGGAAGCGCTCCTTCTACAGAAGAAGCAGTAGAGCTGGTTAAGAGCTATCAGGCACAGGGCTGTCTGGTTACTCTGGTAGGCGGCGTTATCGAACAGTGCGTAGAGGCAGGCCTGAACATGGGCAACGCCGTACGTATCGTACCGCTTGGCAAGGACGTAACCGCAGTAATCCACGTTGTATCTGTAGCGCTTCGTGCGGCTCTGATCTTCGGTAACGTAACACCGGGCGACGCAGGCGCGCTGATGAAGTACACCATGGACCGTGTACCGGCGTTCGTAAATGCGTTCAAGCCGCTGGATGATGTTATTGTAGCTTGCGGTGCAGGCGCAATCGCTCTTGGTTTCCCGGTAGTAACCAACGAGACCGAGAATATCTTCCGTGTACCGAAGAGCCTGATCGTTCAGGAGGACGTATCCAAGTTCAACGCTACTTCTATTGAAGCAAGAGATATTAAGATTAAGGTTACCAAGATCGATATCCCGGTTTCCTTCGCATCCGCATTCGAGGGCGAGATTATCCGCCGCGGCGATATGCAGGTAGAGTTCGACGGTTCCCGTGTGGACTGCTTCGAGCTGGTTGAGGCAAAGGACGCGTCTGAGGTTGAGGACCACAAGATCGAAGTAATCGGACCGGACTTCGACGAGTTCGAGGTAGGCAGCAAGCACAGCATCGGCTACGTTGTCGAGGTTGCCGGAAAGAGCATGCAGGCTGACTTTGAGCCGGTATTCGAGCGTAAGTTCCATAACTACCTGAACTGCATTGAGGGTGTTATGCATACCGGTCAGCGTGATATGATCCGTATCCGTGTAAGCAAGAACGCTTTCGACGCAGGCTTCCGTGCAAAGCACATCGGTGAGGTTCTGTACGCAAGAATTAAGAATGAGTTTGACGCAGTTGTAGATAAATGCCAGGTTAAGGTTATCACCGATCCGGAGCTGTGTACCAAGATGCGTCATGAGACTGCTATCCCGCTGTTTGACAAGCGTGACGACCGTCTGGCTACTCTGACTGACGAGTCTGTAGACGTATACTACAGCTGTATCATGTGCCAGGCATTCTCCCCGTCCCACGTATGCGTGGTTACTCCGGAGCGTCTGGGTCTGTGCGGTGCCGTTTCATGGCTGGACGCAAAGGCTACCAACGAGCTGGATCCCCAGGGACCCTGCCAGGTTATCACCAAAGAGAAGCCCATCGATGAGAGAATCGGTGAGTACGAGGATGTCAATGAGGCGGTTAAGCTTTACTCCCAGGGTGCTCTGGAAGAGGTTTCCCTGTACTCCATCATGGAGAAGCCGATGACTTCCTGCGGATGCTTCGAGTGTATCTGTGGTATCGAGCCGTTCTCCAACGGTGTTGTTATCACCAACCGTGAGTACGCAGGTATGACTCCGCTGGGAATGACCTTCTCCGAGCTGGCAAGTATGACCGGTGGTGGAGTTCAGACACCTGGATTCATGGGACATGGAAAGCACTTCATCTCTTCCAAGAAGTTTATGAAGGCTGAGGGCGGAATCGAGCGTATCGTATGGATGCCCAAGGAGCTGAAGGAGTCCGTAGCAGAGCGTCTCAATGAGACAGCAAAAGAGCTCTACGGAATCGACAACTTTACCGATATGATCGGTGACGAGACTATCGCAGAGGATCCGGAAACATTGCTGGCATTCCTTACAGAAAAAGGACATCCGGCACTTGGCATGGACCCGATGATGTAGTATAATATGTAAGATAATTGGTTTACGCATAGGGGCTGTGCCCCTATGCGTTAAAACCACGTAAAGGACAAGGAGGTAACTAAGAAATGCCGTTTACTGGAAAATCAGGAAAATTCAACGCTGCTATCCGTACCGTAGAAATCGGAACCGGAGATAAGGCAGTGAAGCTTGGCGGAGAGAATGTACTGCCGTTTTATACATTCGACGCGCCGATCGAGAATGCACCGAAGATTGGAGTTCTGATTACAGACATGGGTCTGGAGAATGAAGTTGCAGGAATCAAGGACTACTATGCAGGTGCTACAACTTTTGCAGAGATTGCAAAGAAAGCCGAAGAAATGCCTGGAGCAGATTTCGTTGTTCTCCGCTTTGAGGGAGCGGATCCGAATGGCGAGAACCGTTCCGTTGAGGATTGCGTAGCTATCGCGAAAGAGGTTGGCGACGCGATCACAGCTCCTCTTGTAATTGAGGGATGTAAGAATGTAGAGAAGGATGCAGAGCTTTTCTCCAAGGTTGCAGAAGCGCTTCAGGGAAAGAACGTACTGATCCTGTCCGCAAGAGAAGAGAACTACAAGGCAGTTGCAGCAGCAGCTGGTCTTGCTTACGGCCAGAAGGTCGGAGCAGAGTCTGCCGTAGATATCAACCTTGCAAAACAGCTGAACGTGCTGATCGGACAGCTGGGCGTAGATCAGGCTAACGTTGTCATGAACGTAGGTTCCGCAGCAGCCGGATACGGTTTTGAGTACGTAGTTTCTACTATGGACCGTGTAAAGGCAGCAGCTCTGGCTCAGGGTGATGTACAGCTTCAGATGCCGATTATGACACCGGTAGCTGACGAGGCATGGAATGTAAAAGAGGCTATGGCTTCCGAAGCAGATATGCCGGAGTGGGGATCCCAGGAAGAGCGTGGAATTGATATGGAAGTTGAGACAGCCGCAGCAGTACTGGCATCCGGCTCCAATGCAGTAATTTTGAAACATCCGACCTCGGTTGCAACGATTTCAAAATTAATTAAAGCACTGGTTTAATCGAGGAAGGAGGAGAAATTTACCATGGCATTAAAAGGCTTGGATATTTTTAAATTAACACCGAAGACAAACTGTAAGGAGTGCGGAAGCCCGACCTGTATGGCATTTGCTATGAAGGTTGCTCAGGGCGCTGTAGAACTCAGCAAGTGTCCGCATATGTCCGAAGAAGCGCTGGCTACTCTGTCAGAGGCAACTGCTCCGCCCATGAAGACCATCAAGGTTGGTACCGGCGAGGCTGAGTACACACTGGGCGGCGAGACCGTTCTCTGCCGTCATGAGAAGACCTTTGTAAGCAAGCCGAGATACGCAGTATCCATCTGCAGCGCGGACGAGGATATCGACGCGAAGCTTGAGGCAGCTAAGAAGGTTGATTACGACCGTATCGGCGAGCGTATGCACGTTGAGATGCTGTATCTGTCCTACTGTGCAGATAAGGGCGTTGATGCTTATGTGGAGCTGGTTAAGAAGGCTATGGACTGCGGCAAGACTCTGGTACTTGACTGTACCGATGTTGAGGCTGCAAAGGCAGCTCTGGCTGTATGCAAGGACGCAAAGCCGGTTCTGGATGGCGCAGACGCTTCCAACTACGAGGCTATGAGCGCTGTCGCTACTGAGGCAGGCGTTGTTCTGGGCGTTCGCGGCGCAGACATCAACGAGCTCTATGATACCACAGCAGCTCTTGAGAAGCTGGGCAACAAGAACCTGGTACTGAATGTAGGTACTGCTTCTGTTAAGGACGCGTTTGCTACCACCGTACAGATTCGTCGCGCGGCTCTGAAGGATCAGAACAGAACCTTCGGTTATCCCTCCATCGTTAACGTAGGAGCACTGGCTGCCGGAGATCCGACCATGCAGGCAGCTCTTGTTTCACTGTTTACTGTAAAATACGGTTCCATCATCGTTATGGAAAGCATGGACTATGCACAGGCTCTGCCGCTGTATGGTCTGCGCCAGAATGTATTTACCGACCCGCAGAAGCCCATGAAGGTTGAGCCGGGCATCTACCCGCTGAACGGCGGCGATGAGAATTCCGTATGTCTGACCACTGTAGACTTCGCTCTGACCTACTTCGTAGTATCCGGCGAGCTGGAGCGTTCCGGCGTTCCCTGCAACCTGATCATCAACGACGCAGGCGGACTTTCCGTACTGACTGCTTGGGCAGCTGGTAAGCTTTCTTCTACCTCTGTATCCAAGTTCATCCAGGAGAACGTAGAGCCGAAGGTTAAGTGCAGAAAGCTGATCATCCCCGGAAAGGTAGCAGTTCTGAAGGGCGATATCGAGGCGAAGCTGCCGGGCTGGGAAGTTATCGTAGCCCCCAACGAGGCAGTACAGCTTGTGAAGTTCCTGAAGGATCTGCAGGCTAACGGCGAGATCTAATTATTTTATAATAAAAGGAGAACAAAACTATGGCAAAATTTGTTACCATCGGTGAGAGACTTTCCACCACAGCACCGGCTGTAAATAAGGCATTTTCCGAGAGAGATCCGGAGCCGATCCTGAAGAGAGCAAAGCAGCAGCTGGACGCAGGCGCTACATACCTGGACGTTAATATCGGACCGGCTGAGAATGACGGACCGGAGCTGATGAAGTGGGCCGTTGAGCTGCTTCAGGGCAACTTCGACAACGTTCCGTTGGCACTGGATACCTCCAACGTAGCAGCTATTGAGGCTGGTATCTCTGTATACAACCGTGCAAAGGGTAAGCCCATCGTTAACTCCGCTGACGCTTCTGGAAGACTGGAGTACGTTGACCTGGCAGCAGCTAACGACGCTATCGTTATCGCTCTGTGCAACGGCGAGGGAATCGCTAAGGACAACGACGAGCGTATGATGTACATGCAGACTCTGATGGAGAGAGGCATGGAGCATGGTATGGACGTTGCTGAGGATATGTGGTTTGACCCGTTATTCCTGGTTATCAAGGGAATGCAGGACAAGCAGATGCAGGTTCTGGAGTTTATCAAGATGATCTCCGACATGGGCATGAAGTCCACCGGCGGTCTGTCCAATAACTCCAACGGTATGCCGAAGCACATCCGTCCGATCATGGACTCCGCTATGGTAGCTATGGCTATGATGAACGGTCTGACCTCCGCTATCGTAAACCCGAACGACTTAAGACTGATGGAGACCATCAAGTCCTGCGATATCATCAAGAACAACAATCTGTACGCAGATTCTTATCTTGAGGTTTAATTCGGGTAATTATCGAATAAAGATTGAAAGAGGAGCATCTCTGGGTTTCCGGGGGTGCTCTTTTTGTGGAGAAAGGGGTTGCCCGAAGTCTTTTTGTTCGTTATAATGAAACATAAGACGGAGCCGACAGGCTTACAGAACGGAGGAAGCTTTCATGAAAAAGATTATTACGATTGCCCGTGAATTCGGTGCAGGCGGCGGTGAAATCGGCCGGAGAGTGGCGAAGGAGCTGGGAATTGAGTTTTACGATAAGGATATCATTCTGAGAACAGCCCTGGCCAACTCGAAGCTGGATCCGGAGCTGGTGCGGAAATGGGACGAGAGAGTGCCGAAAAACTTTGGTTTTGCCCAGAGTCTGTTTGATTTCTACAATAAGCCCCTGGACGAAGAGCTCTGGCAGGCTCAGAGAGACGCTATCCGCGAAATGGCAAATCATGAGAACTGTGTGATTGTAGGCCGGAACAGCGAGTATATCTTAAGGGAATTCGATCACTGTCTCCACGTATTTGCCCATGCCGGCTTCCACTGGAGAGTCAACCGTATGTCCGCCATGATGCCGGGGGTACCGCTTTCCCAGGTGGAGAAGGATATCCGCGACGCAGACCGCTCCCGTAAGAAGAACTGTGAGTATTATACGAAGCAGATCTACGGGGACGCCCGAAACTATGATCTGACGATCAATACAGAAAAACTGGGAATTGACAGGGCAGTAGAAATGGTTTTGGCAGCTGCCAGGGAAATTTAACGAAAAGCGAAAAAGTTTTTTGCTTGACAACTTTAACAGAAAAAATTATACTTAAGAGGTGGCATCAAGGGCGGTGTATAACTATACATCGCCCTTGTGCTAAATATGACCGGCCAATGAGCCGGGGAAAAGGAGTGTATACATTATGAAAAAGTTACTTGTATTGGCTTTGGCTGCAAGCATGACCCTGGGTCTCGCTGCATGCGGATCTTCCAGCTCTGATAAGGCTGCTGAGAAAGCGCCTGCAGAGACAACTGAAAGTACAGACGCTGCTGAGAGCACCGGATCTGACAAAACATGGGTTATCGCAATGGATACGGTATTCCGTCCCTTTGAGTACACCGATGAGAAGGGTGAGTTCGTAGGAATCGACGTGGATATCATCAAGGCAGTAGCAGCAGATCAGGGCTTCAATGTCGATCTCCGGAGCCTTGGCTGGGACGCAGCAGTTACCGCTGTACAGGTTGGTCAGGCAGATGCCCTGCTGGCAGGTGCGAGCATCACAGAAGAGCGTCAGGCAAACGGATGGATTTTCTCCGATTCTTACTATGATTCCTATCAGGTATTTGCAGTGAAGGCGGACAGCGGTGTCGAGAGCCTGGACGATCTGAAGGGTAAGACCATTGCGGTAAAGAATGCGACAGCAGGTGCTCAGTATGCAGAGAGCCTGAAGGACGAATACGGCTTCCAGATTTCTACCTATGAGGATTCTCCCAGCATGTATCAGGCAGTTGTCCTTGGCCAGGCAGATGCCTGCGTAGAGGATAAGCCGATCATGGCAGACAACATCAAGACCGGCGGACTGGATCTGACTATCGTAGAGAGTACCGCAAGCGAGGTAGCTCCTTATGGTATGGCTATCATGAATAAGGATAACCAGGAGCTTCTGGATATGTTCAACAAGGGACTGCAGGAGATTAAAGACAACGGAACCTACGATGAGATTCTGAATAAGTATCTTGGCGAATAGGGATAAAAGGTGCGGAGCAGCTGCGTAGCAATGCAGCTGCTTCCTGTACTGTGGAAGCTCCCGGATACGGAGGTTTCCACAATGCAGGAAGTATTCCGCGGCAGAGAAGCCCCGCGGACAGCGGGAGTAAACAAGTGAGGAGAAAAGATATATGATAGCAATTCTTCAGGTATATGGCTTGATGCTTTTGAAGGGCATGGGACAGACCTTGCTGATGACTCTTCTGACCCTGGTCATTGCCATGGTCATCGGTATGATCTTTGGTCTGATGAATGTGGGACACAATCGGGTACTGAATCTCATCGGAACTGTGTATGTGGATGCCATCCGCGGCGTGCCGCTGATTGTACTGGCCTATTTTATCTATTTTGGTATTCCGGCAGGTCTGCAGGGAATCGGAATCCAGTTCCGCTGGGATAATCTGATGCCGGGTACCATCGCCCTTTCTTTAAACTGCGGCGCTTATATGGCGGAGATTATCCGCGCCGGTATCGAGAGTGTGGATCGGGGACAGATGGAGGCTTCCCGGAGTCTGGGACTTTCCTATGGTTCCTCCATGGCGCTGGTCGTAGTGCCCCAGGCGGTACGCACCATGATTCCGTCTATCATTAACCAGTTTATTATTACCCTGAAGGATACGTCGATTCTTTCCGTGATCGCGTTCCCGGAGCTGACGCTGATTGGTAAAACCATTTCCGGTAATACCTTAAAGCCGCTGCAGTCCTGGGCCATCGTCGGCGTGATGTATATGATTGTCATCATTACCTTAAGTAAGCTGGCAAAGAGAATCGAGAGGAGGGTAAACCGTGGCAGATAATAAGATTCATGTAACGAACCTGAAAAAGAGCTTTGGAAAGCTGGAGGTTCTGAAGGATATCAGTATGGATATTACCGAAGGCGAGGTTGTGGTTCTCCTGGGACCCTCCGGAAGCGGTAAATCCACCTTCCTGCGCTGCCTGAACCAGCTGGAGACGGCGACGGCAGGCCAGATTCTGATAGACGGCTATGACGTGACGGACAAGCACACGGATATCAATAAGGTGCGTCAGAACATCGGTATGGTGTTCCAGCATTTTAATCTGTTCAACCATCTGAATGTGATGGACAATATGACGCTGGCTCCGGTCCATCTGAAGGTGATGACCAAGGACGAGGCCCGGAAAAAAGCCATGGAGCTTCTGACACGTGTAGGCCTGGCAGATAAGGCGGAGGCATTCCCGAGCCAACTCTCCGGCGGACAGAAGCAGCGTGTGGCCATCGCCCGCGCCCTGGCTATGAAGCCGGATATCATGCTCTTCGACGAGCCCACCTCTGCCCTTGACCCGGAGATGGTCGGCGAGGTTCTGGCGGTTATGAAGGAGCTTGCAAAAGAGGGAATGACCATGGTGGTCGTAACCCATGAGATAGGCTTTGCCCGCGAGGTGGCAGACCGGGTAGTCTTCATGGAAGGCGGCTATATCGTAGAGCAGGGAACTCCAGAGGAGGTACTGGCTCATCCGAAGGAGCCCAGAACCATTGATTTCCTGAGTAAAGTATTATAAAAAATGACAGAGATGGCTTCTGGAAAAAAATCCAGAAGCCATCTTCGGTTTCTTTACTTGTTACTGTTCACAGGCACTATCCCGCGAAGTGTTTTGGTATGAATATGCCAAAATACCGAGTTGGTATAATTTCATAAACCCTCCCCCGGGGTTATTGACTTCCTTATACAGGAGTGCTAAAATTTAATCATTAAAGGCTGATTTCCAAAGGAAACAGTTACATAACCCAAGGAGGGACATAAGAAATGAGCGTATTAACAGATTTAATCTACGGAGGCTCAAACGCAGTTGCGGGACTGACAGAAGGTGCTGTAAACGACGCGATTGCAAAGTACGGTGAGGACAAGAAGGTTGCAATGCCGGATACGGCGTACTTCCTGCCGACCATCTACGCTGCTACCGGCGTAAAGGTAAGCAAGCTTGGCGATCTGCCGGCCTGTGTAGGCGTACTGAAAAGCCTGATCAGCAACAAGGAAGACCTGGGCGAGGCACTGAACGCAGGTCTGGCTACCGCAGTGGGAGCAGAGATCATCGAGGCCCTGAAGTATGTGGATAATGCCGACCCGTATGCAGAGGACAGCGGTATCGGCTTCGTACCGGATCCGGTTATCCGTTCTCTGGGCGTACCTCTTGTAACCGGAGATATTCCCGGCGTAGCAGTTGTACTGGGCAAGGCTGACAATGCAGAAGATGTAGTGACAGTTGTAAAAGATTACCAGAGCAAGGGTATCATGACCTTCCTGATTGGCGACGTCATCGAGCAGTGTGCCGAGGGAGGCGTAAAGATCGGTCTGGATTTCCGTGTAGTTCCGCTGGGACATGATGTAACCGCAGTCATCCATGTAGTAACTGTGGCGATCCGTGCAGCATTGATCTTCGGTAATGTTACACCTGGCGATCTTCCGGGACTGCTGAAATATACCAAGGAAAGAGTACCCGCATTTGTAAATACCTTCGGCGCTCTGAACGAGGTGGTTGTATCCGCAGGCGCAGGCGCTATCGCGCTGGGCTTCCCGGTAGTCGTAGACGTGGATCTGGGCGAGAATCAGGTTCCGGGCGCGCTGGAGTCTGTTCTGGATCACAGCCTGACCGTGAAGAAGTCCCTGGAGCTGCGTAACATTAAGATTAAAGTAACCGAGCTTCCGATTCCGGTTGCTTTCGCTTCCGCATTCGAGGGCGAGATTATCCGGAGAGGCGATATGCAGGTAGAGTTCAGCTCCCATAAGGCGCCCACCTGCGAGCTGGTACAGACCTGCAATGCAGATGAGATTGAGGATCACAAGATTACCATTGTAGGCAAGGATCTGGACGAGCTGGAGCAGGGTCAGACCTTCGCGCTGGCTACCTATGTACAGGTGGCGGGAGCAAAGATGCAGCCTGACTTCGAGCCGGTTATCGAGCGTAAGATCCATGCATGGTACAACTATATGGAAGGTGTGATGCACACCGGCCAGAGAAATCAGATCCGTGTCCGTGTAAGCAAGGCTGCTTATGAAGCAGGACTTCGCCTGACCCATTTCGCAGAGGTGCTTTACAATATGATCATGGACGAGTTTGATATCGTCGTAGATAAATGTCAGGTTACCATCGTAACCGATACCGATAAGGTTCAGGAGCTTCTGGATACCGTCGCTATGCCGACCTATGAGAAGCGTGACGAGCGTCTGGAGACCCTGACTGATGAGAGCGTAGACCAGTTCTACACCTGTACCCTGTGCCAGTCCTTCGCACCGTCACACTGCTGCGTGGTAACTCCGGAGCGTCTGGGACTTTGCGGAGCCGTTTCCTGGCTGGATGCAAAGGCAACCAAGGAGCTGAACCCCACCGGACCTTGCCAGCCGATTTCCAAGGAAGGCTGTGAGGACGAAGTAAAGGGAATTTACCCGGATGTAAACCGTATGGTAGCTGAGGCAACCCAGGGAGCCCTTGAGAGAGTAACCCTGTACTCCATCATGGAAGACCCGATGACCTCCTGTGGCTGCTTCGAGTGTATCTGTGGTATCGAGCCCTTCTCCAATGGCGTTATCATTGCCAACCGTGAGTACGCAGGTATGACGCCCCTTGGCATGACCTTCGGTGAGCTGGCAAGTATGACAGGCGGCGGAGTTCAGACGCCGGGCTTCATGGGCCATGGTCGTCACTTTATCGCTTCCAAGAAGTTCATGAGCGCCGAGGGCGGCTTTGAGCGTATCGTATGGATGCCGAAGGAGCTGAAGGACGACGTAGCAGAGCGTCTGAACAAGTCCGCAAAAGAGAAATACGGCATTGATAACTTTGCCGATATGATCGCAGACGAGACCGTAGCAACCGATGAGGAGGCTCTGATGGCGTTCCTGCAGGAGAAGAACCATCCGGTACTGGGTCTGGATCCGATTATGTAACACAGGATTTTTGATAAAACGAGAGAATCAGAAAGTGGGGTTTGGCTGCAGAAAGTCAAGCCCCATTTTTTGGATCCTTAATTGTTCTTAAGAAAGCTTCCTTTTTCGGTATCCATCTGATACAATGGGGCTAACCTGTAGGGAGAGACAGGTTGGGGAAAAAGATTCAGGAGGACGAATATGAAATTAAAAAGAGTGATACCGGTACTGGGACTGGCCATGGCGCTGACGGCGGCGACCGCCTGCGGCAGTAAGGCAGAGGATACGGCAGTCCGTATCTATGGAGAAATTGAAGAGATCTCGGAGGAAGATATCATAGTAGACAATCAGTCTGATATGTCTTCCCAGGGAGAGATGATTCTGACGATCGATCCGGAGAATACGGTTCTGGTAGATGGGGAGAGCGGTCTGCCGCTGGAGCTTTCTGACGTGGAAAAGGGAGGCTTTGTGGCGTATCTGGGACCGGCCATGACCCTGTCTTTGCCGCCTCAGTGTACGCCGGAGGTAGTGTTTACCAATGTTTCGGAGAAGGAAGCTGCACCCTATTACGCAGTCATTGCCCGGAAGCCGGTTGCGAAAGACGGCTGCCTGAAAGTGGTTGCTGAAGATGGAGAGAGCTATGTGATTCCGGACACGGCGGAGATAAAGCCCTTCCGTACCCGGAACATAGTTCGGGCTGAGGATATCAAAAAAGGAAGCCGGTGTCTCATCTGGCTGAATGAGCAGAAGGAAGCAGTCCGTGTGGTGCTTCTGGACGCAGAATAAGAGAGGCTTACAGAGATGATAAAAGCAGCATTTTTTGATATTGACGGAACACTGATGGATCACAGCATCGGTCAGATTCCATCAGACACGAAGGAGGCTTTGGCAGAGTTACGGAGAAGCGGCGTGAAAATTTTCACCAGCACCGGACGGCATCTGCTGGAGCTTCAGGAGCTGGGCGTGACAGAGCTTTCCTTTGACGGGCATGTGCTTCTGAACGGTCAGATCTGTCTGGACAAAGAAGAACAGCTGATAGACGCATGTGCCATTCCTGAGGAGGATATGCAGGGCGCTCTGCGCTGGTTTGATGAAATGGAGCTGCCGGTGGCCTTCGTGGAGCAGAAGCAGATCTATATCAATTTCATCAATGACCGGGTGCGGAAGACCCAGGCGGACATCTCCTCGGAACTGCCAAAGACAGGCCGCTTCGATGGCAATCCGGTCTATCTGGTCAATGTATTTGCCGATGAGGCGGATGTAAATCGGGTGCTTGCAGATATGCCCCACTGCCGCATGACCCGCTGGAATCCCTACGGTGTGGATATCATCGCCGCGGGCAACAGTAAGGCCAAGGGTATGGAGCGGGTGCTTCGTTATTATGGCATCGATCGGGAAGAAATCATTGCCTTCGGCGACGGGGAAAACGATATGGAGATGCTTCGGTTTGCCGGAATCGGCGTGGCCATGGAAAATGCGGATCCGGAGGTAAAGGAAATCGCGGATTATGTGACGGACAGCGTAGGAGAGGGCGGGATCACCCATGCGCTCCAGCACTTCAAGTTGATTTAGAAAAAGAGAATGCTCCGGCTGCCAGGTGTGGCAGTCGGAGCAATTTTTATAACTCTAAGAAGGATACTTATGGAACATTCATTTTTAAGAGAGCGAATTCGTATCGCCGTTGCTTCCAAAATTTTTTGCAATCTCAAAATCAACCGTTGCGGTATCCAATGGGGAAGCGGAAGTAAGCTCAAAGTATACGTAGCTTCCATCTTGGGTCAGAGCATAACCGGCTGCCGTATAAACGGTTCCGTCTGCCTGCTCATCCTGATAGAAGAGATAGGAGGAGGTGCCCCGGTCAATCAGTTCGCCGATGGTACAGGGAACGGAAGCTTCTTCCATATTTACCACATGCTCAGATACATAATCTGAAAGAACCTCATCGAGAATCCATTTTTCCGATTCCTCCAGAGAAATAGAAGTCATAGAAACAGTCGGGGCGTCAGTTCCCGGTAAGGTCTCAGCTTTTACAGAAAAGGGTTCCAGATAAAGAACCAGCGCCAGCAGTCCGGCCAGAATACAAAGGGAAAATTTTTTCATAGGCTCACCTCATTTACGATGTGTGTTCTCTTTCATATATAGTATTTTAACAAAAAGATATTACAAAACTATGATGAAATATTTAGAATTACGTTATAAATTCTGAAGAAATTTTAAAGATTTCAGATAAATCATCGAATTTCCACAGGATCCATGAAAACCAGACAGAAAACAAAAATAAACAAATTTGATGTCGGTACTTGCTGTCTTGTCACCTGTATGGTATGATGTAAAGGCTTTATTAAGCAGAATGGTTACTAACAGGAAAAGAGGAGTAAGAAAATGGAAAATGTAAAAGCTTTTCTGAAAAAGAAAAATGTGGAAATCAGCGTGAAACGCTATCTGGTAGACGCACTGGGAGCCATGGCGCAGGGATTGTTCGCCAGCCTGCTGATCGGCACTATCGTAAGCACTCTTGGCAAGCAGCTGGGGATCGAGTATCTGACTGAGCTGGGCGGTTACGCCAGCGCGGTAGCCGGACCCGCCATGGCGGTCAGCATCGGCTGGGCACTGCAGTGTCCGCCACTGGTGCTCTTTAGTTTAGTGGCAGTCGGCAACGCGGCGAATGTACTGGGCGGCGCGGGCGGCCCGCTGGCGGTGCTTGTCATCACTGTCATCGCGGCGGAATGCGGAAAGCTGGTCAGCAAAGAAACAAAAATCGATATTCTGGTAACGCCGGGCGTCACCATTTTCGTGGGCGTCGGTCTGGCAGAGCTGATTGCGCCGGGCATCGGCGCGGCGGCTTCAAGTGTAGGTCAGCTGATCATGTGGGCGACCGAGCTTCAGCCGCTGCTGATGGGTATCATCGTATCCGTATTAGTCGGTATGGCTCTGACCCTGCCGATTTCCAGTGCGGCTATCTGCGCAGCTCTGGGTCTTACAGGACTTGCAGGCGGCGCTGCGGTAGCGGGCTGCTGCGCCCAGATGGTGGGCTTCGCGGTCATGAGCTATAAGGAAAATGGCGTGGGCGGCCTGGTGAGCCAGGGCATCGGCACCAGCATGCTGCAGATGGGCAATATCGTGAAGAATCCCCGCATCTGGGTTGCGCCGACCCTGGCCAGCGCCATCACCGGCCCCATTGCCACCTGTGTCTTCCATATGACCATGAACGGCACACCCGTATCCAGTGGTATGGGAACCTGCGGCCTGGTAGGTCAGATTGGCGTGTATACCGGCTGGATGAGCGAGATTGAGGCAGGTACCCGGGCAGCTATCACCGGCTTTGACTGGGTGGGTCTGATTCTCATCTGTTTCGTGCTTCCGGCTGTTTTAAGTACCATTTTCTGTGAAATCGAGCGAAAGATGGGCTGGATCAAGGATGGCGATCTGAAACTCAACTAGGAGCCGTATAGGAAAAATCAGTCTTCTGACAGAACCCGGGAAAATCCGTCAAGTTACATTGGACTAAGCGGGAGGAGTATGTTATACTCTTATCAAAGGGATTTTTTTGTTCAAGAGAGGGAAGAAGTCAGGAGGAAGATATAAATGGCAAATGTAGTATTCCAGTTTGAAAACGGCGAGAAAGTGACGGTTTCAACTATGGCAGGAGAGAATCTGCTGGAGACGGCGCGGAAGTCCAACGTGGTCATCGACGCGCCCTGCTCTGGCAATGGCTCCTGCGGAAAGTGTCGCGTGAAGCTGCTGGGAGGCGAGCTGGATTCCAAGAAGACCCGCCATATCAATGAGGAAGAGTGGGCGGAGGGTTGGCGTCTGGCCTGTTGCAGTACGGTAGCCGGCGATGTGCAGGTCATGGTGCCGGATATCGCGTCTGCGTATCGCAGCCGCATGAAGGTGGCAGACTTAAGCTCTCCCCAGGAGATCAAGATTTTTGACGACTGCATGGAGCATCTGGCAGAGGCCGATCTGACTCTGGGTAATAACATTCGTATCATTGATCTGAAGATGGACGTACCGACTCTGGATGATACCATGCCTGACAATGAGCGGCTCACAAGAGCCCTGCAGGCAGTGACCGGCATCGAGAAAATTGAGCTTCCGTTCTCGACCTTGATGGAGCTTCCGGATGTGCTGCGGGCCAGTGATTTCGAGGTGCAGTGTGTCATTGCCCAGAATAAGGAGCACGTGTTCGTATATGATGTGTTCGAAAAATCGGCCAATGTCGTAGCGGCTGGACTGGCTATCGATATCGGTACGACTACTGTATCCGCAGTTATGGTTGATATGCTGACCGGTAGGATTCTGGCCAAGGCGTCCTCCGGTAACGGACAGATCCGGTACGGTGCAGACGTGATTAACCGTATCATCGAGTCCCAGAAGCCGGGCGGACACAAGAAGCTGCAGGACGCGATCATCGACGAGACCCTGAATCCGATGATTCAGCAGATGAGCCGGGCGGCAGGCTTAAGCTCCCGCCAGATTTACCGGCTGTCCGTGGGCGGCAACTCCACCATGAACCATCTGCTGGTGGGTATCAACGCAGATCCGCTGCGTATGGAGCCCTATATTCCGGCCTTTTATAAGACCAATTCCATCTATGCGTCGGACATCCGCCTGAACGTGCATCCGGACGCCCATGTGATCATCGCGCCGAATATCGGTAGCTATGTGGGCGGCGATATTACTGCCGGCGCTTTGGTCAGCATGCTCTGGAACCAGCCCCATTTCTCCCTGTTCATCGACCTGGGAACCAACGGTGAGCTGGTATTCGGTAACTCTGACTTCATGATGAGCTGTGCATGTTCCGCAGGACCGGCCTTCGAGGGCGGCGATATCAGCTGTGGTATGCGTGCGACGGACGGCGCGATTGAGGCATGTAAGATCGATAAGGAGACCATGGAGCCTACTTTTGATATTATCGGCGATCCGGGACAGAAGCCCATCGGCCTCTGCGGTTCCGGTATCATCGACGTGATTGCGGAGCTGTTCCGCTGCGGCATCATCAGCCCCAAGGGCAAATTTGTCCGGGAAGGCAAGCGCGTGAAGCATGATCATTACGGCATGGGCAGCTATGTCCTGGCCTTCGAGGAGGAGGCTGCGGGCAGCAAGGACGTGGAGATCACGGAAGTGGATATCGATAACTTCATCCGTGCCAAGGGTGCGATTTTTTCAGCGATCCGTACCATGCTGAAGAGTCTGGACTTTGACATCAGCATGATCGAGGAGGTCTATGTAGCAGGCGGCATCGGAAGCGGTATCAACATGCAGAACGCAGTGAATATCGGTATGTTCCCGGATATTCCGATTGAGTACTATCACTACATAGGCAACTCTTCTCTGTGCGGCGCGTACGCTATGCTGCTTTCCACCAAGGCAGAGAAGAAGGTCTATGAGCTGGCCCAGAATATGACCTATCTGGAGCTTTCCACAGAACCGGGCTATATGGATGAATTCGTGGCCTGCTGTTTCCTGCCTCATACGGACAGCAGCCTGTTCCCGACGGTGATGAGTCAGGTATAAAGACGGAAATATTGCGAGAAAGAGAGACTGAAAAACCATGGAATTTCCTTACGAAAAGGACAATAAAGAGAGAATTCCCTTTGAGCATTATCTGAACGAATATCAGAAAATCGACCCAAAGGAGGCAGCCGAGCGCTGCGGCATCGAATACGACGAGGAGAAGCAGCAGTTTCATGTACGCCTGATGGGCTATCCTTATCTGGTGGATTATCCGGAGTTTGCGGTACATAAAGAGAACGAAGAGGAAGAAGGCGCGTTCCTTTTGCTGGATACTGTGGCAGCGAAGATTAGTGTGCTCCGGTTCCTGATTTCCGGTCAGGTGGTCAAAAGTAGCGGCAAATATTTGACCTACCGGGAAGTGCCCTGGGGCGAAGTGTATTTCCGGCAGTTCGAGGGAAGATGCCTGACCCGTCTTAAGTTCGCCTTTGGCTTCAAGCTGGATAAGTTTTGCGAAGCTATGGAGAAGCTTGGTGCGAAGAGACTGACCCTGGGCGACGCTTCTTACGAGTTCGAGTATATCAACGGTCTGCATGTGCGCTTTATTCTCTGGACCGGCGACGACGAATTCCCACCTGCGTCCCAGATCCTTTTCGAGGATAATTTCCCCTACGCTTACCAGGCGGAGGATCTGGCGGTGGTGGGAGATATCTCCATCAACACGCTGAAGATTCTGGCCGGGAAATAGGCGGATAACTGGAATAAAGGATATTGGAAATAAATGGAAAATAAGAAAAAAGCAATCCTGGCCGTGAGCTTCGGTACCAGCTTTCATGAGACCCGGGAAAAGACCATCGATCGCATTGAGGCAGATCTGGCGGCAGCCTACCCGGAGTATACCCTGTATCGGGCATGGACCAGCAAGATGATCATCACGAAGCTGAAAAAGCGGGATGGTATTGTGATTCCTACGGTGGCGGAGGCTGTGGAACAGATGATTTCCGACGGCGTACAGGAACTGATTGTGCAGCCCACCCATATCATTAATGGCATTGAAAATGATCTGATGAAGGAGGATGTGCTGGCACGAAAGGAAGCCTTTGAAAAAATCGCGTTCGGCGATCCGCTGCTGACCACTACAGAAGACAATGTGGCGGTACTGCAGGCGGTGATGTCAGAATTTCCGGCGCTTGCAGAGGACGAGGCGCTGGTATTTATGGGACATGGAACTACCCATTACGCCAATACCGTTTACGCGGCCTTGGATTACACCTTTAAGGATTTGGGATATACCCGAACCTTTCTCGGAACTGTGGAGGCTTATCCGTCCATGGAATCCCTGAAAAAGCAGCTTCGTGCGCTGGCGCTGAAAAAGGTCATTCTGGCACCTTTTATGGTGGTTGCCGGAGATCATGCAAACAACGACATGTCCGGCGAAGACGAGGATTCCTGGAAGAGTCAGTTTGAGGCGGAAGGGTATCAGGTATCCTGCGTGCTGAAGGGACTTGGCGAGTATCCCAGTGTGCGAAAGATCTATGTGGCGCATACAGAGGCGGCGAGAAAGAGTCTGGAAGAGCAGGCGTAATCATTTGCGTTTCGCGGGTAGACGGGCAGCAACACCGCCCGATATAAAATAAATAGGGTAAAACGGAGATACCGTATCAACAGCAAGTTCTGTTGATACGGTATTTTTTACGCGAGCAACGAGTCAAATTCGCGAAGCGTATTTTATCTCGTTGTCGCAAAATCGGAGAAGCTGACGAACGATTTTAAAAGTGATTTGTAATAATCTGGGAAAAACCACATAGAATGGAAAGTAGTAACAGAAAGGGGGAGAGAGGACAACAGACAGTTTGCAGTGAAAAAAGGAGAATGAAAAAGTTGAGGAGAAAAGCAAAAAGAATGTGGGCGTACCTGCTTGTGCTTCTGCTGCTTTTTTCAGTAGCCGGAGGCAGCGGCTTCCCGGTGCTGGCTGAAACGGAACACATAGAAGATGTTTCGACGGAGGCAGAGAATATGGAGACCGCGGAAATGGAAGCCGGAGAGACAGAAGCAGAGGAAAAAGCCGGAAAACAGGACGGGCAGGCGGAAGAACAGCAACAGGGAGACAGTGGTTCGGATGAGAACACCGGGAAAGATACCGGAGAAAAAGATCCGGATGAAAATACGGAAACTGTGGCTCCCGGAGAGAACAATGAGGCAGAAAATCCAGAAACCACAGAGAAAGGACAGAAAGCGGGAAATCTGGAAGCAGGCTCTGAGGCAGACGATGCGGAAGTAATGGAAACAGTGTTGCCGGAAGAGGAGTTGGTTCCCGAGGAGCTTCAGAGAGAGATTATGGTGGCAGAGCCAGTGGTATTGGATCTGGCGACGGTGAAACCGGAAGCTCCGTCCCTGGCCCGTCGGAAATATGCCGAGCGGAATCCGGATGGAACTTACGCTCTGACGCTGGAATTTACGGGAAAAGCGGATACCGACAGTAATGCCCGGAAACTGGACGTCCTTCTGATTGTGGACAGGTCGGGGTCAATGACTTACTCTATGGGAGGATCTAAGGAAACAAACTATAAGAACAGCCGCTGGTACAATGCCAAGCTGGCCATTCAGCAGCTGATCGATACACTGGAACAGAATGATGGACTGGATGTTCGTTACAGTATTGTGACATACAGTGGAAGTGAAGATGATGGAACCTGGAATGACGCAAGCATAGCTGTAGAATGGAACGAGGCGAAGAATTTTAAAATAAGTGGGAATCTGACAAATCCACAGGATCAGTACAGTATCGGAGGCGGTAAGCTAGATTATAAACCCTCCGGTGGAACGAACTATCAGGCAGGACTCCGTACGGGGGCGGAACAACTGGCAAAAGCCCGTTCAGACGCGGAAAAGGCAGTACTGTTTCTGTCGGATGGAAAACCAACGTTTTATTATAATAGTGACGGAGATACTGTGGGAGCCGGAGATGAAGATGCAGATGAAGATTGGTGGGGAAATAAGTATAACTGGGGCAGCTGTTCCAGCGCCGCCTATACCCAGGCAGACAAAATGACCGGCATCAACTATTTCTACGCCATTGGTATCGGAAAAGACAAGCAGGCAATCAATCCGGCTACACTAAAAGAATTGAGCGTGCGGATCGAGAAAAAGAATTCCGGTTGTAAAGTCACAGAGAATAACGCGCCATACCTCTGCGGCAGTCTGGAAGAACTGAAAAAAGCATTTTCGGAAATGGCTGGTGAGATTACAAGGCTTTCCTGTAAGAATGTGACTGTTACCGATACCCTCAGTGAAAATGTAGATCTGCTGAATAAAGACGGAAAGCCCCTGACCAATGCGTCAGAGCTTGTATACACACTCTCAGCGGTGAATGCAGAAGGCGGCGAAGAGAGCATACCGGACGGAACGACAGTCGTTTATAACCCGACGACCCGTGAGCTTCAGCTGAAATTCCCGGACGAATACGAGCTGGGCGATGGCTGGACCTATGAAATCACGGTTCACATCGCGCCGTCGGAGCTGGCCTACAAGAAGTATTTTGAGGCAGACGAGACTTACCCGGATAGAGCGGAGCCCGATACAGGAACCCATGCGGACGGCTGGGGCTTTTATTCCAATGTGGAAGACAGCGCAAAATTGATTTACACCTGGAATGATACGGTTCCGAGGGAAGAGGAGTTCCCGATGCCCGTAGTGAAGCTGGACGGCGTGGATATCCCGGTACCCACAGGCCTCGGCTTCAGCGGACAGTTGGGAAGCGGCGTATGGGCAGCGCTGCTTGGCACGGCGACTATGGCGGCTCTGGCATATCTGGCATACAGGAGACGACGATACGATGGAACGCGATAAGGCTGAAGTGAAATATTTCCTGGTCCGGCTGGGTGTGATGATGGTAGTCTTCTGGCTGCTGTTCGGAGTGGTTTTCGGCGTGACGGCCATGAAAGACAATTCCATGAGCCCGAAGCTGGAGGCAGGCGATCTGGTGCTGTACTATCGGCTGGGAAAAAAGCTGAACGATCGCTCAGTGATTGTATTTTGCAAGGAGGACAGGCAGTATGTGGGCCGTATTGTGGCCCGTGGCGGGGACACCGTGGAGGTGGCCGGAGAGGATGGACTTTACATCAATGGCTATCAGGTTCTGGAAACTGACATTTATTACCGGACGCCGGTATATGATGGAAAGGTGGACTATCCGGTGACACTGAAAGAGGACGAGGTCTTTGTGCTCTGCGATTACCGGGAGGGGGCTTTAGACAGCCGGTATTTCGGGCCGGTGAAACACTCTGAGATAAAGGGGACTGTTATTACAGCAGTCCGCAGATCGGAACTATGAGAACTATAAAACGAGGCAGGAAAGAGAGAGGGAACGAGATGAAATTTCAGAGAATCGCAGGCAGACTGGCAGCAGGAATGATGACAGGAGCAGTGCTTCTGACTACATTTGGCGGAAATGCGCTGGCAGCGACGGAGGTAACGCCTTTGCAAGAGATGAAATATAAAAAGATTGTGACCACAGATGGGCATACGTACGCTCCGGATACGAGCTTTTCCTTTACGCTGACGCCGGTGGATCACAGCAAAGATACGACGCAGGCAACCTTTGCGGATAATGTGGTTTTATCCGGCGTAGAGGGTGGTCTGACTATGGAAAAGGGAACCATTACATTTGCGCCGTCCGGGACAGCGCCTGCAGCATCCTATGAAGGCAGCGATAATATCAAATGGGATATTACAAAATTTACGAGACCGGGCGTCTATCATTATCAGGCGAGGGAAACAGCCGGTAATTACGAGGGTATCGTTTATGACGGAACGGTTTATGATGTCTATGTATTTGTCTTAAAGGATGATACCGGCAGCCTGTATGTAAAAAATATCCTCTGCACAAAGCCGGTGACGGATAAAGAGGGGAATACCAAGGACACGAAATCTGACCTGATTTTCACCAATGATTACGGCAAGGAGCATGACACAACGCACGATATCACCATTGTCAAAAAAGTTACCGGAAATATGGGCGAGACAAATAAAGACTTCAGGTTCCATGTAAAAGTGAAAGGCGCAGACGGTGAATGGTATAAGGTTGTCATCACAGATAAAGAGGGCGGAAGGGTAACGGAGACACATCTGGAGAACAACGTGGAAGCGGAGTATACCATCAAGGATACCGGTTCCATCCATATCTATGGCCTGACTGCCGGTGATACCTATACGGTAAATGAACAGGATTATACCGCAGACGGTTACACCACGAAATATGTGGATGCGGACGGAAAAGAGGTATCGAAGGAGAATCAGGTAACGGAAGACGGGAAGCTGCTCTACGTGGAGAACCACCGCGACGCCAAAATTCCCGGCGGCGTAGTCAGCACCGTAGCTCCCTATGCTCTGATGCTGGCCTTCGCGGCAGCGATGATCTTCTTCTTTGGACGTAAGAAAAAGCTGTTCGGGGAATAAGAAATGTGGCGGGCAGCAGCGAGAATGGCCGGGATTGGGAACCGGTTACTCACCATAATTGCAGGCCTGCTGGTCTTTGTAATGCTGGCCTACGGTACGTATTCCCTCTGGGATACGTACCGGGTAAGCCAAAATGCTTTTGTATCCGCCGAACTTCTGGATTATAAGCCGGTAGGAGATGGAGAAAGCGCAGGCTTTGCGGAGCTTCAGGAACTGAATCCCGACGTGCGCGCCTGGATCACCATACCGGATACGCATATCGACTATCCGGTGCTGCAGGGAGAAAACGATATGATCTATGTCAATCAGGACGTCTACGGCGAATTTTCTCTGTCTGGCGCAATATTCCTGGCCAGCGCGGACAGTCCCGATTTCTCCGACAGCTACAGCCTGCTCTATGGTCACCATATGGAAAATGGCGCCATGTTCGGCGATGTGGCGAAATTTACAGAAACAGCGTATTTTACAGAGCATCCGGACGGCGTCCTGTATCTGCCGGATAAGGAATTGACTATCCATATTTTTGCGTGTGTGGAGACGGACGCCTATGATGAACAAATCTATCACAGCGGAAAAGACGTGGATGTTTCAGGGCTTCTGTCTCATATCAGAAAAAAGGCGGTACAGTATCGGGAAGCAGTTCGGGGTGAGAAGCTTATCGGGCTTTCCACCTGCGCAGATGATGTGGGAACCAATGGACGCGTGGTAGTATTCGGCTGGCTGGAAGAAACGTCAGCCGGAAGGGAGGTGTAAACACCTGTGAAAAATAAGAAAAAAAAGGTCTGGAAATGGGCGCCGCTTTTCGTTTTTATTCTTAGCCTGTGGCTGCCGGTGAAGACAGAGGCGGCAGAAAAAAGCTGTACGCTCACCATACCGGTGCAGGTCGAAGTGAGTGGTGAAAATATCCCGGGCGGTAAAGATTATAAAGTAACCCTGGAAGCGGTGACAAAGAACGCGCCGCTGCCCATAGAGACCGTGAAGACCCGCACCGGCGCGGGCACGATTACCTTCGGCCCTGTCACCTATGGAGAGGTCGGAACGTATCAGTACCGCATTTCCCAGGATACGGACAGCGCCGAACGCTTCAACTATGACCGGACGGCTTATCTGGTGGACGTACAGGTGATCCGCCGGGGCGATGGAACCCTGACGGCAGAAGTGGTGGCAAAGCGGGAAGGAAAGCAGGAAAAATCCGACGCGATTCGCTTTGATAACCGGTATGATGCGCCGAAAAATCAAAGCTCCGGAGGCTCCGGCGGACACCGGAGTGCTGTCAGAGCCGTCCGGACCGGCGACACACAGCATCCGCTGATGTGGCTGTTGACAGCCGGGGCTGCGGCAATGGCGATAGCACTGATTATCAGAAAAAGTATCGCGAAGAAACGGGAAAAGAAGGAACGCATTTACAGACAGCGCATGTCGGTTTACCGATAGGCGAAAGGAAAGCAAAAAAAGAACCGCAGCCGGAACCCGATTTTCCGGCTGCGGTTCTTTTGGTTATAAAATCAGCGCTCCATTTAAGATCTGGACACGCTTGCGGGAGTCAGAACACTGGAAATAATCTTGCTGAAGGCCTTCATGAAAATGAAGAGCAGTACCGTATTGATCCCCAGGGAAACGATACATTTTACAAGACGGATGGTGAAGAGATACTTCCATTCCATGCCGTACATAAAATGCAGCCATAGGGTATTCAGCGTGCAGGCCTCCACAAATTCAAAGAGGGCAGCCGCGAAAACACGAACCGGGGTTACCCTGGAGCGATACAGAATCAGGCCGAACGCAAAACCGAGAATCGCGTAGCTTATGGTAAAGCCCGGGAAAAAGGGACCGGTCTGCGGAGCAGCGAAAAAGCTGACCACATCGCCTGCGATACCTGCTGTCATACCCATCACCGGACCGCCGTAGGCAGCTGCCGCAGCCAGCGCCAGGAAAGCAAAGCGGAATTCCAGATACGGGGTAAGCTTCAGATTAAAAAAGGAAAGAGCTACGTACGCGGCCACGAAAAGACCGCACAGACAGATACTCTGTACCTTCCGGAGATTGTTAAACTGTTCACGAAAGGAAAGGGCATCCTTGGAAAAAAACTGCATAAAAAATACACCTCCATACTTGTGTGTGAGAAACAGGTTACAAAATAAATAATATCGAGACTGCTTATGAAGCCCGATTCCTCCACACATGAGATGTACTCATCTGTAGCAACGGGTGCGGATAATATATCGTAAGACCGAGTCAAAGCTCTCCTTTTCGTTTCGCGGCGACTCCCCAGCCTGCGAACACTTGACGCATAAAATCCTACTTCGCTATTATTTATTTTTCGTTCAGATTGTATCCGAACAGGTACATTATAACATAGATTTTCCAAAAAGCAAGAAAGATTATCAAAAATTTAACGAAACTTTGAAAAAGCCTCCTTGCATAATCCTTCAGAACATGGTATCCTAAAAACCAATGTCGATTTTGGCATATCGCAAATCATTCCTGTGACAAAAATTTCTTATCGTAAAGCGAGGGCTTAGATAAGACGTTTCGATAGAAAGAGGTGTAAAAATGATACTGGATGCAATCCTGGACGCGCTTCTGGATACCGCGAAGACCGTGCCGTTTCTGCTGACCGCCTTTCTGCTTCTGGAGACGCTGGAGCATTATTCCAATAACTTTATGAATCGTGCCCTGGGAAAAATGGGCAAGGCAGGCCCTCTGGTGGGAGCCATCTTTGGCTGCGTTCCCCAGTGCGGTTTCTCCGTAGCAGCGGCGAACCTGTATTCCGGCGGCGTTATCACTCTGGGAACCCTGATGGCCGTATTCCTGTCCACCTCCGACGAGGCCATCCTGATACTGTTCAGCCATCCGGGCAGCGGCCGGGTCATCGGACGGCTTCTTCTGGGCAAAATGCTGATCGGCATTGTGGCCGGATACCTGTTGGACTTTTTGCTTCGTAAGAAAAAGGAGCACAAGCACATCGAAGATATGTGCCGCGGCTGTGGCTGCAGCGACGACAGCGGCATCGTAAAACCGGCTGTGCGTCATACCATTCAGCTGACCATCTATGTCTTCGTTTTCACCGCCATCCTGAACATCGTACTGGGATGGGTGGGTATGGACGCCCTGACCACCTTCCTGGGCAAAGACACCTGGTTCCAGCCCTTCCTGACCGCGCTTCTGGGACTCATCCCCAACTGCGCTTCCTCAATTCTCATCACCGAGCTCTACCTGGCCGGGGGCCTGAGCCTTGCGTCCGCCATGGGCGGTTTATGCGCCGGAGCAGGCGTCGGCCTGGCAGTCTTATTCCGGGAAAATCATCCGGCGAAGGAAAATGCAGCCATCGTAGGTCTCCTGTACCTGCTGTCCGCCGGAGCGGGCCTGTTGCTGGAATTTATTTTATAGTAGAAATCAAGACAAAGGGATTCTGTAAAAAGCAGGATCCTTTTTATATAAAGCTTCTGAAGGTAGCCAGACCGGAACAGATATGATAAGATAGAAAAAAGGGACAAAAGAAAAGATAAACGGAGGTGCCTATGAAAAAAGCAGGAGGATATTTAAAAAGCATATTGCCGCTGGTGGCTATGCTGGGAATACAATTTGCGGCTTCTACGGTTCAGATGATAAGGTTCATGGTGCAATATGGCGTGGAAGAGGGAACACAGATATACATGAACGATACCATGACGGTATTGCTGATCTCTGACGTACTGCTGCTTGGTGTAGCAGGCCTCTGGTATTATATCAGTGTGGTACGGTGGCGGGAGAAATACGGGATCCGGGAAATGTCACTGTTTCAAAAAAAAGATCTGGTAAGCCTGCTTCTGATGGCGGTGGGCGCGCAGTTTCTGATAGGGATTCTGATGAGCGGCTGGGAGGTGCTGGATCCGAAATCCATGCAGGAGTACACGGAGCTGATAGAAGACGCGGGTCTTGGAGAAAGTGGAATTTCCGCGATCCTGGCGACGGTCATCATTGGCCCGATTGCGGAGGAGTTGATCTTCCGCGGCCTGACGGTCGAATATCTGAAGCGGGCGGGAGCCTCCTTCTGGGTGATCAATATCCTGCAGGCTCTGTTTTTTGGCATTGCCCATCTCAACCTGGTACAGGGAAGCTATGCCTTTCTGATAGGCCTTCTGGCCGGATATCTGGTGCTGCGCTATCGTTCCATCTGGGCTGGGATTGCCTTCCATATGCTGTTTAACGGGTATTATCTTTTGGAACCTCTGGTAGCCGGAGCCCTGGGCTTTTTGCCTGAGGTGCTGCAGGCGATCTGCTTCGTGGTATTCGGCCTGCTTCTGGTGGCGCTGCCCCTGCGGAGACTGATACGGAAAACAGAAGAACAGGGCATGGAATAAAACCGAAATGGGATTTGAGAGATGACTTTTTCACCAAGCATCTCTCATTTTTTTGTCTATGTTTCCGGATTGACCGGTAGCCTGGGCTATGATACAATGATGGAAACTAGGAAACTTTTTTTGGTTTCCGGGTTTCCCCTGACAAAAAGGAAACACCCTAAGGAGGGATGAATGAGAGAGAAAATCATTGATACAGCCATAGAAGAATTTACGAAACATGGATCGAAATTTACCATGAACGATGTGGCGAAGGAATTAGGGATTAGTAAAAAAACCATCTACACCATCTTTGAGAGCAAGCAGGATGTGCTGGTGGGAATTGCCGACCGGTATGCCCGGGATTTTACCGATATGAGGGAAGCCATTGAACAGGATGACAGTTTGGATACTCTGGAAAAGCTGGAACGGCTGTTCTGCGCGATTCCCACCAAGTATTACAATATCGGCCTCAGCCGGCTCTTTGAGGTGGCCCGAAAGTATCCAAAGCAGTACAGATACCTGATGGAGGCGGTGAATCAGGGCTGGATCCTTGCGGAGCAGTATCTGGAGCGGGGCGTACGGGAAGGTAAGATCCGAAAGGATATCTCCGTTCCGGTGGTAATGGCGATGATCCGGGGAACGGTAACCTGTTTTACGGAGAGCGATATTCTCTATAAAAACGGGCTGACCTACGAGCAGGGAAAAGAAGAGATGGTTCAGATCATCATGAAGGGGATAAGAGCAGCGTGAAAGACGCTTCCCGCAGTTACCTGTTGTGAGGATTGCAGAAATAAGAAAAAGGAGAGTGAGACAATGTTTTTTCAGATTTATGGAGAAACCGCAGGCTGGCAGCTGTTAGGCTGGCTGCTGGTCTTTGCCGGACTGGTATTGATGAACGAGGTGGCAAGACGGACCAAATGGGGCGGAATCGCGTGTTTCCTGGCTCTTCCCGCAGTGTTGACGGTGTATTTTATCGCGATCTACATCGGAGCGGCGGCGGGCGCAGAATGGGCGTTGCAGAATGACACCTACGTACATATGAACAGCTGGTTCCATTACGCCAAGCTGTACGCGGCGACGGCGGGCTGTATCGGATTTATGGTACTGAAATACAACTGGGGAAAACTGGGAAAATCATACTGGTTTAAAGCCTTCCCCTTTGTGATTGTGGCAATCAACATTCTGATCGCGGTGGCCTCTGATTTTGAATCCGCTATCCGGGCCGGATCTCTGGCAGGCGGCTGGTGGCTGTCCTCAGAGGGCGTATGGCTGTATGGCGGCTGGTGGAATGTGCTGAATGGCCTGGCGGGTCTATTCAATATCGTATGTATGACCGGCTGGTGGGGCATTTACTCCTCTAAAAATAAGCAGGATATGCTGTGGCCGGATATGATCTGGGTATACATTCTGGCATATGACATTTGGAATTTCCAGTATACCTATCTGAATCTGCCGACCCATTCCTGGTACTGCGGTCTGGCACTGCTTCTGGCACCCACCTTTGCGGCGGCTCTCTGGAATAAGGGCGGCTGGATCCAGAACCGTGCCAATACCCTGGCTCTGTGGTGTATGTTCGCACAGGTATTTCCGCTGTTCCAGGACGCCAGCCGTTTCACTACGGTGACCTCCGTCTACGGCGAGGGCGGCATAGCCGCGGCAATGGGAAGCACTATGCCGGTTACCGCGAATCCTACGGCGCAGGGACTGATTTCTGTGATTGCGTTTGCAGTCAACGTATTTAGCTTCGCTTATATCCTGAAGCAGGCGAAGGTACAGAAGAAGAATCCGTGGAAGGAAGAGATTTTCGTGGATACGAAGGATTATCAGGAGGCAATGGCCAGAACCAGATAAGGCTTTGGAACAGTTACAGGGGCGTGCTCGGGACGGAAAAATTCCGCTCCGGGCACGCCCCTTATTGAAGATATTGAAGAAACGGATTATGAGCCGGATTGCTTTCGGTATACCAGCCAGGAATATACGTAGAGCCAGAGGGTGCCTGCAAGAATAAAGCCAAAGGCCAGCATGGTCATAAGCCTGGAGGGGAAGACACCGGACAGGATCAGGAGAATTCCCATGATACAGAAGAGAACGCCGCCCATGGCGTGGGTTTTCTTCCAGACATATTCATTTTCCAGGGTCCAGGGCGTCTTGATTCCCATGGTGTAATTGGTGCGAAGCTGCGGCATATAGTTGCCGATGGCCAGAAAGAGAATTCCCACGGCCACGGGAACCACCTGCTCGATCCGCACCGGAAGGCCGAAAATGACAGCGTCGGTAGCCCAGGTAAGGCAGATCAGAAACAGGGTCATAGTGTAAATAAAAATATCAAAGGCCTTCTTATGGAGCGTGTAGCTTTTCTTCCTTGGATCGATATAGGGCAGCAGCTTCATGAAAAAGAACAGGATACAGGGCAGCGCCGCAAGGAACAGGGTCACGTATTTGTTGGAATAGCCGTTGACCGTCCCGTCAAAGCCCCAGTGGGTGGGGACGATGTCCGGCATTCCCGGCAGCAGGCAGGCGTGAGCCAGCAGAGAGACTATGGAAAGTCCGATAAAAAAATAATCCTTTTTCGTTAATTTCATTTCTTATTTTCCTCCTTTGGAAAAATCAAAAAACCATTTCATAAGTTCCTGGAAAACAGTCATATTCAGGCTGTAGACGATGTTCTGGCCTCTGCGCTCGTCCAGCACCAGCCCAGAGGACTTCAGGACATTCAGGTGATGGCTGACAGAAGGCTTGGAGATATCGAAGCAGCCGGCGATTTCCCCGGCAGTCAGATCTCCCTCGGTCAGCAGCTCCAGAATCCGCCGCCGGGTGGGATCCGACAAAGCCTTAAAAGCATCATTTAACATAGTGCCTCCTTTCCTGATATTCAGAAACCGATATTTAGATAGTTAGATGAATATCTAAATATCTAAACACAAAATAGCACACAGGAATAGAAAAGTCAAGAAAATTTATAGCTGATAAATTTTACATAAAGGCGGCAGAAGCTGGACACATTGAGAACAGGAAAATGTAGATTTTTCATTCTGGATGTGGTAGAGTAAAGCAGTAAGAAAAATAAAACGCGCCGGGCCGGGAGAACCCGGCAGCGGGCTCATATAAGGAGGTTATCATTATGGCAGTGATAGAGATTACAGAAGCAAACTTTGAGACAGAGATATTGAAGTCTGACGTTCCCGTACTGGTGGATTTCTGGGCTGTATGGTGCGGACCCTGTCAGATGCAGGGACCTATTATCGACGAGCTGGCGGAAGAGGTACAGGGCGTTAAATTCGGCAAGCTGAATGTGGATGAGAACATGGGACTGGCGCAGAAGTTCCGCGTCATGAGCATTCCGACCCTGATGCTGTTCAAGGATGGACAGGCCGCAGCCACGGTCGTAGGTCTGCAGTCCAAAGAAGCTGTAAAGAATCTGCTGGGAGTCTGAGATGGCATACGACGTAATCATAGTAGGCAACGGACCGGCCGGGTTGTCGGCGGCCCTTTACACCAGCCGGGCGAATCTAAAGACCCTGGTCATCGGTAAGGATGACGGCGCGCTGACAAAAGCGGACAAGATCGAAAACTATTTCGGCATGGCGGAGCCCATATCCGGCTGCGAGCTGGTGGAGAATACCAAGAGACAGGCGAAAACGTTGGGAGCAGAGCTTACAGAGGACGAGATTTTCCATATCAGCTGGAATGGAAGCTTTCGGCTGGAAGGCCGGAAGGAAACCTATGAAGCGAAGGCCGTGCTGCTGGCTACGGGAACCTCCCGGAAGACAGCCAATGTTCCGGGGCTTTCGAAGCTGGAGGGCCGCGGCGTCAGCTACTGCGCTGTCTGCGACGCTTTCTTTTACCGGGGACGGAAGGTGGGCGTCCTGGGAAATGAGGACTATGCCATCCATGAACTTGGCCAGCTTCTGCCTGTAGTCGGCGAAGCTGTGATCCTGACCAACGGAAAAGCGCTCACTACAGCAGCTCCGGAGGGCGTGGCTGTGATAGAGAAAAAGCTGATTTCCGTAAATGGGGAAGAACAGCTGGAAAGCGTAAGCTTCGATGACGGTGAGCCCCTTGCCCTGGACGGCTTATTTGTGGCGCTGGGAAGCGCCGGAGCCGCCGAGCTGGCCCGGAAAATCGGAGCCATGACAGAAGGACGGAACATCAAAGTGGATGAAGAAATGGCCACCAACGTACCGGGACTTTACGCAGCCGGAGACTGTACCGGAGGCCTTCTGCAGATCTCCAAAGCAGTCGGTGAGGGAGCAAAGGCTGCCATGAGCATGATCCGTTTCGTGCGGCAGCAAAAAAATAATTCAAACTGAAGGAGAAACAAAAAATGAAACTGATGATAGCGTCAGATATTCACGGTTCCGCGTATTACTGTGAAAAGCTTCTGAAAGCATACGATGAGGAAAAGGCAGATAAGCTGCTGCTGTTGGGCGACATCCTGTATCACGGTCCCCGCAACGACCTGCCGAAGGATTACGCGCCCAAGCAGGTGATTGCCATGCTGAATCCCAGAAAGCAGGATCTGCTGTGTGTGCGCGGCAACTGCGATACGGAAGTGGATCAGATGGTGCTGGAATTTCCGATACTGGCGGACTACTGCATTCTGTATCTGAATGAGCGGATGATTTTCGCCACCCATGGCCATGTGTTCAACGAGAAGAACCTGCCGCAGCTTAAAAAGGGT
Source organism: Laedolimicola intestinihominis (assembly GCF_040096155.1). NCBI lineage: Bacteria > Bacillati > Bacillota > Clostridia > Lachnospirales > Lachnospiraceae > Laedolimicola > Laedolimicola intestinihominis. The sequence goes on along the minus strand of NZ_JBBMFE010000003.1, from coordinate 144,634 downwards.
GACATTCTGCTCCACGGACACACCCATGTGCCTGTGTGTAAGGAGACGGAGGACTATATTTACCTGAATCCCGGATCCGTATCCATCCCGAAGGAGAACAGCTGGCATGGCTATATGATTCTGGAGGATGGCACATTTGTCTGGAAGGATCTGGAAGGAAACGTGCAGAAGGAATTCTGCCCGCAATTATAACGGATAGCTGTCTGTATGGCAGGGCAATTCATGGAAAATAGTGTATGAAAAAGAAAAGCTTCCGAATCCATGCGGTAAAAACCGTTTGGAATCCGGAAGCTTTTTTGACAACATCCTCTCTTATTCTTCGATATGCTCGAGACCCTGGCAGAGAATATTGACCACATGATCGTCGGCCAGAGAGTAGTAGATGGTTTTGCCGTCCCGACGGAACTTTACCAGGCGGCTCTGCTTTAAGACCCGCAGCTGGTGGGAGATAGAACTCTGGGACATTTCAAGCCCCGCGGCAATATCATTGACACATTGTTCTCCGTCACGGAGTACAAATAAAATTTTGATCCGTGTGGAATCCGCGAATACCTTAAAAAATTCAGAAAGATAATAAACCTCGTCATCGGCGGGCATCAGTTCGCTGCTCAAAATGCGATCCCTCCTTTTTCAAATGATTGAGAAAGCTATATTGATTGTAACATAAGAAAAAATCGGTGACAAGAATAATATTTGAAAATATGATGATATGAGAATATATATATGCATATTCATATATAAAAAACAGTGGAAAAGCGCCGGAAATCTGGTATATAATAAGTAATGAAGAAAAGGGAGAGAGAACCGATGGGCGTAGAAATCTATGAAATTATGCATATGGACAGACGGGTAGCGAGAATCGATACTTCCGGGCGGTGTAAGATCTATTACCGCTCTTTTCTGCCCTACAATCTGTACCTAGAAGAAGAGACGGATGTTGATACACTGGTCAATAATGTGACGAATTTTTATTACTGGTGCTCCACCCGCATTCTGACGCTGGACAGGCAGTACGCGAAGGAGATTCTGAACAGCATCGGGATGCAGCAGGCCGTTACGGATCGGGAACGCGCCCGGATCGCCCTGTCCTATTGCTGTGTATCCCTGACGGACGTATTCTGGGTCCGCAATCAGAAAGAACGGGTCACCTTCGCGCAGGTGAATCTCTACGATAACCACCTTTCCAATACCTTTATGGATATCGCCCTGCGGGGAAAACAATATACAGTAAATAATGAACAGCTGGCGCAGGATCTGGCCACCAACGGCTGCTTTCCCAAGGCCTGGCAGAGAGTGGAGGGCGGCTTCCGGTTACTGAAAGACGGCGGAACGGAAGCAGTGGAACGGGAGCTTCTGGCCAGCCAAATCTGCCGTTGCTTTGACGCGAATCAGGTGCTTTATGAAAAGGACTATTTTGACGGGGTAATGGTGACGGCCAGTGATAATATTACCTCCAAGGAATATTCCATTGTTTCTATGGAGGCTTTTGAAATCTATTCGGCCAATCATGGACGGGATACAAAAAAATATGTGCTGGGACTGGATCGCCACAGCTATTACATGATGAATATTCTGGATTATCTGACGGGCAATACGGATCGGCATTGGGGAAACTGGGGCGTGCTGGTGAAAAATAAAACCAATAAGCCGGTGGGTCTGCATAAGCTTATGGATTTTAACCGGGCGTTTTATGCCTATGATACGGAAGAGGGAGCAAACTGTCAGACGCTGTTTCACCGGGAGCACAAGACGCAGAAGGAGGCGGCTGTGGAGGCGGTCAGACGCGTCGGCCTGTGTCAGAAAAAAGAGGTGGAACGGGCCTGCTTCGCGGCTTTGCCGCAGTATTATGAGATGTTCTGCCACAGACTGGAGCTCCTGAAAAAGTGCTGTATAGATAAAAGTACGCAGACAGGAATTTCCCAGAAAAAGGAAACTGAAATTGCCCATTATCGCTTGAAATAAGGCCAAAAACCAGCTATAATTAGAATATCTATGAGCAGGGAAAAACATAAGAATACGGAGATTATTTTGATGAAAAAATTCAGATATACAGGTAAGAAAATGGCAGCCCTGGTGCTGGCCGGGGTGATGGGATTTTCTATTACGGCGTCGGCGACCACAGAGTCAGAGATTAAGAAGCAGCAGCAGGCGACCCAGAAGCAGCTGGACGAAATCAATTCCCAGATGAAGTCCATCGAGAGTCAGCGCAACAGCGTGCTCAGCCAGGTGAATTCCCTGAACTCCGAGCTGACGACCCTGGTGCTGAATATCGAGCTTCTGGAGAGCGATATTGAGGCCAAGGCCGAAGAAGTGGATCAGGCTCAGGCTGATTACGAGGCGGCCAAGCAGAAAGAGGAAGAGCAGTACGAAGCCATGAAGCTTCGGATTCAGTACATATACGAAGAGGGAGATATGGATTATCTGTCCCTGTTCCTGCAGGCGGAGAATTTCTCCGATTTTCTGAACCGGGCGGATTTCGCCCAGGAGATTCAGACCAAGGACCGGGAAATGTTCCTGGAATATCAGGAAACCAAGCAGGAGGTAGCGGATCTGCTGGAGGAGCTGGAGCAGGAAAAGGCTGATATGGAGGATCTGCAGGCGGAGTATGAGGATCAAAAGAGCGCCACGGAGGCCGCTTTGTCGCAGAAGAAGGCAGAGCAGGCAGATTATGACAGTCAGCTGGCTGCTGCCAAATCCCAGGCAGCGACCTATAAGAAGCAGCTGCAGGATCAGCAGAAGCAGCTCAAGAAGCTGGAAGCTGAGCGGAAGAAAAAGGAAGCGGAAGCGGCTGCAGCGGCGGCGAAAAACAGTGAAGCATCCAAGTCCGGCACCATTTCCACCGGATCGAATTCCGGTTCGGGCAGTTCCGGTTCCGGGAGCAGCTCCGGATCTTCCACATCCGTTTCCGGAGGCGGATCTGGCGCGGCGATTGCAAGCTATGCCCTGAAGTTTGTGGGTAATCCCTATGTATCCGGCGGCACCAGCCTGACGAACGGCGCGGACTGTTCTGGCTTTACCTGGGCGGTCTATCAGAATTTTGGGATTTCCATTCCCCGTCAGTCTGACGCCCAGGGACATTCCGGCAAGTCTGTCAGCTATGCGGACGCCCAGGCGGGAGATATCATCTATTATGGCGGCCATGTGGGGATCTACATCGGCGGCGGACGCATCGTCCACTCCAGCACACCCAAGACCGGCATCAAGATCAGCTCGGCTACCTACCGGGGTATTCTTTCGGTGCGGAGATATTATTAAAATGAAATAAACAGACAGCGTGTACAGGCGTCTGCTTTCGGGAAACCGGAGGCAGGCGCTTTTTATGTAACAGGAAATTCCTATGGAATCCCCTGTTACCTAAAAATATTATCGCACTGCGGCGGAGAGGTAGCATGTCGTTTACACGACCCGCCGTAAGTAGCATCCTGCAGTATCAATTCGTTAAACAGAATAAAAAGTGGTTGACTATAATGTATATATATGATATATACATTATATAAGCACAACACACACAAAGAAAGCAAGGAAAACAGCCTATGAATATCATCATCAGTAATTCCAGTGGCAAGCCCATCTATGAACAGATCACAGCTCAGATTAAGGGGCAGATTATGAATGGATCCCTGAAGCCGGGAGAGGCGCTGCCTTCCATGCGGCTGCTGGCAAAGGAGCTTCGGATTAGCGTGATTACCACCAAGCGGGCCTACGAGGAGCTGGAGCGGGAGGGCTTTATCACCACGGTAGTAGGTAAGGGAAGCTTCGTAAAGGAAGCAGATCAGGAATTTGTCCGTGAGGAGCGGCTGCGGGCCGTGGAAGGGCACCTGCAGGCAGCAGTGGACGCGGCCAGACAGTGCGGTATGGACGAGACGGAGCTTGTGGACATTTTGAAATTACTATTTGAGGAGGCGTGAATATGAACAGTGCCATAGAAGTAAGACATCTGACGAAGCAGTATCCGGGTTTTGCACTGAAGGATGTGAGCTTTCAGATCCCAGAGGGCAGCGTCGTGGGCTTTATCGGAGAGAACGGTGCGGGAAAAAGCACGACGATAAAAGTGATTCTGGATTTGATAAAGCGGGACGGCGGAGAAATTACACTGCTTGGCGAGCCGGACGGCGCAAAGGACGAGACATTGAAAGAACAGATCGGCGTGGTTTTTGATGAGAACTGCTTTCCAGATTATCTGAACCGGAGAGATGTGAATCGGATGCTGAAGGCCATCTACAGAGGGTGGCAGGAGGAACGCTTTGGAAAACTCTGTGATCGGTTCGGGCTCCCGGGGAAGCAGATGATCAAAGAATATTCCAGAGGCATGAAAATGAAGCTTTCCATCGCGGCGGCCATGTCCCATCAGGCCCGGCTTCTGATTCTCGATGAGGCGCTTAGCGGTCTCGATCCGGTGGTGCGTGCGGAGATTCTTGATATGCTCCGGGAATTTGTTATGGACGAGCGGCATACGGTGTTTCTGTCCTCCCATATCACCAGCGACATCGAGAAGATCGCGGATTACATTTTGCTGATTCATAAAGGGGAGATTCTTCTGTATGAAGACAGGGATACGCTGTTGGAGGAATACGCCTTGATCCGATGCAGCGCCGAAGAGGCCGCAAAGCTGAATCCGGCCATTGTGGTGGGTGTCCGCCGGGGTCGGTTCGATACGGAGGTGCTGGTGCGGAGCCGGAAAGGGCTGGAGGCAGATGAGCATCTGGTTATGGATCGGGCAAGCCTGGAGGATATTCTTCTTTATACGGCGGGAGAGCCGGGAAATGAGAGGTGTGCGGGATGAAGGGACTGATTTTGAAGGATTTGTATACACTGCGGCAGATGGGGAAGATCTATCTGATTTGCATGGTGTGCCTAGTGATCTGGGGCCTGGTTACAGACAATCCAACCGTGCTTTCCAGCCTGCTTCTGGTATATGGGCTGATGCTTTTAATTACGACAGCCTCCTACGATGAAGCCTCCCATTTTAACCGGTACGCGCTGACCCTTCCCCTGACGCCAAAGAAACTGGTACAGGCGAAATACCTGTTTGCGCTGCTTCTTTTCACGGTTATGGTGACGCTTGGGATTCTGGTCGGCGCAGGTATGCTTGCGGTGCTGGGAGCAAAGGCAGAGATGGGGTACGGAGAGCTTCTGGCGTCCACATGTTCCATCAGTTGTATTTATCTGATGACAATTGTTTTTATATTGCCCTGCATCTATAAATTCGGTGTAGAAAAGTCCCGGTTTTTATTTGTAGCGACTTACCTGCTTGTATTTGCCGGCTTCGCGCTGCTGTTCAGTATAGATAACATGAAAACATGGCTTTCCGGACTGGGTGATCGGGGATTCCTGTCTATAGGCGCAGTCTTCGGAGCGCTGGCTATCGTGGGGCTGATTGTGTCCTACCATATTTCCATCCGGATTGTGGAAAATAAGGAATGGTAAGGAAGCGCATTCACAAAATCTTAAGAAAGATTTCAGAAAAAGGGTCTGGCAAATCAGGCTCTTTTCTTTTATACTGAAGAACGGACAAAAGACGACAAAAAACGAAGGAGACCTTATGACCGGACGACAGAAAAAAAGAGCCTGGATTTTCACAGGAGCGGTGTGTACCATGCTTGGCATGGGTGCTTTTATCGGCCAGGTATATGCCCAGAGCCTGGAGGAACCGGTGCTGACTACGTCGGAGGAAGCGCTTCCGGATGTGCTGGAAGCGGAAGAGACGAAAGAATTTGTGACAGAATATACAGACGGTGAAGAAAAAACGGAGGATACGGAGGAAAATCTGCCGGAGGACTGGAATCTGATTCTGGTCAATAAGACCCATCCGATTCCGGAGGATTATCAGGTGGAGTTGAAAAGCATTGGCAGCGGACATCAGATAGACGCCCGGGCCTATGATGATTTCAAGGCTATGATTCAGGCGTCCAAGAAGGATGGAGTGACCATCTATGTAAGTTCATCTTATCGGGATATGAACAAACAGATTACACTGTATGAGAAGAAGACGGATTCCTACCTGCAGCAGGGTTATTCTCTGGAGGACGCACTGTCAAAGGCAGGACAGGTGGTGGCGGTGCCGGGCACCAGTGAGCATCATCTGGGGCTGGCCATTGATGTGGTTTCCTCTGAGTACCGGAAGCTGGACGAGAAGCAGGAGAATACGAAAGGCTTTCAGTGGATGAAGGAGCACAGCTGGGAATATGGCTTTATCCTGCGCTATCCCAACGGAAGCACGGATATTACGGGTATTATCTACGAGCCCTGGCATTTCCGCTATGTGGGCCTGGAAGCGGCAAAGGAGATCTACGAGAGAGACATTACGCTGGAGGAGTATCTGGGCGCGAGGCCGGTATCCGAGGGTGAGGCAGTAACCTACGATTACAAGCCGGAGAAAAAACAAAAGCAAAAACACGAGGCACCGGTAACAAATGAAGAATCTGTGCCGGAAGAAGCGCCGGCAATAAATGAGACACTCATGCCGGAGGAAACTCAGGCAGCCGGTGAAGGACTGTAAACAAAAAGTTACAGTCCTTAATTTTTTGTGAAATCAGGTTCCCGCCGGTTGGAAAGTATCAGAAAATATGATATCATAGATCGGTACGAAAGAGAGGGGACAAAAGTATGAAGAAGATTCTGGGAAAGCTGCTGAACCGGATTGTGATATTCGGTATTCTTCTGGCTGTTCAGCTGGGTTGGTTTCTGCTGACTTTTACAAAGCTGGTTCATTATTCCACGGGCCTGTCCCTTGTTTTCCGGATTATAAGTATCCTGGCAGTGCTGTGGATCATTAATACGGAGGATAATCCGGCCTACAAGATCGCGTGGATCATCCTGATTCTGGTAGCGCCGCTTCTGGGTGGCCTGTTCTATATGGCGGTAGGTCACAAGCGCCCGACCAAGGGCATGCGAAAAAGGCTGGACGCGGAGCGGAAGCGTACGGAAGGGGAGCTTAAGCAGCAGGAAGAAGTCATGGGACGGCTTGGCGAGATGGATCAGGGAACGAAAGGCGAGTCTTATTATCTGGCCGAAACCGGCGGCTATCCGGTCTGGGATCATTCTTCAGCGACTTATTATAAAATCGGAGAGGAGTATTACGCCTCTCTTCTGGATGAATTAAAAAAAGCGGAACACTTTATTTTCATGGAGTTCTTCATCGTAGGCGAGGGCAAGATGTGGAACAGTATTCTAAAGGTTCTGGAGGAGAAGGCTGCGGCCGGCGTGGATGTGCGATTTATCTACGATGACCTTGGCTGTGTATCCCTGCTTCCGCCCGCCTACAGTCTGATTCTGGAATCCAAGGGCATCAAGAGCTTTGCCTTTAATCCATTTATTCCATTATGGTCGTTGGTAATGAATAACCGTGACCATCGGAAGATAGTGGTTATCGACGGTCATACGGCTTTCAGCGGCGGCGTGAACCTGGCGGACGAGTACATCAATGAAAAGGTGCGCTTTGGGCACTGGAAGGACACGGGCTTTATGCTGAAGGGCGAGGCGGTCTGGAACTATACGGTCATGTTTCTGCGGATGTGGAACGCCCACCGGCATACGGACGAATCCTATGAGGCTTTCCGGCCCCATGTGTGGCATCCGGAAGCCTTCGAGGGTCAGGGCTTTATACAGCCCTACAGCGATTCGCCTCTGGACGACGAGCGCCTGGGTGAAAATGTGTACCTGAACATCCTGAATCGCGCGAAGGATTATGTGTATATCTTCACTCCCTACCTGATCGTGGATCACGAGATGCAGACGGCTCTCTGTCTGGCGGCCAAACGGGGGGTGGATGTGCGGATCATGACGCCTGGCATTCCGGATAAGAAGACGATTTTTCAGCTGACCCGTTCCTATTATCCGGTGCTTCTGAAGGCAGGCGTGCGGATTTACGAGTATACACCGGGCTTCCTCCATGCCAAGTCCTTTGTCTGCGACGACGAGGCGGCCGTGGTGGGTACGATTAACATGGATTACCGGAGTCTGTATCTGCATTTTGAATGCGGTACCTTCTTCTATCAGAATCCACTGGTGATGGACGTGAAGCGGGACAGCCTGACGACCATGGAAAAGGGTAGGGAGATTGCCTTAAGCGACACAAGACAGGGCTTCTTTGGAAGTCTGTTCTGCGCGGTGCTCCGGGTATTTTCACCGCTTCTGTAACCGAGAAAGGGGTTTTATTACAAATGAATATCTTATTTTTCCTGAAACCGAAAGCGGAGGTGTCCTACCTCTACGAGGATTTTTCCATGCGTCAGGGCCTGGAGAAGCTGGAGCGCAGCGGTTATACCGCGATTCCGGTCATTAACCGTCAGGGTGAATATATCGGCACTATCACCGAGGGCGATTTCCTGTGGTCCCTGAAAAATAAGTTCGCACTGGATTTAAAGCAGGCCGAGGAGGTCCCGCTTACCATTGTGAAGCGCCGGATGCGCTGCGAGCCCATTTCCATTGATTCCAATATGGAAGACCTGGTGTCCAAGGCCATGAACCAGAATTTCGTGCCGGTTATCGACGACAAGGGCATCTTCATCGGGATTGTGACCCGGAAGGATATCATTGAATTCTGTTATAAGGCATATACGAAGACAGAAAAAACTATTTGAATAGGAAATTAAGAAATGTTGAAAAAGGAATGACGGCAGTTCATTCCTTTTTTTATAGATCTATAACAAGTTTTTATGTAAAAAGCAAAATTTGTTGCACATTTCATATTGATTCTCTGTCTATTTTTTGCTAAAATTGATCCCGATATCGTTTTGTATCAATGGTAGTTTATACAATACACTATCAAATAAATATATGGAGGGCTGGAAATGAGTAATACAGCACAGAGCCCGGCTTGCAGAAGAATTGAAGGTCTGCTGGACGGGAACAGTTTTGTGGAAATCGGCGGACAGGTGACTGCCAGAAGCACTGATTTTAATCTGCAGCAGTCTAAGTGCCCGTCTGACGGAGTAGTTACCGGCTATGGTCTGATTGACGGTAATCTTGTCTATGTGTACAGTCAGGACGCTTCCGTACTGAACGGAACCCTGGGTGAGATGCATGCGAAGAAGATTGTACGTCTGTACGAGCTGGCATGTAAGATGGGAGCGCCGGTCATCGGTCTGATCGACTGCGCAGGTATCCGTCTGCAGGAGGGCGTAGACGCCCTGAACGCATTCGGAGAGGTTTATACCCAGCAGGCGCTGGCGTCCGGCGTAGTTCCGCAGATCACGGCAGTGTTCGGTCACTGCGGCGGCGGGCTGGCTGTCGTACCGGGACTTTCTGATTTTACCTTTATGGAGGAGAAGGACGCGAAGCTTTTCGTGAACGCTCCGAACACCATCGCAGGCAACAGCACCCAGAAGTGTGACAGTGCTTCTGCTAAATTCCAGGCAGAGGAAGCAGGCAGCGTCGATGTAGTTGCTGACGAGGCAGGTATCCTGGCTCAGATCCGCGCACTGGTTGCAATGCTTCCGGGCAACAATGAGGAAGAGGGCTGCTACTCTGACTGCGCGGACGATCTGAACCGCGTATGCGCAGAACTTCAGGGCGTGGAGTATTCCGCATCCTACATCCTCTCCACTATCGCTGACGGCAAGGCTTTCTTTGAGACCAAAGCAGCTTACGCCAAGGATATGGTGACAGGCTTTATCCGTCTGAACGGCATGACCGTAGGCGCAGTAGCCAATGGAGAGCAGGAGATGACGGCACGCGGTGCCCAGAAGGCAGCAGAGTTCGTAGAGTTCTGTGACGCGTTCAATATCCCAGTTCTGACCATTACCAATGTAAAGGGCTTTAAGGCTTCCCTGTGCACCGAGCGCAATATCGGTAAGGCAGCAGCGAAGCTTACCTACGCATTTGCGAACGCGACCGTTCCGAAGGTAAATGTAATCGCAGGCGAGGCATTTGGCAGCGCTTACGTGATCATGAACAGCAAGGGAATCGGCGCAGATCTGGTATACGCATGGAAGGACGCGAAGATCGGCATGATGGACGCTTCCCTGGCGGCAAAAGTCATGTACGCGGACGCGGACGCCGCAACCCAGCAGGAGAAGGCGGCAGAGTACGCGGCTCTTCAGGACAGCGTAGACGCAGCGGCTGCACGGGGCTATGTGGACACCGTTATCGAGGCGCAGGATACCAGAAAGTATGTGATCGGCGCGTTTGAGATGTTATTTACCAAGAGAGAGGACCGTCCGGCGAAGAAACACGGAACTGTCTAAGAGGAGTGAGAGTATGAAACGAAGCTTGAAAAAATTATCGGCTCTGCTGCTCCTGATGGGACTTTTTGTACTGACCGGCTGCGCTGCCAAGGAGACTCTTCCGAACGAGGAGGTATACCAGGGCAAGCTCGACAGCTATGTGGAGATGCTGGTTGGTACAGATAAAGAAAGCCTGGATGCGAATCTGAGCAATCTTCAGGAGAATTATGATGATTTTGAGCAGCAGGTAGCTTTGTATCCCTATATCGGCGGAACCGGACAGAAGTTTGATTTTACGGCAGACGCATACTTAAGCCTGCTGAAATCCTATGATGCCAATTTCGATGAGTTCGGTGATTTTGTAGGCCTGAAGGAATATGAGGGCGGCACCACCGACAAGGATGGCAATGTAACCTACACTGCTGTCTATGAGTTCACAGATCATAACATGCGTCTGGCTCTGGAGTTTGATAAGGACGATGTGGTTACCACGGTAACCATGGACCCGATCTACAGCAAGGGAGAGATTGCCAAAAAGGCAGCCCTGAATACCCTGATTGGTATGGGATCTGTATTCGCTGTGCTGATTCTTCTGGCGTTTATCATTTCCCTGTTCAAATACGTATCCGTATTTGAGAATCGGGGAAAGGCAAAGAAGGATGCGGCAAAGAAGGCGGCAGCGCCCGCACCTGCTCCTGTGGCACCTGCGGCACCTGCACCGACAGACGATCTGCAGCTTATCGCAGTCATCACTGCGGCAATTGCGGCGGCAGAGGGTACATCTACAGATGGCTTTGTAGTACGTTCTATCAAGCGCAGAAGCAACAATAAATGGAAAAAAGCATAACGCATGCTCATATTTAGGAGGATTCATAGAGATGAAAAATTATACAATTACCGTAAATGGCGTAGCTTATGATGTAGTCGTTGAAGAGAAGGGCGCAGGCGCAGTAGCAGCAGCTCCCGCAGCGGCAGCTCCCGCAGCAGCACCGGCACCGGCAGCAGCTCCGAAGGCGGCAGCTCCCGCAGCAGCAGGCGCAGTAGCAGTAAAGGCTTCCGTACCGGGCAAGGTACTGAAGGTAGAGGCAAGTGTCGGACAGGCAGTGAAGTCCGGTGACAGCATCATCATTCTTGAGGCAATGAAGATGGAGATCCCGGTAGTAGCACCCCAGGACGGCACCGTAGCAGGCATCAACGTAAGCGTAGGCCAGGCTGTAGAGTCCGGAGATTTACTGGCATCCCTGAACTAATGGCATAGCCTTAAGAGAAATCAACGGAGGTTAAGACATGGGATACATTTTAGAAACCCTGGGAAACCTCATGCATCAGACTGCGTTTTTTAACCTGACCTGGGGAAATTACGTCATGGTCCTGGTAGCATGCGTGTTCCTGTATCTGGCTATCAAAAAAGAGTACGAGCCTCTTCTTCTGGTTCCGATCGCTTTTGGTATGCTTCTTGTAAATATTTATCCGGATATTATCGCAAGTCCGGAGGAAACTTCAAACGGAGTAGGCGGACTTCTGTACTACTTCTATGTACTGGATGAGTGGTCTGTCCTGCCGTCCCTGATCTTCATGGGCGTCGGAGCCATGACCGACTTCGGTCCGCTGATCGCGAATCCGAAGAGCTTCCTTCTGGGAGCGGCAGCTCAGTTCGGTATCTTCGCAGCTTATCTGGGCGCTATGCTCATGGGCTTTTCCGACAAGGCAGCAGCGGCTATCTCCATCATCGGTGGAGCAGATGGCCCGACTTCCATCTTCCTGGCCGGAAAACTGGAGCAGACCGCTTTGCTTGGACCCATTGCGGTAGCTGCGTATTCCTATATGTCTCTGGTTCCGATTATTCAGCCGCCTATCATGAAGCTGCTGACGACCGAGAAAGAGCGTAAAATCAAGATGGAGCAGCTTCGTCCAGTATCCAAGCTGGAGAAGATCCTGTTCCCGATTATTGTAACCATTGTTGTCTGCCTGATTCTGCCGACCACCGCTCCGCTGGTAGGTGCCCTGATGCTGGGTAACCTGTTCCGCGAGTCCGGCGTGGTACGTCAGCTGATGGATACAGCGTCCAACGCCCTGATGTACATCGTTGTTATTCTGCTTGGTACCTCCGTAGGAGCAACCACCAGCGCAGAGGCATTCCTGAATATCAGCACACTGAAGATCGTAGCCCTGGGTCTGATTGCGTTCGCGTTCGGTACCGCGGCCGGCGTTCTTCTGGGCAAGCTTATGTGCGTACTCAGCAAGGGCAAGATCAATCCGCTGATCGGTTCCGCCGGAGTTTCCGCAGTTCCGATGGCAGCCCGTGTATCACAGAAGGTAGGAGCGGAAGCAGATCCGACCAACTTCCTGCTGATGCATGCCATGGGACCGAACGTAGCCGGAGTTATCGGTACGGCCGTAGCAGCCGGAACCTTTATGGCAATTTTTGGAATTTAATGATGCCGGGCTCAAAAAGTCAGATGGCGTTCGTGCCTGCACGATAAGACATCTGACTTTGGGAGCCGTAATAATAGGAGGAACTATTATGTCAGATATGAAACCGGTACAGATTACCGAGACTATCCTGCGTGACGCACATCAGTCTCTGATTGCTACACGTATGTCCACAGAGCAGATGCTGCCCATCGTGGAAAAACTGGATCAGGTAGGCTACCATTCCCTGGAGTGCTGGGGAGGAGCTACCTTCGACGCATCCCTTCGTTTCCTGCATGAGGATCCCTGGGAGAGACTTCGTAAAATCAAAGACAAGGCAAAGAAAACTCCGCTGCAGATGCTGTTCCGTGGACAGAACATTCTGGGTTACCGTCCCTACGGCGACGACGTCGTAGAGTACTTCGTACAGAAGTCCATCGCAAATGGTATTGATATTATCCGTATCTTTGACTGCCTGAACGATCTGCGTAATCTGCAGACAGCAGTAAAGGCTGCCAACAAAGAGAACGGCCATGCACAGGTAGCGCTGTCCTACACCCTGGGCGACGCGTATACACTGGAGTATTGGACCACCATGGCGAAGAACATCGAGGAGATGGGTGCAAACTCCATCTGTATCAAGGATATGGCAGGCCTGCTGCTTCCGTACAAGGCTACGGAGCTGGTTAAGGCACTGAAAGAGACCGTTAAGATCCCGATTCAGCTGCATACTCACTATACCTCCGGCGTGGCTTCCATGACCTACTTAAAGGCAGTAGAGGCCGGCGTAGACGTCATCGACTGCGCCATGTCTCCCTTCGCTCTGGGAACTTCCCAGCCGGCAACCGAGGTTATGGTTGAAACCTTCAAGGGAACTCCCTATGATACAGGATATGATCAGAAGCTTCTTGCTGAGATCGCGGATTACTTCCGTCCCATGCGCGACGAGGCTCTGGAGAGCGGCCTGCTGAATCCGAAGAACCTGGGCGTGAATATCAAGACCCTGCTGTATCAGGTACCGGGCGGTATGCTGTCCAACCTGACCTCCCAGCTGAAGGATCTGGGCGCTTCCGACAAATACTATGAGGTACTGGAGGAGGTTCCGCGTGTACGTAAGGACTTCGGCGAGTGCCCGCTGGTAACTCCGTCCTCCCAGATTGTAGGTACACAGGCTGTTATGAATGTGGTAGGCGGCGAGCGTTACAAGATGGTAACCAAGGAGTCCAAGGACCTGCTGTCCGGACACTATGGAAAGACTGTAAAGCCGTTCAATCCGGAGGTTCAGAAGAAGTGCATCGGCGATGCCGAGGTGATCACCTGTCGTCCGGCAGACCTGGTTCCGAACGAATTAGAGACTCTGGAGAGCGAGATGAAGCAGTACGAGGAGCAGCCGGAGGACGTTCTGACCTACGCACTGTTCCCGCAGGTAGCAACCGACTTCTTCAAGTACAGAGACGCACAGCAGAAGAAGATGGACGCAACGGTAGCAGATACCGAGAACGGGGCATATCCGGTATAATCGGATTTTTGAAAAATCAGATTTTGAAATCGCAGATTGCCGATCCGGCAAAAATGTGGTACACTAACAGCGTTGGCGAATTTTCGCCGACGCTGTTTTTACATTACGAAGTATCCGTATGAAATTCACTATTTCACCCGAAACGATGTGACATTGTGATGATGAGCTGCTACAGGTGTACAGATAGAAAGAGAGAAATTTGCATGAGCAAGGTATTGATCGTGGGCGGCGGCGCAGCTGGTATGCTGGCTTCCATTTTCTCGGCCAGAAACGGCCATGAGGTCCACGTATATGAGAAAAATGAAAAGCTGGGTAAGAAGCTGTATATTACGGGAAAGGGCCGCTGTAATCTGACCAATGCCTGCGACATGGACACTCTTTTCGCCAGCGTGCGGACCAACAGCCGTTTTTTATACAGCGCCTTTTACGGCTTCACCAACCAGGACGCCATGGCCTTTTTCGAAGAAGAGGGTCTGAAGATCAAGACGGAGCGGGGGGAACGTGTCTTCCCGTTGTCGGACAGATCGGCGGATGTGCTGGATACGCTGCGGCGCAGTATGCGGCGTGCTGGCGTAGAGATTCACTTGAATACAGAAGTAAAAGATATTATCGTTGAAGCGGGAGAAGCCAGAGGTCTGATTTTGTCAGATAAAACCCGAATAGAGGGTGACGCGGTTATTGTGGCCACGGGCGGTCTTTCCTATCCGGTAACCGGTTCCACAGGCGACGGCTACCGTTTCGCGAAAGAGGCGGGCCATAAGGTGACCGACTGCATCCCGTCCCTGACTCCTTTTAATATCCGGGAACAATTTGTAAAGGATTTACAGGGACTTTCCCTGAAAAATGTGGAGCTTCGGATCTGCAATGGAAAGAAAGAGGTATTCCGGGAGTTCGGAGAGATGATGTTCACCCATTTCGGTATCACCGGACCACTGGTGCTGACAGCCAGCAGCTACGTGGGAACCCTGGCGGCAAAGCAGGAGCTTAAGGCGGTACTGGATCTGAAACCCGCGCTCAGTGAGGAACAGCTTGACCAACGTATCCTAAGGGAGTTTGACGCAAATCACAATAAGAGCTTCAAAAATGTGATCGGCAGCCTGTTCCCGGCTAAATTAACGCCGGTGATGATTGGCCTCAGTGGCATCGACCAGGATAAGAAGGTACATGATATCTCCCGGGAGGAGCGGCAGGGCTTTGTGAAGCTGACCAAAAGCCTGCCTATGACCGTGACGGGGCTTCGGGATTACAAAGAGGCGATTATTACCAAAGGCGGCGTGGCTGTGAAGGAGATCAATCCTTCCACCATGGAATCAAAATTCGTAAAAGGATTATACTTTATCGGTGAGGTACTGGATCTGGACGCAGTGACCGGCGGATTCAATCTGCAGATTGCCTGGTCCACGGCCTACGCAGCCGGTAATGCTGTATAGAGGAGGAACCTATGACATATCAGATAGCGATTGACGGACCGGCGGGAGCCGGAAAAAGTACCATTGCTAAGGCAGTGGCGAAGAAGATGGGGTACATCTATGTGGATACGGGAGCTATGTACCGTGCCATGGCGCTGTATTTGCTGCGCCGGGGGATTAGCGCGGACGAGAGCGGAAAAATCAGTGCGGCAAGCCGTGACGCTGATATTACGATTGCATACAAGGACGGCTTACAGCAGGTATTATTGAACGGTGAGAACGTAACCGGATTGCTCCGCACCGAGGAGGTAGGCAATATGGCTTCTGCGTCCTCTGTAAATAAGGACGTGCGCCTGAAGCTGGTGGAGCTGCAGCGCGCCCTGGCCGAGCGGGAAAATGTGGTCATGGATGGCCGGGATATCGGCACTTATGTGCTTCCGAAGGCCAATGTAAAGGTCTATCTGACCGCGTCCAGCGCCTGCCGCGCCAAGCGCCGCTATGACGAGCTGACGGAAAAGGGTGAGACCTGTGATCTGGCGGCCATTGAGGCTGACATTATCGAGCGGGACAAGCGGGATATGGAGCGGGAGTTCGCACCTCTTCGTCAGGCGGAGGACGCGACTTATGTGGATTCCTCAGATATGACCATTGATGAGGTAATCACGGCAATTACCGATCTGATTCACTAGGAGGTGCCTATGGAAGTAAGGCTTGCGAAAACGGCCGGGTTCTGCTTTGGCGTGCGCCGGGCCGTGGACACGGTATACGAACAGGTGGAGCAGGCGGAGGGCCCCATTTACACTTATGGCCCCATTGTACACAATGAAATCGTGGTACAGGAACTGGAGGAAAAGGGCGTAAAAGTTCTGAACTCCGAAGAAGAACTGAAAAGCCTCACCAGCGGTACAGTCATCATCCGGGCCCACGGCGTGGGGGAAAAGGTGTATGATCTTCTGAAACAGCAGGGCGTGAATCTGGTGGATGCCACCTGTCCTTTTGTGAAAAAGATTCACCGTATCGCCCGGAAGGAAGAAGCCAACGGACGTCACATCCTGATCATCGGTAATGCAAAGCATCCCGAGGTGGAGGGCATCCGTGGCTGGTGCGAAAAACCTGCCTACGTGGTGGAATCCCTTGAAGAAGCGGAAAACTTTGCCCTGCCGATGGGTGAAAAGCTCTGCATTGTGTCCCAGACGACATTTAACTACAATAAATTTGAAGATATAGTTGAAATTATTTCAAAAAAGGGTTATGATATAATTGTTTTAAATACGATCTGTAGTGCAACCGAGGAGCGTCAGACCGAAGCCCGGGAAATTGCGTCCGATGTAGACGCGATGATAGTGATCGGAGGAAGTCACAGCTCCAACACACAGAAGCTATTTGAAATATGTAAAAAAGAATGTGAAAATACTTACTATATACAGTCACTTGATGATTTGGATTTGAAGACATCGCAGTCCATCCGTTGCGTAGGTATTACAGCAGGGGCTTCGACCCCAAACAAAATTATTGAGGAGGTTCAAAAACATGTCAGAATTAAGTTTTGAACAAATGCTTGAAGGTTCACTGAAAACAATAAGAAACGGAGAGGTTGTCGAAGGCACTGTGATTGATGTCAAAGAAGATGAAGCCATCTTGAACATAGGCTACAAATCCGACGGTATCCTGACCAAGAATGAGTACAGCAACAGCCCCATCGACCTGACCACAGTCATCCATGTAGGTGATACTATGGAAGTAAAGGTTCTGAAGGTCAACGACGGCGAAGGACAGGTTCTCCTGACCTACAAGCGTCTGGCAGCCGAGAAAGGCAGCAAGCGTCTGAAAGAGGCTTTTGAGAACGAGGAAGTGCTGACAGCACCGGTTACCCAGGTTCTGGACGGCGGCTTAAGCGTTGTTGTAGATGAGTCCAGAGTATTCATCCCGGCAAGCCTGGTATCCGATACCTATGAGAAGAACCTGGCGAAGTATGAAGGTCAGGAGATCAGCTTTGTTATTACCGAGTTCAATCCGCGCCGTGGCCGCATCATCGGTAACCGTAAGCAGCTGATCGTTGCTGAAAAAGCTGAGAAGCAGAAAGAGCTCTTCGAGCGCATCCATGTAGGCGATGTGGTAGAGGGTGTTGTAAAGAACGTAACCGATTTCGGTGCATTCGTAGATCTGGGCGGAGCAGACGGTCTGCTTCATATCTCTGAGATGTCCTGGGGACGCGTAGAGAACCCGAAGAAGGTATTCAAGGTTGGCGAGAAGCTGAATGTCCTGATTAAGGATATCCGTGATACCAAGATCGCCCTGAGCCTGAAATTTGAGGATCAGAATCCGTGGCTGTATGCTGCTGACAAGTATGCAGTAGGCAACGTAGTTACCGGTAAGGTGGCAAGAATGACAGATTTCGGCGCATTTGTAGAGCTGGAGCCGGGTGTAGACGCACTGCTTCATGTATCCCAGATTTCCAGAGAGCACGTAGAGAAGCCGTCTGACGTACTGAGCATCGGTCAGGAGATCGAGGCAAAGGTTGTAGACTTCAATGGCGAGGATAAGAAGATTTCTCTGAGCATGAAGGCACTGCAGAGCAACGAGACAGCCGGCGATGTGGCAGATGTGGACATCGACGCGGTAGCAGCTGAGGAAGAGTAAGAAAAGAATTACAAACGGATATACACAGACGGGAGGACAGGCACTTTGGCGTGCGTGTCCTCGCGCCTTGTCTGGGCATAATTTTGTGAAATACACAAGGAGAAAGGACAGTATGTGGAATATACAGATTGCAGGCGTGGACATTTACCATATCGTCAACTGGTTTTATATCTATAGCTTCTTGGGATGGCTCTGGGAAAGCTCCTACGTATCCATAAAGGAGAAGAAACTGGTCAATCGAGGCTTTGTGGCCGGTCCGGTCTGCACCATCTATGGCTTCGGGGCTGTCATCGTCTATCTGATTCTGAAGCCCATCGCCGGAAATATTCTGTTGCTCTATATCTGCGGCGTGATTGTGCCGACAATTCTGGAATATGTTACGGCGGTTCTGATGGAGGCTCTGTTCCATACCAGCTGGTGGGATTACAGCAAGAATAAGTTTAATTTTCAGGGGCGCATCTGTCTGGGTGCATCCCTGGGCTGGGGAGTGTTTTCCGTGATTCTCTTTTATGTATTTCAGCCTTTTGTGGACTGGATTGTGAGCCTGTACAGCGTGGCGACCGGAAAGCTGCTGGTGAGCGTGGCGACCCTGGTATACGCGGTGGATTTCGGCATGTCCTACATGAACGCCATGCAGATTGGCGAGAAGCTGCGGAATATGGACGCGGTTATGGACGAGCTGTACGAATATATCCAGAATACGAAGCTCTATGAGAGCACCGAGGAACTCAAAGAACGGCTGGCCCATTACCGTCTGCCTGAGTATGTACCGGAGCTGAAACAGCGTCTTGAGGATCGGGTCAATGCAATGGTAGCCTTTGCGGGTGAGTCTCCTGAAGAATTTAAAGCCCGTCAGGAAGGACGTCTGGCAGAGCTGGCCGAGCGTTTCGGCGCTGCGCAGAAGCGCTTTGAGCGTCTGAAAGGTATGAGTAACGTATTTACCAGACGTACCATGAACGCTTACCCGAACATGAAGTCCCGGGCGCAGGCGCTGAAAGAGCGTGCGGTACGGAAGGTTGGCAAGGGTTCCAGAGAACAGTAATGAGTTGAAATAAAAAATACCGGAGTGATAAAAATTCATGGCACATGTGACCTTTAAGGGCGGAGTATTTCCGCACAAGAGAAAGCGGTTTACAAGAGAAAAAGCATTGGAGGAGTATCTGCCGAAGGGAGATCTGATCTATCCCCTGCGTCAGCATATCGGCGGCACGGCAGTGCCGGTGGTAGCTGTGGGAGACCGGGTACTGGAGGGACAGCTCCTTGCGAAGGCCAGTGGCGATATCTCCGCGCCGGTTCATGCGTCGGTGTCCGGTACGGTAAAAGCGATTGAGCCGCGGAAAACCGTATCCGGAAAAGAGATTTTGTCTGTGGTAGTCGAAAATGACGGTCTGTACGAAAAAATGCCGGTTTCGGAGATAAAGCCCTGGCAGGAGCTGGAGGTTGGGGAGCGCCTGCGCCGGATCCAGGAGGCCGGAGTGGTCGGTATGGGAGGAGCCGGATTCCCGACCCATATCAAGCTGGCAGTACGGAATCCTAAGAGAATCCGTTATGTCCTGATCAACGGTACCGAATGTGAGCCCTATATGACCAGTGATTACCGTAGAATGCTGGAATCGCCGGAGTGTCTGGTTGAGGGACTTCGGATTGTTTTGAGTCTTTTTGAGCGTGCTACCGGTATTTTTGCCATGGAGGATAATAAACGGGACGCCATTACAGCCATGCAGATGGCCAGCGGAAGTGAACCCCGGATGGAGGTCCGGGTACTGGAAACCAAGTATCCCCAGGGTGCGGAGCGTATGCTGATCTATGCCTGTACCGGCGCGGAGATCAACACGTCCCAGCTTCCGGCAGACGCGGGCTGTATCGTACTGAATGTGGAAACGCTTCACGCCATCTATGAGGCGCTGGTTCTCGGCCTTCCGGTGACGAAGCGGGCAGTGACGGTGACCGGAAAAGCGTTGAAGGAACCGAAAAATTTTCTGGTTCGGATCGGCACCAGTTTTTCGGAGCTTCCGGAGGCAGCGGGCGGTTACGCGAAGCAGCCGAAGAAGTTTGTCTGCGGCGGTCCCATGCGCGGTGTGGAGATGAAGAACCTGGAGGTTCCGGTGACGAAGACAGTAACCGGATTTCTGTGCATGAGTCAGGATTATACGGATAAGCCGGGCGTCTGCATCCGATGCGGTTCCTGTACAGAGGCCTGCCCGATTTATCTTTTGCCCACAAAGCTTGCGGACGCGGCGGAGGCCGGAAAAGAGCAGGAGTTCCGGGATATGAACGGCATGGAATGCTTGGGCTGCGGAAGCTGCAGCTTTGTATGCCCGGCCAGAAGACAGCTGGCTCCGTCCATTCAGGACATGCGCCGGAAGCTGCTGGCACAGGGAAGAAGATAGGGAGGAAATGAGACAATGGAAAAAAATTACAAATGGATCTTTCCTCATGTGAAGGGAACGATGACGACAGCAGGTATGATGCGGATGATGCTTCTGGCGCTTTTGCCTGCGGAGATTTTCGGCGTCCTTCATTTCGGACCGCGGGTACTTCTGCATCTGCTGATTTGCGTTGTCACCTGTACACTTACAGAATTTACCATTGAAGCGTTTCGGGATAAGCCGCTGACTGTGGCGGACGGAAGTGCCATGGTGACGGGGGAATTGCTGGCCCTGATGCTGCCGGCAAACGCGCCTCTGTGGCTTGGAGCCTTAGGAGGGCTTTTTGCTGTCGGCGTGATCAAGATGCCTTTCGGTGGCCTTGGAAAGAACCGGCTGAATCCGGCTCTTTCCGGCTATTGTTTTCTGTTTCTGGCTTTTCCGAAATATATGAAGGATTACAGCTTCGGCAGCTATGGTTCCCGGACGCTTCTGGGGCAGCTTTTGTCCGGACAGACCGTAGATCCCTATCCGATGCTCTGGGGCAATACCAACGGCAGTATCGGTACGGTATCGGCGGCGATGTTACTCCTTGGCGCGGTGCTGCTGCTGGCCTTTGGTATCATTCATCTGCGGATTCCGGCGGCGATTGGGATCTCCTTCCTGATTACATTGTTTCTCGGTGCGGGAAAGGGCTTTGATCAGCTCTATTTTACCACCCAGTTTCTGGGAGGCGGTCTGATTCTGGGAGCTTTCTTTGTGGCGACGGACTGTGTGACGTCACCGATTACGAGAAAGGGCCAGATCTGGTACGGCGTTCTGATTGGCGTCATGACGGCGGCGCTTCGGCTGGCCGGGATAGAAGAGGGTATGGTGTACGCGATACTGGTATCAAATCTGTGCGTGCCGTTTATTGAACAACTGACTGTACCGAAGCCCTTCGGAAGAAGAAAACCGGTACAGGTTACACAGAACAGGAGACAGCCATGATTGCGTATATCAGAGGTACACTGGCTTATATTGAGCCAGAGGAGAGTATGGCAGTGCTGGAGACCGGTGGAATCGGCTACCGGATTCTCATGTCCGGACGGGATCTGGATCTTTTACCGGCGGCAGGCGAGGAGCTTCGCCTGTATACCTACCTGCAGGTGCGGGAGGACGCATTTGTGCTTTTCGGCTTTTTTACCCGGGAGGATCGGAAGCTGTTTCAGCAGCTTTTGAGCGTCAATGGTATCGGTCCGAAGGCGGCCCTTGGAGTGCTTTCCGCCCTTTCCGCGGACGATCTCCGCTTCGCGGTGCTGGCGGATGACGCGAAGGCCATTGCAAAAGCGCCTGGTATCGGCCTGAAGACAGCCCAGAAGCTGATTCTGGAGCTGAAGGATAAATTAAGCCTTGAGGAGGCCTTTGAGGCGCGTCTGGAGAATAGCCAGGCAAAGGCGGCAGCTGGAGCGGCTCCCGATCTGAGCGAGGCCCGGAACGAGGCCGTGGAAGCTCTGACAGCCCTTGGCTATTCCGCTTCCGATTCCCTGAAGGCTGTGCGGAAGGTGGAAGCAGCCGACGGTATGAATGTAGAAGATATTTTAAAAGCTGCGTTAAAATATATCAGCTTCTAGGAGACAGATAGATGGGAAAACGTATCATTACAACGGAGGCTATGGAGGAGGATATCCGCACAGACTACAGTCTGCGGCCTCAGACGCTGGATGAATATATCGGCCAGGAGAAGGCTAAGGAAAATCTGAAGATCTATATTCAGGCGGCCAAAGCCCGGGGAGAATCTCTGGATCATGTGCTGTTTTACGGACCGCCGGGACTGGGCAAGACGACTCTTGCCGGCATTATTGCCAATGAGATGGGCGTTCACATGAAGGTGACTTCCGGTCCGGCTATCGAAAAACCCGGTGAAATTGCGGCTATCCTCAACAATCTGTCTGAGGGTGATGTGCTTTTTGTGGACGAGATTCACCGGCTGAACCGACAGGTGGAGGAGGTTCTGTACCCGGCCATGGAGGACTTTGCCATTGATATTGTCATTGGAAAGGGCGCTTCGGCCCGGTCTATCCGGTTGGATTTGCCGCATTTTACATTGATTGGCGCGACAACCAGGGCGGGACTTCTGACAGCGCCCCTGCGGGATCGCTTTGGCGTGGTTCATCATCTGGAGTTCTATACAGACGAGGAGCTGCAGACCATTGTGGAGCGTTCGGCGGACGTGCTGGGCGTGGAGATTGACCCGAAGGGAGCCCTGGAGCTGGCCAGACGTTCCAGGGGAACTCCGAGACTGGCCAACCGGCTTCTGAAACGGGTACGTGATTTCGCCCAGGTCAAATATGATGGGAAGATCACGAAAGAGATTGCGGATTTCGCGCTGGATCTGCTGGAAGTGGATCGCTATGGTCTGGATCAGATCGACCGGCGGATTCTTATGACCATGATTGAGAAATTCATGGGCGGCCCGGTAGGCCTGGATACCCTGGCGGCGGCTATCGGCGAGGATTCCGGCACGATAGAGGATGTCTATGAACCGTATCTGATCAAGAAAGGTTTCATTAACCGGACGCCCCGGGGACGTGTGGTCACAGAGTTGGGATATCATCACCTGGGTGTTGTGCCGGATGGCGGTAATGTGATATAATAGAGTATCGAAAAAACCAAAGGACGTGAACGAGATGGCGATGAAAAACGCAGTGGAAGTGGTGGTGGATGGCCGGGTCTATAAGATCAGCGGCTACGAAAGCCAGGAGTATCTGCATCAGATAGCAGTCTATATCAACGAGAAAATGAACGAGTGCCACAGTACGGAAAACTACCGGAAACAGAGCGGCGATCAGCGGCAGCTGATGTTGAGTATGAACCTGGCGGACGACTATTTTAAAGCCAAGAACCAGGCTGAGAAGCTGACCGCGGAGCTGGAGAAGAAGGAGCGGGAGCTGTACAGCGTCCGTCACGATCTGATTGAGGCCCGGCTGGAGATCGAGAATCTGAAAAAAGAGAAGAAGGCAGGCTCCGGACAGAATAACCGCAGAAATGAGCAGCATGCGGGAAAGCAGAATAATGTTGGAAATAATGTGAATTCTGTGAACAGTGGAAACAATACACAGAGATAAATGGAGAGGGCGCCAGACGGATTTTTGGCGCCTTTTTTGTGGAGGAGGAAACATGAGACATCAGACAGAGCTTCTGGCTCCGGCAGGTTCCTTTGAGAGCCTGCGGGCCGCAGTCAACGCGGGAGCGGACGCCGTATATATCGGAGGCACAAGGTTTGGCGCCCGGGCCTATGCGGAGAATCCGGACGAAAAGGGCCTGTGTGAGGCTATCGAGTTCGCTCATCTGCACGGCTGCGATCTGTATATGACAGTCAATACGCTTTTGAAGGATTCGGAGATGGAGGAGCTTGGAGCTTATCTGAAGCCCTATTATGAGAGCGGTTTGGACGCAGTCATTGTCCAGGATATGGGTGTCTTTTCCTATATTCGCGAGAACTTCCCGGATCTGGATATTCACGCCAGCACTCAGATGACGGTGCTTGGCGCGGAAGGAGCTGAATTTCTGAAAAAGCAGGGAGCTGCCCGTGTGGTGACAGCCCGGGAGCTGTCGCTGCAGGAGATTCGCCGGATTCATGATACCGTGGATGTGGAGATTGAGAGCTTTATTCACGGAGCCCTCTGTTACTGTTATTCGGGCCAGTGCCTGATGAGCAGCATGTTTGGCGGCCGCAGCGGCAACCGTGGCCGGTGCGCTCAGCCCTGCCGCCTGCCTTATCAGTTGAAGGGTGATGGAAAGCTGCTTGGCAAAAAGGGCGAGGAGTATATCTTAAGTCCCAAGGATATGTGCACCATTGAGATTCTGCCGGAAATTCTGGAGGCAGGCGTCTGCTCCCTGAAAATCGAGGGTCGGATGAAGCGACCCGAGTACACGGCAGGCGTAGTGCGCGTTTATCGGAAATATCTGGATCATTACCTGGAATATGGAGGGGATAAATATCGTGTGGATCCGAAGGATTATGGGGAACTGCAGGCACTTTATAACCGGGGCGGATTTTCCAGAGGCTATTATCAGGTACACAATGGCCGCGATATGATTTCCCTGACCAGACCCAGCCATTTTGAGGAGAAGGGAAAGAAGGCCATGCAGGAAAAGCAGCGATACGAGGCGCTGCTGCAGGAGATTCGGAAGGAATATCTGGACAGGGATAAGAAGGAAACCATCGAGGGCAGCTTCCGCATTTCCCTGGATGGACCGTCGGAGCTTGCGGTGCGGTATCGGGACGCAGAGGTGCGCGTGGAGGGCGAGCCAGGTCAGGTGCCGAAGAATCAGCCTATGACGGAAGCGGATATCCGCAAGCAGCTTATGAAGACCGGGGATACTCCCTTTATATTCGGAAAGCTCGCGATACAGATGGACGGCGATATCTTCTGCCCCAACGGGCAGCTGAACCGGATGCGGCGGGAGGCTTTGGAGAAGCTGACAGAGCAGTGTACGGCAGGAACGCACAGAGCATCCGGAGATATACGGAAGCTGCTTACATGCAACGGGGCAGGCGGAGATACGGACAAAAAGGCACAGAAGCCAGGTTATTTTCCGCTTCTGGTACAGTTGGAGCGGGCAGAATATCTGCCGGAAGTGCTGGATTTTCCGGAGGTACAGGCAGTCTATCTGACCAGCGAAAAGCTGGATTTTGAACGGCTGCCGGAATATGTAAATGTCTGCCACAGGGCAGAAAAGGAATGTCTGCTGGTACTGCCGGCGATTTTCCGGACACCCGCCAGACGGTGGTTTGAGGAGCGGACAGAGCTGATAAAGCAGGCGGGATTGGACGGCCTGGTACTGAAAAACCTGGAAGAGCTGGAATTTGTAAAAAATCAGGGGCTGGAACTGCCGCTGATTGGTGATCACAACCTCTACAGCTGGAATCAGGAAGCCGACACATTCTGGAAAAAACAGGGAATCACAAGAGAAACACTTCCGCTGGAGCTGAACGACCGGGAACTTAAGGAGCGGGGAGCCCGAGATGCCGAGCTCATTGCCTACGGTTATCTGCCGCTGATGACTACGGCAGGTTGTCTGCACCGGACGGTGGAGCGCTGTGATCAGAAGGAGACGGTGCGGATGCTGATAGATCGCTATAAGAAAGAATTTCCGGCTGTCAATTACTGCCGTTACTGTTATAATGTAATTTATAACAGTGAACCGCTGTCTCTCCTGAATAATAAAGAAGAGGTCGAGCGGCTTGCGCCGGAGGCGTTACGTCTCTGCTTTACATTGGAGAGCCGGAAGGAAATCCGAAGAATTCTGAAGGATTACACAGAGGTGTTTTGCGGCGGCGCGCCGTGCCGGAGACCGGAGTACAGCTACACAAAGGGACATTTGAAACGGGGAGTACAGTAAATATATGGTATTCTTGATTACCGATTTATCCAAATACGCGTTTATTATCCTGATTGCGCTTTATACATCCTTAAGCTATTCGGTGCTGCGAAAACGGGATCAGGAGGAGGTGCGCCATGGTTTTCGGCTGCAGATTCTGAACCTGTTCCTGATTCATGCCCTGGCCTTTGTGGTGCTGTACATGCAGACCGGGGAAATGAAGCTGGCGGTATTCTACGCCTTTCAGTTTTTTTTGCTGCAGGCGGTGCTGGTGTTCACCCGGATTATCTATCCGAAGGCAAATCGGCTGGTGCTGAACAATATGTGTCTGCTGCTGGCCATTGGTTTCATCATGCTGACGCGGCTGTCATATGACAAGGCAGTGCGTCAATTTCAGATTGCGGCGGTGGCACTGGCGGTGGCACTGATTGTGCCGGTACTGATCCGAAAATGCGGCTTTCTGCAGAAGCTGCCCTGGCTTTACGGAATCGGCGGGCTGGCGCTTCTGATGGCCGTGGCCGTAGTGGGCAAGACCACCTCGGGCGCGAAATTATCACTGGTTATCGGCAAATTTGTGTTCCAGCCCAGTGAGTTTGTGAAAATTACCTTTGTATTTTTTGTGGCAGCCATGCTGAGTAAGAGCACGGAATTCGCGGATATTGTGCGGACGACCATTCTGGCGGCGGCCCATGTGCTGGTGCTGGCAGTGTCCAGCGACTTGGGCGGGGCACTGCTGTTCTTTGTAACCTATCTGGTGATGCTCTATGTGGCCACGAAGAAACCTCTGTATTTCCTGGCAGGTCTGGGAGCGGGATCGGTGGCGGCGGTCATCGGCTATCATCTGTTCGCCCACGTGCGGGTCCGGGTGCTGGCCTGGACCGACCCCTTCAGCGTCATTGAAAATGAAGGGTATCAGATCACGCAGTCCTTATTTGCCATCGGAACCGGACGCTGGTTCGGCATGGGACTGAATCTGGGCATGCCCAATAAGATCCCAGTAGTGGAGCAGGATTTTATTTTCTCGGCTATTGCTGAGGAAATGGGCGGTATCTTCGCCGTATGCCTGATTTTGATATGCATGAGCTGTTTTATCATGTTTATCAATATTGCCATGCAGATCAAGAACCGATTCTACAAATATACGGCGTTGGGCTTCGGGACCCTCTATGGTTTTCAGGTGTTCCTGACCATCGGAGGAGCCATCCGCTTTATTCCGTCCACAGGCGTGACATTGCCGCTGGTGAGCTACGGCGGAAGCTCCCTGGCGTCCAGTATCCTGATGTTTTATATTATTCAGGGTATGTATCTCTTAAAAGAAGACGAGGATTTGCAGATTGAAAAAGAACGAGCAGCCAAAGCAAGAAAAGCAAAAAGAGTCAAAGACGGGCAGAGCAAAAAGCAGGAAAAATCATGAGCTGGCGGTGATTACGTACCTTTTCATCGGTCTGTTTGCGCTGATGACAGGCTATTTTATCTATTTTGACGCGGTCTTAAGTCCGGATGTAATCAACAATCCCTACAACGCCAGGCTGGACGCCTTTGCAGAGCGGAATATCCGGGGAAATATCCTGGCCTCGGACGGCACAGTGCTGGCGGAGACGAAGGCAGCGTCGGACGGTACAGAGACCCGGGAATATCCCTACGCCAATCTGTTTGCCCATGTGGTGGGCTATTCTACCCGTGGAAATACAGGCATTGAGCAGTTAGCCAATTACTACCTGCTGACTTCCAGTATCTCACCGGCAGAGCAACTGAAAAATCAGGTGAAAGACCAGAAAAGTCAGGGGGATAATGTGGTGACCACCCTGGATATGGATTTGCAGCGAACCGCCTACGACGCCCTGGGCAAGAACCGGGGTGCGGTGGTAGTGCTGGAAGCACAGACCGGACGGGTGCTTGCCATGGTGTCCAAGCCGGACTACGATCCAGGTACTATCAATGAAAAATGGGATACGCTTACGGCGGAGGATTCCCCGGAGAGTGGCAGCGTCCTCTACAACCGCGCGACCCAGGGACTCTACGCGCCCGGCTCCACGTTTAAAATTGTGACGCTGCTGGAGTATATGCGGGAAAATCCGGATTCCTATGCAGACTTTTCCTTCAATTGCAAGGGAAAGGTTACAGAGGGAAACTATACCATCAGCTGTTATAATAAGAAGGCCCATGGAGCCGAGGATTTGACAAAGGCCTTTGCGAAATCCTGTAATTCAGCCTTTGCCACCATTGGCCTGTCGCTGGATGAGAGTGCGTTTAAGAGTACCTGTGAGGAGTTACTGTTCAACACAGAGTTGCCGTCACCTCTGACTTATTCCAAGAGCTCCTTTTCCCTGAAAACGGACGCCACGCCTGCAGAACAGATGATGACAGCCATCGGCCAGGGGGAGACGCTTGTTTCACCCCTTCATATGGCTCTGATTGCCGGCACCATTGCCAATGACGGCGTGCTGATGAAGCCTTATCTGCTGGAGGAGGTGCGAAGCGCGAAGGGCGCGACGGTGAAAACCTTCGATACGGAGGAGTACGGCTCCCTGATGACGGCGGACGAGGCCGCTGCACTGACCGAATATATGAAGGCCGTGGTGGAGAGCGGAACAGGAAGCAAGCTGAAGGACCTGGGCTTTGAGACCGCAGGTAAAACGGGAACAGCCGAGTACACCAGTGATAAGAGCAAGAGCCACGCCTGGTTTGTAGGCTTTTCTGATACCGGGGACCGGGATATCGCGGTCTGCGTGCTGGTGGAGGAGCGCGGCAGCGGCAGCGAGTACGCAGTGCCCATTGCACGGCAGATTTTTCAGGAATGGTATGGGAATAAGGCTCTGAAGGATCTGATGAACGGGACCGAGTAGAAGGTGATAACAAACGCTTGTCAAATCTCCCAAAAAGCGCTATACTATACCTAGTTTTTGAACACACCAGGACAGGAGGTTTTGCAATGATTGAAGCAACCAGTTGTGGCGGTGTGGTAATATTTCGAGGTAAGATCCTGCTTTTGTACAAGAATTACAAGAACCGTTATGAGGGCTGGGTATTGCCGAAGGGGACTGTAGAGCCGGGAGAAGAGTACAAGGAGACGGCGTTAAGAGAAGTGCGCGAGGAAACGGGCGTAGATGCCGCGATTATCAAGTATATTGGCAAGAGCCAGTATTCTTTCACGGTGCCGGAGGACACGGTAGAGAAGGACGTTCACTGGTATCTGATGATGGCGGACAATTATTACAGTAAACCACAGCGCGAGGAGTATTTTGTGGATTCGGGATATTATAAGTATCACGAGGCCTACCATCTGCTGAAGTTTTCCAATGAGAAGCAGATTCTGGAGCGGGCCTACAATGAGTATCTGGATCTGAAAAAGAGTAATCTCTGGGGCAATAAAAAGTATTTTTAGAAGAAACGAGAGGAAAGAGGGTGTCGCGGATAGGTTTCGATACCCTCATTTTTCGAATTTAGGACAATAGCGTAAGCGCAGTGCGGACAGACTGTTGTCTGGAGAGGATTTCGGAATGCAGTGGGCGGAAAATCTTTATCTGACTGACAAAACGGCGAAAAAAAAGGATAAGATTATAAGAAAAGCCAACCGTGGTATGGGGATGGTCAGCATCTATCTGATCACCCTGGCTTCCAATCCGGAGAATCTTTTTGATATTTTTCACGCGGCCCATCTGAAGCAGCCGGCCTTTTATAAGCAGGATCTTTTCGTGGTGGGTATCGCGTCGGGTTACGAGGAGGCCCTGGAGCTGGTACAGCGGATGGTAGAGGACATCTATCGGAAGACCGGCGGCTTCGCCGTGCGGGAGTATTTTGGCAGGACGGAGAACTGACAGTATGCTGCATATAATCTGGATTATCTTGAAAATCATACTGCTCATACTTGCAGTGGTGCTGGGACTGGCTTTGCTGATTCTGGCATTGCTTCTTTTGGTGCCGGTTCGGTACGAGGCCCATCTGAAAAAGAAAGAGGAATTTTTCGTGGAAGCAAGGGTGCACTGGCTGCTTCAGTTGGTACGGGTACCGGTGAGCTTTCGGAACGGGGAACTGTCGGCGAAGCTGAAGGTACTTATTTTTACCGTGAAGGATTTTCTGGCGGATGAAAAAGAGATAGAGGATGGGATGAAAGAAGTTTTCGCGGACGCAGAAGAGGACGCGGGGAAGGCGGCAGAGCAGGAGATCTGCATAGAGCCTGTAGAAGAGGAAACAGAAGAACTGGAGCCGTGGCCCGCCCGCAAACAGCGGAATCTCGGAATTTTCGGGAAAATTACCGTTTTTCTGAGAATGCTTGCGGGCTTCCTGAAAACTATCTGGCGCTGCTTAAGCTCTATTCCGAAAAAATTAAAAAATCTTAAATATACATTACACCGGTTCTATGTTAAAATAAAACGAATGAAACGCTTTGCCACGGACGACCGCACAAAGGCGGCACTCAGTCTTGCCTGGAGCCAACTGAAAGGTTTTCTGGTGAAACTGCTTCCGAACAAAGTACGGGGTGACCTGCGTTTTGGAACGGACGACCCGGCGCTGACCGGAGAAATTCTGGGCGGCATCAGTATATTTTATCCTCTTTTCATGGATAATGTGAAGGTAGTCCCTGATTTTCAGGAGACTGTGCTGGAGGGTGAGCTGTATCTGAAGGGCCGCATCCGGCTGCTGACCGTCGCGCAGATTGCCTGGAGGCTGTACCGGGACAAAAATGTTCGTTTTGTATACCGAATGGTGACCTGACGTGCCGATATGACAAAGCATCCTGAATCACGCTGCACCTTTTTTACGCACAACAGGCGCAGGTGGTTTGGGCAGTGCGAAATCGCGATAAAAATTTATAATCATAGAAGATATAATAAGGAGGCTTTCTTATGAATAATACATTTGATACCACCGTAGAGTCCCTGTTCAAGGGCATGGACAGCTTTATCACTACAAAAACCGTAGTCGGCGACGCAGTTACCATCGGCGATACCATCATTCTGCCGCTGGTAGACGTATCCTTCGGCGTGGGAGCCGGAGCCTTCGCGGGCGACAAGAAGCAGAACGCAGGCGGCGGTATGGGAGCGAAGATTTCCCCCAGCGCTATTCTGGTAATCTCGAATGGCGTCACCAAGCTGGTCAATGTAAAGAATCAGGATACTGTAACGAAGATTCTCGACATGGTTCCGGATTTCGTGAACAAGTTTGCGTCAGGCGGCACAAAGAATGAGAGTCCGGTGGCAGACGCCATCCAGGACGCAGTAGACGTAATCGAAAAGGACGAGCCGGAGGCAGATCCAAAGGCAGAGTAATCGGCTGCCAGGATACACATTTCAAAAAAAAGGACATAGAATAGAATAAGAAATAATATGCCGGGAGCCGTTATGAAACAGCTGCTTGGTTTTGTGATGTTCTGGATAGGCGTCGGAATCCTCACCACCTTTTTTATGCCGGTCAACGGCTGGTTTGTGCGGGCGCTGGCGGCCTTTTCCCTGATGATTGTCGGGTATAATCTGTTCTCGTCCGGAGGAAAATGCGGAAGATAAAAGATTATTGTTCACATGCACTGTCCCGCGGAGCGTGTTATTGAGAACGGAGTGAACAATAACGATAAAGGGAGATAGAAAATGTCTGTAACTACATTGAAGCGGATAGCGCTTGTGACCATGGTGCTGGGGTATATCGGATCGCTGATTCCGGGTATGCCGGTGTTTCTGCAGTGGCTCGGAAAGCTGTCCGCGCCGCTGTTCTTTTACTGTATGGCCTGGAGCCTTACGAAAACCAGTGATAAGAAAGCGTATTTCCGGCGGCTCTACATCGCCAGCGTAGCCATGGCGGCCTTTAACCTGCTCATGTCCGTTGTGGCACAGAAGACCGGCCTGGTCACCGCCGTCACCACTAATATGTTCGCGACCTTATTTGCGTCTGCTTTTCTGGTGGATCTGATTGAATACGCGAATCGCCATCCGAAGCGGAGATTGAAAATCTGGTTCACATACATTTTTTATCAGGTGGCTGTCGCGGGTGTATGGGCCGGACTCTATGAAATTGTGGAAGTGCCCTATGCAGTATTGAATTTCGGTTCGGCTCTGCTTGGAAGCGCGCTGACCTGCGAGGGAGCGCTGATGTATGTGCTGATTGGCGTGCTATTCTATTTTACGAAGGAGGACAAGAGTAAGAAGCGGATGATTCTCGGATACCTGGGTATCTTTCTTGTATTCTTTGTAAATTCCGCCTTTGGTCTCTGGGGAAGATTGTTTTCCCTGGTGGGTCATGATGTGCTGGTGGCTCTGATGGAGATTATGACGGGGCTGGTGCTCTGGGGAGCATCTTTCCGTCCGATTTTTGATCTGTCCCATATGTTCCATAATGATTTTCAGTGGATGATGATCTTTGCCCTGCCGCTGGTGCTCGGCTGCAATGAAAAGCTTGGCTTTTGTAAGAAGAAGCGGAAGCGGGACAAGCTGTCACCGCAGTTCCGGAAGTATTTTTACTACATATTCTACCCGGTACATGTATATGTGCTGTGGTTCATCGGGGCTGTGATTATGAAATAAAACGCAGGATTCTTTCTTATTTTCTATAAAAGGGACACAAAAAAAGGAGCGGCACACGCTGCTCCTAATTTCTCGATCTTAAACTTAAGCTCTCTCAACTGCTCCGGACTTCAGACAGGATGTACATACATACATCTTTCTGGCAGCGCCGTTAACCTTAACCTTTACAGACTTAACATTGGATTTCCACATCTTGTTGGAACGTCTATGTGAATGGCTGACGTTGTTTCCGAAATGAGCGCCTTTTTCACAGATTGCACACTTTGCCATGTTTGCACCTCCTCTTGAACGATAGTGAACCTATATATAGGCTCGCAACATAAGTTATTCTAGCAGATGCCACTATATTTTGCAAGTGGAAATTTAAAAATATTACAATTTTTTAGAAAGTATGAAAAATAGCTTTCTTTTCGAGGTAAAACAGGTTATAATACACTATATCTATGTCATCTGATAAGCAAAGAGAGACATGGGCTTTTTTGATGTAATAAAAAATAAGAGTGGAGGTAATGATAATGAAGGGACTTATGAATACGCAGATGGGCGCTGTCATGATCGACCCGGAAGTTATTGCCAGATATGCAGGTTCCGTAGCAGTGGAGTGCTTCGGTATCGTTGGAATGGCCATGGTAAATATGAAAGACGGACTGGTAAAGCTCCTGAAGGGAGACAACCTGACCCGCGGCGTGAACGTACAGATCAACGACAATAAGATTACGCTTTCTTTCCATGTAATTGTAGCGTATGGCGTCAGCATTTCCGCTGTATCCGACAATCTGATGAGCAATGTAAAGTACAAGGTGGAGGAGTTCACCGGAATGACCATTGAGAAAATCAACATCTTTGTTGAGGGTGTTCGGGTCATAGATTAATTTCAGGAGGAGTTTTTTGACATTATGAAAACGATAGAGGTAAACACGCTTACAAAGATGTTTTTAGGCGGCGCTAAGAACCTGGAAGCGAAAAAAGAGTGGATCAACGAGCTGAATGTATTTCCGGTGCCGGATGGCGATACGGGAACCAACATGACGCTGACTATCATGTCTGCAGCTTCCGAGGTCAACAACCTGTCTGAGCGTACTATGGAGACAGTAGCGAAGGCTATTTCCTCCGGATCCTTAAGAGGAGCGCGCGGAAACTCCGGCGTTATCCTGTCCCAGCTGCTCCGTGGCTTCACCAAGGGAATCAAGGGGTATGAGACCCTGGACGTGATGACCATTTCCAATGCATTCCAGAAAGCAGTAGAGACTGCGTACAAGGCGGTTATGAAGCCGAAGGAGGGAACAATTCTGACGGTGGCCAGAGGCGCGGCTGATAAGGCGGCAGAGCTGGCTCTGGAGGAAGAGGATCTGGACGTCTTCTTTGCAGGTGTGATTGAAGAGGCGGAGCGTGTGCTGGCGACTACTCCGGATCTCTTACCGGTTCTGAAAGAGGCAGGTGTGGTAGATTCCGGCGGACAGGGCCTTGTGGAGGTGCTGAAGGGCGCTTATGACGCTTATCTGGGAAAAGAGGTGGATTACACCTTTGAAGCGCCGAAGTCCGCTCCGGTGAAGATCAGCGCGGAGACAGAGGCTGAAATCAAGTTCGGTTACTGCACCGAGTTTATTATCGTATTAGATAAGAAGTTTGAGCATAAGGACGAGATGGAATTTAAGGCTTTCCTGGAGTCTATCGGTGATTCTATTGTGTGCGTGGCTGACGATGATATCGTAAAGATTCATGTACATACGAATCATCCGGGTCAGGCCATCGAGAAGGCGCTGACCTACGGTTCCCTGTCCCGGCTGAAGATCGACAATATGCGTGAGGAGCATGAGGAGAAGCTCATCAAGGATGCTTCCAAGATTGCGGCTCAGCAGAAGGCAGAAGAGCCGAGAAAGGAGATGGGCTTTATCTCAGTATCCATCGGCGAGGGCATTGGTGAGATCTTCAAGGGTCTCGGCGTGGATTACCTGATCGAGGGCGGTCAGACCATGAACCCCAGCACCGAGGATATGCTCAATGCCATTGAAAAGGTAAACGCGGATCATATCTTCATTCTGCCGAACAATAAGAACATCATCCTGGCAGCAAATCAGGCAAAGGCGCTTTGTGAGGATAAGGATATTATTGTTATCCCCACCAAAACGGTTCCCCAGGGAATTACGGCCATGATCAACTTCATGCCGGATTCCAGTGCAGAGGAGAACGAGACCCGCATGACCGAGGAGCTGGCCAATGTGAAGACCGGTCAGGTTACCTATGCGGTGCGTGATACTCACATCGATGACAAGGAGATCAAAGAGGGCAATATCATGGGCATCGGCGACCACGCGATCCTGGCTGTGGGCGAGGATGTGGAGCAGACTACGCTGGATATGTTCAAGGAGCTCATCGACGAGGATTCCGAGCTTATCAGCATTTACTATGGCGAGGACGTGAAGAAGGAGGATGCGGACAAGCTGGGCGAGGATTTAAGCGATCTGTATCCGGACTGCGATATCGAGGTTCATTTTGGCGGACAGCCGATTTACTATTATGTAGTTTCTGTGGAGTAGAAAATGAATACAGCTTCCCCAATTACAGCCTTAAAAGGCATTGGAGAAAAGACAGCTGCGCTCTTTCACCGTGTCGGGGTAGACACGGTGGGAGAGCTCTTGTCTTATTATCCGAGGACGTATGATGTATATGAAAGACCGGTGTCAATCGGTGCTCTGGAGGCCGATAAGATACAGGCCGTGACCGGCGTTATCCGCCGGATCCCGGATGGCAGGCGAGTGGGCAGGTATCATATTACCACCGTGTCCTTAGAGGAAAATGGCCTGCACCTGCAGCTTTCCTGGTTTAATATGCCCTTTCTGCGAAACAGCCTGTTGCCTGGCTGCATCTATATCTTCCGGGGACGGGTGCAGAAGAAAAAGGGTCGAACCACCATGGATCAGCCGGAGATTTACGCGCCGGAGGACTATGAGAAGCTGCTGGACACTATGCAGCCCATCTATGGACTGACCGGCGGTCTGTCCAATAAGACTGTGACCAAGGCGGTGCGCCAGGCTTTTGAGCAACTGGATCTGGACACAGAATATCTGCCGGAGCGTATCCGGAACGAACAGCAGTTAGCGGAATATAACTTTTCCCTGCGGGCCATCCATTTTCCGGTGAAGCGGGAGGATCTGCTGTTGGCCAGAAAGCGTCTGGTCTTTGATGAGTTTTTCCTGTTTATTTTAGCCCTGCGGCAGATGAAAGAGCAGACCGAAGACACGGTCAATGAGTGCGTGATTCATCCGGGAGCGTCTGTGGAGCAGTTGCTTTCATCACTGCCCTACGAGCTCACCGGGGCCCAGAAGCGGGTCTGGAATGAGATTCAGGCGGATCTTAAGGGAGAAACGATCATGAACCGGCTGGTGCAGGGAGACGTGGGATCCGGTAAGACGGTCATTGCGCTGCTGGCATTGCTTTCCGCGGTGGAGAGCGGCTATCAGGGGGCGCTGATGGCGCCCACCGAGGTGCTGGCAAGACAGCATGCGGAGAGTATCCGGGAGCTGCTTTCCGGGCTTTCCATGGACGTATGCGTGGAGCTGCTGACCGGATCCATGACGGCCAAGGAGAAACGGGAGGCTTATGCGCGCATTGAGAGCGGTGAGGCGCGGATTATTCTCGGAACCCATGCGCTGATTCAGGAGAAGGTAAGCTTTGCCCGTCTGGGACTGGTGGTGACAGACGAGCAGCACCGGTTCGGCGTTCGCCAGAGGGAGACACTGGCGAGTAAGGGACTTCATCCCCATGTGTTGGTCATGAGCGCCACGCCGATCCCCCGGACTCTGGCTATTATCATTTACGGGGATTTGGATATCTCCGTCATCGATGAGCTTCCGGCCAATCGTCTGCCCATCAAGAATTGTGTGGTGGACGAGAGTTATCGGCCTAAGGCCTACCGTTTTATCGAGCGGGAAGTGGCCGCCGGGCGGCAGGTGTACATTATCTGCCCTATGGTGGAGGAAAATCCGGAGATCGAGATTGAAAATGTGGTAGATTATACGGAAAAGCTGCAAAAGGAGCTGGCTCCCGGCATCGCCATTGAATATCTGCACGGGAAAATGAAAGCCGCCGAGAAGAATGACATTATGGAGCGCTTCGCGGCAGGCGAAATCCAGGTGCTTGTCTCCACGACCGTTATCGAGGTGGGAGTCAATGTGCCAAACGCCACAGTTATGATGGTGGAGAACGCCGAGCGCTTCGGCCTGGCTCAGCTTCATCAGCTAAGGGGGCGTGTAGGACGCGGAAAGCACCAGTCCTACTGCATTTTCGTTAGTGGATCCGACAGTAAGGATACCAAAAAGCGACTGGAGATTCTGAACAAATCCAATGATGGCTTTTATATTGCTTCAGAAGATCTGAAGCTTCGGGGACCGGGCGATCTGTTCGGAATCCGCCAGAGTGGAATTCTGGAGTTTAAGATTGGAGATATTTTTACAGACGCGTTGATCCTGCAGGCTGCCAGTGAGGAGGCCGCGAAGATCGAAAAATTAGACCCGGAGCTGAAGCTGGAGGAGCATCAGGGGCTAAAGGAGAAGCTTTTGGAGTACCGGACGGCAGGAATAGCGCGTATGAGTTTGTAAGGAGAAAAGACGGAAGTATTATGAACATTTTAAATATCGAGCACGTAAGCAAGCTTTACGGAGATAAATGGATTTTCGATGATATCTCCTGTGGCATTCAGGAGGGAGAAAAGGTCGGGATCATCGGCATCAACGGCACGGGCAAGACGACCCTGCTTCGGATTATCGCAGGTACCGAGGAGGCTGATCAGGGGCAGGTCATTATGCAAAATGGCGTAAAGCTGGCCTTTCTGTCCCAGGCGAACACATTTCCGGATGGGGCTACTGCGCTGTCCTATGTGGCGGGCGGAGAGGTCACCGAGTATGACGCAAAAAATATGCTGAACACCTTAGGCATCCCGGATGTGGGTGCGCAAATCGAGACGCTGTCCGGCGGGCAGAAGAAGCGGGTGGCCCTGGCACGGACCCTGCTGCTTTCGGCGGATATTCTGATTCTGGACGAGCCCACGAACCATCTGGATGAGGAGATGATCCGCTGGCTGGAGGCCTGGCTTCGGAAATTCCGGGGAACCGTGATTCTGGTAACCCATGACCGCTATTTTCTGGACCGGGTGACCAATCGGATTCTGGAAATCAGCCGGGGAAAGCTCTACAGTTATCAGGCCAACTATTCGGGCTTTCTGGAGCTGAAGGCAAAGCGGGAGGAAATGGAGCTGGCCACCGAACGGAAGCGGCAGAGCATTCTCCGCATGGAGCTGGAATGGGCGGCCAGAGGCTGCCGGGCCCGGACCACCAAGCAGCAGGCGCGACTGGATCGGCTGGAAGCGTTGAAGGCCGGAAGGGCTCCGGTCTTTGATAAAACCGTGGAGCTGGATTCGGTCGAAACCCGCATGGGCAAGAAAACCATTGAGCTGCACCACGTATCCAAGGAATACGAGGGCCGAAAGATTGTTGAGGATTTTACGTATATTTTCCTGAAAAATCAGACTATCGCGTTTGTTGGCCCGAATGGCTGCGGAAAGTCTACGTTGCTGAAAATGATAGCAGGGCAGATCCCGCCGGATTCCGGCGATGTGGAGGTGGGCGAAACCATCAAGCTTGGCTATTTCGCCCAGGAACTGCCGGACATGGATGAAAATCAGCGGGTCATCGACTATGTGAAGGATATTGCCGAGTACATTTCCACCCGAGATGGACGGATCACGGCGTCCCAGATGCTGGAACGCTTTCTGTTTACCCCGGATATGCAGTACGCGCCCATCGGAAAGCTCTCCGGCGGGGAGAAGCGGCGGCTCTATCTCTTAGGCGTCCTGCAGACCGGCCCCAATGTGCTGGTTATGGACGAGGTCAGCAACGAACTGGATATTCCCACGCTGACGATTCTGGAGGATTACCTGAACTCCTTTATCGGCATTGTAATTCTCGTTTCCCACGATCGGTATTTCCTGGACAATGTGGTGGATCGGATCTTTGCCTTCGACGGCAACGGTCATTTCCGCCAGTACGAGGGCGGCTATACCGACTATATGGAAGCGCTGGCCCGGGAGCATGGCGCAGCAGGGACGGATTTTGGCGGCGCTTTAAAGAGCATAAAAGCAGCGGGAGCTTCCGAACCCGGCGGCAAGAAGAAAGCTAGCTGGGATAAAGGGGAGAAGAAGCTGAAATTCACCTACAAGGAGCAGAAGGAATTCGATACCATCGAGGACGATATCGCTGCGCTGGAAGCGAAGATAGAGGAGCTGGATAAAGAAATGATTGCCCATGCCAGCCAGTATAGCCGCTTAACGGAGCTTACGAAGGAAAAGGAAGAGACGCAGAGCCTTCTGGATGAGAAGATGGAGCGCTGGATGTATCTGACGGAGCTGAAGGAAAAAATTGACGCCCAGTAGGTGCGTGGCAAGGAGAATATTGACAGACAAAACGCCGTTATCGGATGAAATGCGGATCAGTATTCCCTCTGATCCCGGATCAGAAATGATTCCAGCCCTGCGCGGATAAACTGATCGATGGCCCGCTGTATCTTTTTCCAGTCGGAGCAGTGATTGCGCAGCATGACTTTATTGATGGACAGACAGCCGTTCATCTGGAAATAAAAAATGGCTTCGGCTTCTTCAAAGGTAAGGAGACTGTGTGACATCAGCCAGGTCACATAGTCTTCTTTTGTCATTTCCGCCATTTTTTCTATGATTTGTGCGGAGATGGTGTCGTCGAGAAAAAGCGCCTGATATCGGTCGCTGCTGTGCAGCCTGTCACAGAAAGGATAGGAGCAGTTCCCGGAGGCTCTTGCAGGGCAGAAGACATGGTCGATGACGCTGGTGGTTTCTTTCAGGATTTCGCTTAGAAGATCATCCAGCACATCGGCAGTATCATAATAGTGGAGATAGAAGGTTCCCCGGTTGATTTCCGCAAGCCTGCAGATCTCAGTGATTGTGATTTTGGGATATTCCTTTTCTTCCAGAAGCTTTAAAAATGCTTCCTTTATGACCTGGCGGGTATAACGCGTCCTCCGGTCTTCTTTCTGTGTCTTTTCCGGCATGGGAATTTCCTCCTTTTTCGATGATTTCCATTGGAGTTTCTGAACAGAATACGGAAAACTGTTCAGAAACCTACAGACAGCTTTAAATTGATGATTGTATTTTCTGATACTTTTATTATAATCAGTTTGTAAAGAAAATCAACATATTGTTTATAAAAAGAACACCCTGTATCAGGACGGCAGCAGAATAATTGCTGAACGCAGGAAAATGTGGATTTGGCACAGGAAAGGATGGAGAGGATATGGGACATGTGATTGCAGTAGCCGGCAAAGGCGGTGTGGGAAAGACCACGCTTACCGGCCTTTTGATTCAGTATCTCTGCCAGAGCGGGAAGAAGCCGGTTCTGGCTGTGGATGCGGATGCCAACTCAAATCTCAATGAGGTGCTTGGCGTGGAGGCGGGCATTACTCTTGGAGAGCTCCGGGAGGAGATTGAGCGGGCGGGATCGGATAGCCGGTATAAGATTCCCGCCGGGGTAACGAAAAAGGATTATCTGGAGGCCCGGCTGGCAGATGCCCTTACAGAGGAGGATGACTTTGATTTGATGGTCATGGGGCGCAGCCAGGGGCAAGGCTGTTACTGCTTTGTGAACGGCCTGGTTCAGACGCAGGTGCAGAAGCTGCAGAGCCATTACCCTTATGTGGTGGTGGACAATGAGGCAGGAATGGAGCATGTGAGCCGTGGGCTCCTGCCGATGATGGAGGTCGCGATTTTAGTCAGCGACTGTTCCAGGAGAGGCGTGCAGGCGGCCGGGCGGATTGCTGCTTTGATGAAGGAGCTGAATTTTAAGCCAAAGAAGGTGGGACTGATTATCAACCGGGCTCCGGAGGGGAATCTGGATGCCGGAACACTGGAAGAGATACAAAATCAGAATCTGGAGCTCCTTGGAGTAGTGCCTCATGACGATATGATTTACCGCTTTGACTGCGACGGAAAGCCCATTGTACAGCTTCCCATGGACTCTCCGGTGCGGAAAGCCCTTCAGGAGATTGTGGAAAAGCTGGAGCTGTAGTCTGGAGGAACAGCCAAAAAAAATGGAAAGGAAAAAGAAAGGTCGTATCAAATATGAAGCTGGAATACGCAAAGGATAACCTGACACAAGTTCCAGGGCAGATGTATCTTCTGGCTTGCAAGAAATTACGGAACCCGGATAGAAAGCAGGTGCGAAAATGAGTGATGTATTACCTACGTGCCAGGAAGCACGCGGTATGACGACGATTGAAGAGATTGACTGCCCCAAATGCGGAGGCGTGATAGAGGTATTTATACGGGATGGGCAGACTGTGGGAGAAAGCATCTGCGATCAGTGCGGTTTTGCAATACCGGGCGACGTACATCTGTCCCTGTATCTTGAGGAGGTGGCAAAGTGAAAATATCTGTATGTGGAAAGGGTGGAAGCGGAAAAAGTACCATTGTATCACTGCTGGCGGAAAGATTTGCGGCGGCGGGAAAAGAAGTTCTGATCATCGATTCTGACGAATCGAACTATGGACTGCACCGGCATCTCAGTATGGAAAATCCAAAGGAATTTACCGGTTTTTTTGGAGGGAAAGAGGAAGTTCTGAAGGATATGATGCTATCTAATTTTACGCATCAATTCTTTGAAGGACAGTGGAAGCTTAGTGATATTCCGAAAGGGTATTACACAGAAAAGAACGGAATCAAGCTGATGGTAAGCGGAAAGATTCATCAGGCGAACGAGGGCTGTGCCTGTGCTATGGGAACGGTGATGAAGCAGTTTGTCAGCAGATTAACGCTTGAGGAAAATCAGATCGCTATTCTGGATATGGAGGCTGGAATTGAGCATTTCGGGCGCGGTTTGGATGATGAGGTGGATCTGATTCTGATGGTCTGTGATCCTTCCTATGAGTCTGCCAAGCTTGCGGTGAAGATAGGAGAGCTGAGTGGAAAGCTTCAAAAACCCATGTATTATGTATTGAATAAAGTGGACGAGGAAAGCAGGAAGGTGCTGGAGCAGGCCATAGGAGATCCTGAGCGGATACTGGCAGTTCTGCCTGTAGAGCCAGAACTCACAAAGGCAGCGCTGCTTGGCCAAAAGCTGATTTTGGAGAACAGTGAGCTTAATCAGGCAGCAAAGAAGATCTGCAGGACGCAGATATAACAAGTCTTTAAAAGCCAGGACAGAGTCGATCAGATCTTTGTTCTGGCTTTTTCAGGTGAATTTGGGGGAGGTTAAATTGACGCCCAGTAGGTACGGCAATGAGAAAAACAGAGATAGAAATATGGTTTCAAACGTGGTAAAATCAAAGACAGAGTAATAGATACGCACAATATCGTGATAGAAAGAAGGAACACACATGGATTCACTCACTTACAAAAGAACAAATGTCTACGAAACCGCAGATGAGACCCTGATGACTGAGATCTTCGATTTCGCCGAGGGCTATAAGCAGTTCTTGGACGAAGGAAAGACCGAACGGGAGTGCTGCGCCTATGTGGAGGCGGCTGCGAAGGCAGCAGGCTACGAGGCTTTCGATTTTGGCTGCAAGCTCAAGGCAGGCGACAAGATTTATTACAACAACCGCGGAAAAAATATGTATCTGATCAAGGTGGGCACCGAGAATATCGCGAAGGACGGCATCCGTATCATCGCCTCTCATATCGACAGTCCCCGTCTGGATCTGAAGCAGCTTCCCCTCTATGAGTCCGAGGGCGTGGCTCTGGGCAAGACACATTACTACGGGGGCCTGCGCAAATATCAGTGGGCGGCCATACCCCTTGCCCTGCACGGCGTGGTGGCATTAAAGGACGGCACTACGGTGCAGGTAAAAGTGGGTGAGGACGAGAGCGATCCGGTGTTTTATATCAGCGATCTGCTTCCTCATCTGGCAGCCAAGCAGAATCAGAAGCCTCTGGGCAACGCCATCGAGGGCGAGCAGCTGAACATCTGGTTTGGCAACATTCCTTACACGGCAGCGACTGAGGACGATGAAAAAACCGTTAAGAACAATGTGCTGCACCTGCTGAATGATAAATACGGTATCACCGAGGCAGATTTCATGAGTGCCGAGCTGTCCATGGTTCCGGCTTTCAAGGCCAAGGATGTGGGCTTCGATCGCGCCCTGCTTGGAAGCTACGGCCACGACGACCGGGTCTGCGCGTACCCCGCATGGAAAGCCTGCCTGGACGAGACTTCCGATCAGCATACGGTTATGGTTATTCTGGCAGATAAGGAGGAGATCGGAAGCGAGGGAACCACAGGTATGCAGAGTGCCATTTTCACGGATCTTATCGATGAGCTGGCAGCAGCCTTCGGAGTGTCCGCCGCAGCGGTACGGGCTCATTCCAAGTGTCTGTCCGCGGACGTGACAGCGGCTTACGATCCCAATTATCCGGAGGTCTGCGAAAAGACCAACTCTGTGTTCCTGTCCTGCGGCGCAGGTATGATGAAGTTTACCGGAGCCAGAGGAAAGAGCGGATCCAACGACGCCAACGCTGAGTTTCTTGCGTATCTGCGGAACCTGTTCGACGAGAACGGCGTGGTATGGCAGACCGGCGAGCTGGGTAAGGTGGACGAAGGAGGCGGCGGAACCGTGGCCAAATTCATCGCCAAGTTTAACATCGACACCGTAGATATCGGCGTTCCGGTGATTTCCATGCATTCTCCCTGGGAGGTGGTATCCAAGGCGGATCTGTATGAGAATTATCTGGCGTTTAAGGCGTTTATCCAATAAAAAGTGGAAAAAGTAAAGCTTCAGGGGATAAGATCGCGTGTGATCTTATCCCCTGATTTGTGTATGCGGTTATAGAACGGTCGGTTACCGGAATTCGGAATCCAGCAAAATATACTTGACAAAAATCTGATTTTCCATATAATTATCAATGATAATTAACATTGGTAACTAAATGCAAGGAGACATACAGATGAACCATCGATTAATTAAGCAGATGTTTGATGCCTGCTATATGGCGAAGCGAACCCGGGATATGCTTCCCCCATTGCCGGAGGGTGTACAGCCGTCCTATATTCATTACCTGGATTGCATGCAGGAGCTGGAAGAAAAAGGGAAACAGGTTCGGATTTCCGATCTCAGTAAATTCCTGAATATTCCGAGACCCGGCGTGACCCGCACGGTCAAGGAGATGGAAGCAAAGGGCTATCTTCAGAAAATTGCTTCGCCGGACGACGGCCGGGTGACCTTCCTTACTGCCACGGAAAAGGGGAGAAAGCTGCATCAGAAATACGACGAGGAATATTTCAACGGCATACTTCCATATTTTGACAGTATTTCCGAGGAGGAGGCCGAAACGATGATTGCGACCATCGAAAAGTTTTATCAGATTATGAGCGGAAGGAGAGCGACCTATGACAAACGATAAAGCGGATTTTACCCAGGGAAATATCTTAAAGAAACTGGTGGCCTTTATGCTGCCGGTGCTTGGCGCACTGATACTGCAGGCGGCTTACGGCGCGGTGGATCTTTTGGTGGTGGGACACTTTGGTTCCACCTCGGGACTTTCCGCAGTTTCCACCGGCAGCCAGGTACTGAACCTGGTGACATTTGCAGTGACTCAGCTTGCCATGGGTATCACCGTGCTCATTGCCCGGTATCTGGGCGAAAAGCGACCTCAGTACATCGGACCGGCCATCGGCGGAGGCGCTGTGGTATTCGCTGTGATTTCTGTAGTGCTGTTCCTGATTATGGTAGGATTGGCGCGGCCTATTGCGGTGCTGATGCAGGCGCCTGTGGAGGCAGTGAGCCTGACTGCGTCCTATGTGCGGATCTGTGGAGCCGGCATTTTCTTCATCGTGGCTTACAATGTGCTGGCGGCCATTTTCCGGGGCTTAGGTGACAGCAGCTCCCCGCTTCTGTTTGTGCTGGTGGCCTGTGTCATCAATGTTGTCGGCGATCTGGTGCTGGTGGCAGGCCTT
The DNA here is from genome assembly GCF_040096155.1 of Laedolimicola intestinihominis. Taxonomy (NCBI): domain Bacteria; kingdom Bacillati; phylum Bacillota; class Clostridia; order Lachnospirales; family Lachnospiraceae; genus Laedolimicola; species Laedolimicola intestinihominis. The sequence goes on along the minus strand of NZ_JBBMFE010000003.1, from coordinate 100,271 downwards.
CATATGGACGCGGCGGGCGCGGCCATCGCAACCGTGGCGGCGCAGGCTTGCAGCGTGGTATTTGCGGTGCTGCTTCTGGTAAAGCGGGGACTGCCCTTTGACATCAAAAAAGAGGATTTTCGTTGGAATGCCCAGTGTCCGAGATTTCTGAAAAGTGGACTTCCGCTGGCTTTTCAGGAGATTATGACCCAGTGTTCCTTCCTGGCCCTCTGCGCCTTTATCAACCGTCTGGGTCTGGAGGCCTCCTCCGGCTACGGCGTAGCGTGTAAAATCGTCAATTTTGCCATGCTGGTACCCAGCGCTCTAATGCAGTCTATGGCCTCCTTCGTCTCCCAGAATGTAGGCGCAGGTAAACACAAGCGGGCGAAGCAGTCTATGTTTACCGGCATGGGCGTGGGACTTACTGTAGGCTGCGTCGTATTTGCCCTGGTGCTTCTGAAGGGCGACGTGCTGTGTGGTTTCTTTACCACAGACGTATCTGTTATCGCCAGAGGCTATGATTATCTGAAGGGCTTTGCCCCGGAGACTTTGGGAACCGCAATCCTGTTCAGCATGATGGGCTATTTTAACGGTAATAACAAAACGGTATTCGTCATGGCCCAGGGTATGATACAGACCCTTCTGGTCCGCCTGCCCCTGTCGTATTACATGAGCATTCAGCCGGACGCCAGCCTGACCCGGATCGGTCTTGCCGCGCCCATATCCACGGCGGTGGGAATCGTGCTTTGTATCGGGTGTTATCTGTATATGCAGCGGGGAGAGAAGAAAGCGCAGTAATATAGGTTTATACGAAACTAATAGAATTCAGGTTTTCTGTATTTCAGTGCAGGTTTTATGAACTTGCAAATCATTCTTACCTGTACTATGATAAAATCAGTATCGGATCCGTGTCTGAACAGGAAAGGGAGAGGATTAAGATGAAAACAAGGAGACTTGGAAAAACAGGATTAAAGGTAAGTGAGATCGGCTTCGGCGGCGAGTGGCTGGAGCGGCATTCGGTGGAAGAGAGCGTGGAGGTGATCCGCTACGCCCATGCAAAAGGAATTAACATTCTGGACTGTTGGATGGCAGATCCGAAATCCAGAGATATTATTGGTGAAGGAATCAAACCGAACCGGGAGCAGTGGTACATTCAGGGCCATATCGGTTCCACCTGGAAGGACGGCCAGTATTACCGTACCCGTGAAATGGAGTATGTAAAGCCGGCCTTTGAAGATTTGCTTCGACGGCTGCAGACCGATTACATCGATCTGGGGATGATTCATTACGTGGATTCCGAGGAAGAGTGGGAGAAAATTCAGCATTCCGACTATCTGGATTACGTGATGGAGCTCAAAAAGAACGGCACCATCCGTCACATCGGCATCAGCTCCCATAACCCAAAGGTGGCTGTGAAAGCGGCTCAGTCCGGCTATGTGGAAATGATTCTGTTCAGCATTAATCCGGCCTTTGACATGCTTCCGGCAAGCGAAGACATCGAGACCATGTTTGCGGAGCAGTATGATACGGCCCTGAAAGGCATCGACGCGGAGCGGGCGCATCTGTATCAGGTCTGCGAGCAGAACGATGTGGGAATCACGGTCATGAAGGGTTTTGCGGGAGGCCGCCTTTTTGATGAAAAGCGTTCGCCCTTCGGCGTGAAGCTGACGCCGGTTCAGTGTATTCACTACGCATTGACACGTCCGGCAGTCTGTTCCATCCTGTGCGGCTACGATACCAAAAAGCAGGTGGATGACGCTGCAGCCTACGAAACCGCGTCTGACGAGGCGAAAGATTACGCTTCCGTCATCGCCAACGCACCGCTTCATTCCTATCGTGGAGCCTGCACCTACTGCGGTCACTGTAAGCCCTGCGTGGTCAACCTGGATATTGCCATGATCAATAAATTTTATGATCTGGCCACCATGCAGCCTGAAGTTCCGGCCACGGTGCAGTCCCACTATGAGCTGCTGGAGCATAAGGCATCCGAGTGTATCGGCTGCCGGTCCTGCGAGGAACGTTGCCCCTTTGGTGTGAAGATTGCGGAGCGGATGGAGAAGGCGGCGAAGGTGTTCGGCGTCTAAAAATAAGTACCCTGTATTGGAAAAAATTGTCGAATTTCCGCCCGATTCCCCTTGACGGAACCCGACCGACCCGTTAATATATTCTAAGGTATGTGTAAAGATAACGTAAAAGTTACGTGAAATACAGCAAAGCGAAGGAGATAAGAATGAATAACTGGGAGAATGTGGTTCTGGTGCCGGAATTTGACGAGCAGGGCGTGGCCTGTTATCGGCTGGACGGCGGAAACTACCTGAATGAGTATTATATTGTATCAGAGGCGGAGTCCAGAAAGCTTCTGAATACGCCGGAGATTGTAGGCTATGAGGTGTATAACTGTCTGATTTCCGCCACATCCCAGATGCTTTATTATCTGAAGGAGCAGAAGAAGGTGACCACTGCCAATATTCTTTCTATTTTGAGAGGCGCTCTCAACTATCCGCTGGAGGAGAGCTGTTACCGGGAGCACATCCGTGTTCATGACATCAGCTTCCTGTCCAGTGAGCGTGTCTTTGAAAATGAGGAGATCGCGGGATTGGAGATCAAGTACAGCAAGCTGACCATGGTGCCGGACAGCACTCTGATGATCGGCGATATTATTGCCAGCGGCGAGACGTTGATTCACTGTCTCCGCTATGTGACTGATTTCTACCGGGATCACGGCGCGAAGCTCCGCAATATCATCATCTTCACCATCGGCGGAACCAAGGGTATCGACATCCTGGAGGATCTGACCCGGGATATCCGGGAGTTCTGGCCGGAGTTTGAAGGCTTTATTACCATTTATTATGAGGGTATTTTCAGTACCTACCAGGACAAGGGCGTGTCCGGCATCAATCTGCCGGATGTGGATTTCTACTGGAAGGGCGGTATCGTAGCGCCGGAGTTCCGCAGAGAGACTCTTTCCATGTGCAGTCCGCTCTTTGAAAAATGTATCATTTACGATGGCGGAGCGAGACGCTATGAGATCCACGAGCATGTGGAGGAAGTGCTGGAGTTCTGGGAAGGCATCCGTGACCGCGCGGACCGGATTGATTTCCGGGAGCTGCTGGCTGAGAAGCTGGGCTATCCGCTTCCGGTAAGCTATGAGGACTGGGTTCATAATAACCATTATGAGAAGATCCGCCCGGCTGATACCAGGTGGCTGTACCGCCAGGAGCAGGGTTATATCGAGAGCATGAAGAATATCACCTTAAAAGAGCTTGCCGAGCAGAGAATCGGGGAGTTTACCGATGCACTTCGGAAATACATTTTGTAAATAAGGATTTTAAAATCAGGACGGACTGATACAAGGGGTTCCGCCCTGATTTTTTAAGGTGGCAGAATTTCAAGGGCAGAAGCCGTTTCTGCTTGCAGGATAAGGCTTGTGCCCTTGAAATTTCTAACAATAAAAAACAGGAGATGAAAAAATGAGTAAAGTGAAAGAGAAAAAAGACGTAGACTACGCGGAGCAGGCAGTCCCCGAAGAGGGCCGCAAGGGCTTCGTGACCATGTTCATGATTATGCTGGGCTTTACCTTCTTTTCCGCAAGCATGTGGGTAGGTCAGCAGCTGGCAGCAGGCGAGAATTTCTGGGAGTTCCTGGGCTCCTTGATTCTGGGCGGCTGCATTCTGGGATTGTATACAGGACTTCTGGGCTATGTGGGCGCCAAGACCGGTCTCAGCATGGATTTGCTGGCGAGAAAGGCCTTCGGTGAAAAGGGATCCTATCTGTCCTCCGCTATGATCAGTTTTACCCAGATCGGCTGGTTTGGCGTAGGTGTGGCCATGTTTGCCATTCCGGTGGCCAATCAGTTCTTAGGTGACAGTAAGATAGCCATGTGGGCGCTGATTATTCTGGCCGGTGGTTGTATGACCGCGTCCGCTTATTTCGGAATCGAATCTCTGACCATCATCAGTTATATTGCCGTTCCGGCGGTAGCAGTTCTCGGAACCATCGCTATGGTGATGGCGGTGGCACAGGGCGAGGGAACTATCGTGGATCAGTTTGCCGTATCCAGCGGTACCTTAAGTGTAGTCGGCGGCGCAGGCCTGGTAGTCGGCTCCTTCGTATCGGGCGGAACGGCCACGCCGAATTTTACCCGGTTCGCCAAGGATGCCAAGACCGGAACCATCGCGACGGTTGTGGCTTTCTTTATCGGCAACTCCCTGATGTTCTTCTTCGGCGCCATCGCCTATATTTTCGTAGGCGGAAATGATATCTTCGAGGTCATGTTGCGTCTGAATCTGTTTTACCTGGCAATTCTGGTGCTGGGCCTGAACATCTGGACCACCAACGATAACGCTCTGTACACCTCCGGACTGGGTCTGGCAAATATCTTCCATCAGAAGAAAAAGCCCATGGTTCTGGTGGCCGGTATCATCGGAACGCTGCTTTCCGTATGGCTGTACTACAACTTCTGCGGCTGGCTGAACATTCTGAACTGCACTCTGCCGCCGGTGGGTATCATTCTGGTGCTGTCTTATTTTATGAACAAGAAAGACTACGAGGACGAGCACGCGCCGCTGGCTGCTGTGAACTGGTTCGCGGTGATCGGTGTCATCGCAGGCGCCGTTGTGGCAAATGTGCTGCCCTGGGGTATTGCGTCCATCAATGGTATGGCGGTGGCAGCGCTGCTGTATGTGATTGGACAGAAGGTTAGTAAATAAGAAAATTTAGTGAAAATGTCTTTTGATTTCCGGCGAAAGATTGGCTATAATAAAGACATCAATCTTTGAAAAGGAGACCGGCATCATGAAAGAGTATGAAATTTTAGTGGAAACCATGAATCCATGCGGCGGAGCTTCCCATGCCAAGAAAGAATTTATCGAGGCAGAGGCCGAGAGCCCGGAAAGCTATGTGCGGGAGCATGGCAAATACCCGATTCTGGAGACCATCGAGAATCCGAACGGAGATGTGACGATCATTACCGGAGATTCCAAGGGGTATCTGATTCGTTATACCTTCAGTGAGTAAAAAGCAATGCCTGAAAGATCAGGAGCATAAGCTGTAAAAGAAAAAAGCAAGATTTTTTGTTTGACTTTTAGTAAAATAACAAATATAATAATTAATCGAACGAGTAGCAGACCTGCGTAAATCCAGTTTTCTGCTGCTCGTTTTTGTATTTTAAAATCAGATAATGTCATGAAAAAAGTGTGTAGCTTATTAGCGTAAGTCCGGCTTATGAGATAGGCGCGCACTTTTTTTATGCAAAAAGGAGGATTTATTTTAAATGGAAGAAAATAACAGAATGAAAGAAATGCCGGTAAAGAAGCTGATGCTGCAGATGGGCGTGCCTATGATCCTGTCTATGGCATTGCAGGCCGTCTACAATATTGTTGACAGTGCCTTTGTGGGAAATATGAGCGTGGGAAGCGAAGCAGCGTTAAATGCACTGACACTGGTATTCCCGGTTCAGATGCTGATGGTGGCCGTGGGTGTCGGAACGGGCGTGGGAACCAATGCGCTTCTGGCCATGACGCTGGGACAGGGAAATCAGAAAAAGGCTGCGAAGATAGCCGGAAACAGCCTGTTTTTGGGTGTGGTGATTTACGTGGTATGTCTGCTGTTTGGAATCTGTGGTGTAAAAACCTATATTTCTTCGCAGACTGTCGAGCCGGAAGTCATTGCCATGGGAACTGACTATCTGCGAATCTGCTGTATTCTTTCCATGGGAATTATTTTCTTCTCCATACTGGAAAAGCTGCTGCAGGCCACGGGACGCTCCCTGTATTCGACCATCGGTCAGATCACGGGAGCCGTGATCAATATCATTCTGGACCCGATCATGATTTACGGACTTGGCCCGGTTCCGGAAATGGGCGTGCGGGGAGCAGCTTACGCCACAGTCATCGGGCAGATGGCATCGGCAGTACTGTTATTGGTATTTCATCTGAAGTTAAATCGGGAATTTGCCCATGGAATGAAGTATCTGAAGCCGGAGGGCAGAATCATAAAGGAAATCTACGCCATCGGACTTCCGGCTATCATTGCCCAGGCGCTCATGTCCCTGATGGTCTATGTCATGAACCTGATTCTTAAATTCAGTCCGTCGGCCCAGACGGCGTACGGGCTGTTCTATAAGGTGCAGCAGTTTGTACTGTTTCTGGCCTTCGGACTCAGAGACGCGATTACGCCGATCGTGGCGTTCGCCTATGGTATGGGAGAGAAAAAGAGAATCCGGGACGGAATCCGGTATGGTCTGATCTATACAGCGGCATTGATGATCTTCGGAACCCTGATTACGGAAGGTTTCCCGGGAGCCTTTGCGACCCTGTTTAATGCAGGGCAGTCACGAGAAGCTTTTATTGGGGCTATGCGAGTGATTTCTGTCAGTTTTATTTTCGCAGGTATCAATGTGGCTTATCAGGGGATTTATCAGGCTCTGGAGAGCGGAATCGAGTCCCTTGTGATTTCTCTGCTTCGGCAGCTGCTTTTGATTTTGCCGCTGGCTGGAATCTTTTCGGTTTTTGTCCGGAACGGACAGGCGGGCGTGACACTGCTCTGGTGGGCTTTTCCCATCACAGAGGTACTTGCGTGCCTGGCAGGATATGGATTCCTGAAGAAAATTCAGAAGAAAAAAGTGGAACGGCTGAGGTAGTGGTTTGTTTTCTTAAGCATCTCCGCCTGGGTTTGGCGATTTTGTGATAGTACATGAATTTAATCTGTGAAATAAATATCGTAAATCGCGATATAATCATAATACAGCGAACGGAAAGAGACAACAGAAAACCCAAAGCGGAGGCTTGAAAAAAGGCAAATATTATAGTATTGTTTGAAGTGGCACCAACGAAAGCTGGACGGATTTAGAGGCTTCATCTACATTTTTTGAGGTATAGCTATGGTATATACAGATACATACAAATCACCGCTGGGTGATATATTACTGGCCGCGGATGAAATCGGCCTGATCGGTCTGTGGTTTGAAGGACAGAAATATTTCGCCAATACGCTTCCGGGAGAACATATTTCCCGGGAAACATCTGTCCTGGCAGAAGCGAAACAATGGCTGGATATTTATTTTTCCGGGAAAGAACCGGACTTTACACCGCCGCTTCATCCCGTCGGTTCCGCATTCCGGCAGGCGGTATGGCAGATATTATTACAGATTCCTTATGGGCAGACCATGACCTACGGTGAGATCGCCCGCAGGATGGCGGACATACAAAAGGTTCCCCATATGTCTGCTCAGGCAGTCGGCGGAGCAGTGGGGCACAACGGGGTATCCATTATTATTCCCTGCCATCGCGTGGTAGGTACGGATGGCAGTCTGACAGGATATGCGGGCGGAATGGACAAAAAAATAGCGTTGCTGGAACTGGAGCATACGGATATGAGTGGCTTCTTTATCCCGAAAAGGTCTTTCTCCTGCTATAGTAAAAACATCAAAAATAAGTTACAGGAAATCTGATCAGGGAGGCTGCGGCAGCCTCCCTTATTTTGGGGTTTAGATGTTTCCGTTTTTCATGCCTTCCTCAAGAACACAGAGCAGAATAACAGCGGCGAAGATGACGGTAATAATGATAGCTTCCATAGGAATCCTCCTTTTTCTTTACAATCCGGTCGCTTGATACTATAATTATAAAAACAAATATATCTAAAACAAATAGATATAAGGACAATAACTATCAAAACAACGCCAGAAATGAAATAAAGTATAAAATGGGAGACAAGAATGGAAATAAAAATCAACAAGAACCAGGCAGAAGAAATCGAAGGCCTGACGGTGGAATATCCCTATGTGCTTCATCAGGCGGAACTTTGAAAAGGGAGAGGGATTTTTCATCAATACCAATGTTCTTTGCAGTATGGAAAATCAGGAACATTGTCAGATCGATTCCCATCTGCTGAACAGCACATTCCTGGCCGGGCATTTTAAGAGCATTTTCGAAACAAAATATCTGGAACCGGTGCTGCAGAATAAAAAAGCTGGATATTCTGGAATTACGGGGGACGAATGAGAATCAGCAGAAAATATTAGCAAAGCTGCGGGCGGCTGCCAGGCTCCAGAATGAGTCGGATACAGAATTTCAGACCAGAAATCTGTTTTCGGAAATCTGGCTTTTGTTGGGAAAGGAGATTGCGCTTTTCAATTATGGAGAAAGGCCGGTTCAGACCATTCGTCAGGAGCGTCTGGTGCAGATGCTGGCCTTTATACACCATCATTATCCGAAAAAGCTGAGCCTGGAGGAGATTGCCATGGCGACCGGCTTCTCCAGCGCAGCTTATTACGGAAAGGTTTTTCGGGAAGCCTGCAAAATGACGCCGGGGGCTTATCGGAAAGAAAACAGAAGAGAACGGTAAAAGGAAAAGAAACGAGTAGCAAAATGACACAGCGATTAGCGAAATTTTTATGCAGAAATCTTGAATAGTAAAATAAAAATCTATATGGTCCCATAGTATTTTCATCAGTGGCCTCAAATTCACCTTGATTTGTTCTGCATCTAGTAGCTTTTTGCTTTCTCCAAACGATATTGAGGAAATTTCGTGAATACCTCGATTATGCCGAGAACGGTAGCGTTGCGTTGAAACGGACAATTTCTGTCAGCCCGTTTGAGCAATTCGATTCTGATTTTGAACTTGAGGTGTGTGACTATCTGAGATCCAAAGGTTTTGCAGTAGATACGCAAGTCGGTTGCTCTGGATTCCGTATTGATCTCGGTTTGAAGTTACCGAACAGCTCCGATTATGTACTTGCGATTGAGTGTGATGGCGCAACGTATCACTCCTCTAAAAACGCACGAGACCGTGACCGTCTGCGGCAGGAAATTCTGGAGCGCATGGGTTGGAAATTCTATCGCATCTGGTCTACGGACTGGTTCAGAAACAAATCGGTTGAACAGCTTCGGCTTTCAGAGGCAGCTGCGGATGCGGTCAAAAATCCAACAAAAGCAGAAGTAAAGCCAGTAGATAGTCAGCCAACAGAAACATTTGAAGAGGTTGCAGTCGAAAAGCATTTTGAGTTTCCTGCGTATAAGGCGGTGGATTTTTTTGAGGTTTGCCGACGTCATCATCACAGTGATTTCAAGGCAATCGTTAAGGAAATTTTGGAAGTGGAGGCACCTTTATCGGAAGATTTGTTTCTAAAACGTATCGTGTGGTATTTCGACCGTGAAAAGGTCACGAGCGTCGTGCAGAGAGCCTATGAGCAGCAGATGTATGGCTGCCAGCGTTACGGTATTATCTGCAGAAATGGATTCTTGTATCTGGATAACGGAAAAGAGATTCGGTTCAGAGGTCCGGGCGATATTGAGCGTGACATCAAACAAATTGCGCCAGAGGAATTAGCTGCTGGAATGTTTGAGATTCTGAAACAAAACGTAACTGCCGATAGAAACGGGTTGTACCGTTCTTTAGCTACGCAGTGTGGTGTGGCGCGTGTTGGCAAAGCCATCAATGAGGCGATGGATGCTGCACTGAATGTGCTGGTGCGAGACAAATCGGTTGTAATTGATGGCGATCGAATTTCATTGGAATAAATGGTTTGGACGATAGTGTTTTGCTGCGTCTGGAACTTAGAATGTCCCTAACGAGGGCTTTTGCGGAGTTCTGCAGAAAGGAAAACAAATGAGAAAAGCAATCGTATATGCATCTGTACATCATGGAAATACAGAAAAATTAGTAAAAAGCATAGCAGAAGAGTGCCAGGTCGATTTGATTGATGCTGTAAAACAGCCAGATGCAGATCTGAACAGTTATGATATGATTGGGTTTGCATCAGGAATCTATTTTTCAAAATTTCATCAATCGATATTGGAATTTGCAGAGAAAAATCTACCGGACGACAAAAAGATATTTCTGATCTGTACTTATGGTGGAAGTGAGAATTATAAATCCATAGGGCAGATTTTGGACAAGAAGCGTTCGAAAGTGATAGGAAAATTTGGGTGCAAGGGTTATGACACATTTGGTCCATTTAAACTGTTGGGAGGTATTGCCAAAGGGCATCCGGATGAAGAAGATATAAAAAATGCAGTTGAGTTTGTAAGAGGACTATAAATAGTTAAGCGAAAAAGAAAACCGGGAAATAGTCCTCGGCTTTCTTTTATTTGCGGTTCAGTCTTCAATTTGAAAAATCTCTTCGACTGGTATTTTCAGATAATGTGCCAGCCGAATCGCAATTTCGAGAGATACAGTAAATTCAAGGAACTTTACCTTGGCGGAGGTACGATTGATAATTTGGTAATGGGGTTCTTTGGAAAGATATTTGATGTGGAGGAATGACTATGTTTCAGGAACTGACAGGTTTTATTGAAAGACTGGATAGTGAGGAATACGGCAACTGGGTAATTGATAAAGAAAATGATGGTAGCCCAGAACATCCGATTCAGATGCCATATGTAAATTATGGTAGAGAAGCAATTGCATTTGAGAATGCTGTGTATAAATTTGTGGACGAACATCCAGAATACGATATGAAGAATTATAGAGAGATACTGGAGAAAGCAGGTATCGAATGGGGGACAAATTCGATGGAAGGTGCCATTGTGTCTGATCTTGATGCTAGGACTGTATTGGCACTCTTGATTGGTGCAATCAGAGCAAATAGATTTTGCGAAGGAGCATTGCTCGATTTTATGAAAAGCGGGGCAATTCAGAGATGGTTGGTTAGATTAAAAGAGTTAGATTTGTAAAAAAGGCACTGATGTCTGGGTGCCTTTTTGTGTTAGCGCCGCTTAACGATTGTGGGTGCCAAAACACCCGTTTAGTGATATAATAAACTTTGTATATTCATAAATGGAGGTGCTTATCATGGCAGTCCCAAAAGTTGACGGACAATTTATAGCAGAGGCTATTAAATATATTGATGAGAATGGAGTTCCTTGGCACAATACGAGTACCAAGTATGAGCTTGTATGGGAAAACGGTAATACCTATCCACCAAAGTATGTCATCGCAGTAGCAAATCATCTGCAGAATGGTGCAGAGATAGATGTATCTGGATATAATGCTGTCGAAGCAAAAAACTATCTTACTGCAAAAGGATATGAGATTCAGATTAAGCAGACAAAATACGAGATTACTATAACATCAGATTCTGTTACTTCTACTGATGATTCATTCACTATGGATAATATTAGTGCAGGAGATGTGTTCAAGCCTTTGGATGCATCATTTGTTGCTGTCGATGGAACTGTTATCAAAAGAAATTATGGGAAAGGTGAGAGACGGAATACAAACCAAACTTTACCACGTATTGCGTTTCAAATTTATGAAAAACAGATTGCAGCCTTGCCAGTAGAAGAAAAAGAACAGTTTCCAATTTGTCAATACGCTCCAGATAAGGAAATGATTCGTGGAATTTATTACAGCAAGGACGAAGCAAAAGCACACAATATAAATCCGTTCAATACAATGTCGTATGATTATGATGATGGCAGACAGTTTGTAATTTATTCATGGAATATCTTTACAACTCTTAGATTTGTTCAGGAGTGTTTGACACGTTTCGGTAATCCGGGAGATTCCTTCAAATTGATTTATCGTGAGAAGGACGAGAAGGAAAATGCAGAGGAAGAGGCAGCAGTTGTAGAGGAAGTAAAACCAGCAGAATTTAATGGCTATCTGAATCCATATTCTACTATGCTTGTGGAATCTAAGAACATTATATTCCGAGGCGCTCCAGGAACTGGAAAGACTTATCTTGCAAAAGAAATTGCCACTGACATTATTAGCAATGGCTATTTTGATGATTATACGATGCTCACAGATGAGCAAAAGCAACAGGTAGAGTTTGTCCAATTTCACCCAAGTTATGACTATTCGGATTTCGTAGAAGGACTCCGGCCAAAGACGAATGAAGATGGTTCTATGGGTTTTGAATTGCAAGATGGCGTTTTTAAGAAATTTGTGGATAAGGCTAGAAGAAACTATGAGAATTCTAAAAAGTCCACAGAGGTCATTGCAAATGAATTATCTGTTCAAGAAGCAATGAAAGAGTTCTTTGATGATGTGGACATAGGAAATAACACATTCAAGACCAAAAAGGGTACAGAATTTACAATCACAGATGTCGATGATGAGCATATTTATCTTTCAATACCACCAAATGCATCCATCAACAGTATCCGATTGAATATTTCTGAAATTAGACAGATGTTAGAGTCCGGAAGAGAATTTAACAAATTAAAAGATATTACGGAATTTTTTAATGTCAATTTTATACAGCAGAGATATTCCTATAATCTTGTTATTTTTAACGAGATTCAGAAAAAGAAAAAGGCTGCAAAGATTATAAGAGAGGAAGAGTTGAAGAAATATGTATTCATCATTGATGAGATAAATCGTGGTGAGATATCTAAGATTTTCGGAGAGTTGTTCTTTGCTGTTGATCCAGGATACAGGGGTGTGGCAGGAGAGGTTTCCACCCAGTATGCAAATCTTCATGCTGATAGCAATGAAAAATTCTATATCCCAGACAATGTTTATATCATTGGTACGATGAATGATATTGACAGATCTGTAGACAGCTTTGATTTCGCTATGAGACGAAGATTCCGTTTTGTGGAGCTTCGTGCAGATGAGCGCCTTGAGATGCTTGCTAACTTGAACAACGAAGAGAAAGAGGCTGAGGCAATTGCCCGAATGTCAGCTTTGAATGTGGAAATTGCAGCAACAGAAGGTCTGAATGAAAACTATCAGATTGGTGCCTCCTATTTCTTAAAGCTGAAGAATATTGACTTTGACCAGTTATGGTCAGATTACCTACATCCGTTGTTACAGGAATACATAAATGGTATGTATGATGAAGAAAGTATTATGGAGCGATTTAAGAAAGCATATAACCAAGGAAAGTCGGATGGAGTTAATGTAGATGAGTCGAATTAAAATAAAAGATAATTCGAGAACACCTAAGAAGTCATTGTCTGGTATATCACTTCTGACAAGCAAAATTGCAGATAAAACTTTGGAGCAGTTGGAGAATGAAGGGATATTTGTATTCCCGGAAATTCTTAGAGATGCAGATGATATCACAAAAGACCAGATGATTTTACAGAGTGTAAACAATTATTATTTGTCAAGCAACGTCATGGGCTTCATGGGACTTGGAGATGAGAAACTCATAGTTGAATCAAGATTTAGTGATAACGGGCAGGACTTCCTGTTTCAATATTTGCTTGAGAGAGTATTTGATGTCCCGAATATTGTGGATTTGGAAACAGATGCGAACAATGATGATCGTGTTTTCAATCTGCTTGTTTTTATTTTCCCACATTACTTAAAGAGTGCCATACGTAAGGGTGTCTTTAAGACTTATGTGAGAAAAACATACAATGACAGCAATGTTAAGGGAACGATAGATATAGCGAGACACATTGTTAAGAATACACCGTTTGTTGGTAATGTAGCATATTCGCGGAGGGAGTATTCCTTTGATAATGATTTGATGGAATTAATCCGTCATACGGTGGAGTTTATCAAACATAAGCCATACGGACATAAACTGCTTGCACAGGCTAAGGATGAGGTCAAGGATGTTGTAGCGGCCACTCCTAACTACGAGATGTGTAATCGACAGAAGATTATCGATGCAAATAAGACCAATACCATTAGACACGCATATTACCGAGAATATCGTGAACTGCAGAACTTGTGTCTACTTATCTTACAGCATCAGAAACATCAGATTGGAATGGGAAGCAAGAAGGTATATGGATTGCTCTTTGATGGCGCATGGCTCTGGGAAGAGTATATGAATTCGATTGTGGGCGAGATTTTCTATCATCCGATGAACAAAGCTACAAAAGGTTCTCAGCGTTTGTTTGACCATAATCGCGGACTTATCTACCCAGACTTCATCAGCAGAAACTCAGAGGCACGAGTGATTGCAGATGCGAAGTACAAACCGATTGATAATATTGGAAACAAGGATTATCTGCAAGTATTGGCGTATATGTTCCGATTTGATGCCAAGAAGGGATTTTATTTTTATCCTGAAATGGGAGAGGAAGAAGATGCTGTTATGTGGCTCAACCGTGGTTCGACTTATGAGAAGAATGTAGAGGCACGAGAGGATATTTGTATCATCAAGCACGGATTTCAGATTCCGACCGGAATAGATGGATATAGTGCTTTCACAGAGCAGATGCGATGTAATGAAATCAAATTCCTTGATGGAATTTACGGAAATGGCCGGAAGCTTTGAGGCAAAGGAAGAAGGTTATGAGCTTGAACTCATGGGAAATGTTTTTAGATTCCGGGAGCTGACGGGAATGATGCCGAAGCAGTATCGGCAGAAAGAGAATAAGGAAAGACAGGAGACAAAAGACTATGAACATTACCGTATATCTGGGGGCAAATGAAGGAAATGATCCGGCTTTGAAGACAGCGGTACAGGAGCTGGGAAGCTGGATTGGGGAAAGCGGCAATACGCTGGTATATGGCGGTTCCAGAACCGGCCTGATGGGCGATCTGGCAGACAGTACGCTTGCAGCAGGCGGAAGGGTAATCGGAATTGAAGCCCGGTGCTTTGTAGACGAGGACGTGCAGCATGAAGGCCTGACGGAGCTTCATGTGACGCCCACCATGGCGGAACGGAAGGCGAAAATGATAGAGCTTGGGGATGCCTTTCTCGCCTTTCCGGGCGGCACCGGAACGCTGGAGGAAATCGCGGAGGTCATGTCGAAGGTATCCTTAAAGCAGCTTGACGCGCCCTGTATTCTCTACAACCTGAACGGGTACTATGACAGCCTGAAGGCACTGCTTGAACATATGATTGCGAAGGGGCTTTCTTCCGGGGAACGGCAGCAGGGCATTTGTTTTGCGGGGAATCTGTCAGAGATTCTGGAGATCCTGGGTGCTTAAGAAGAAAACTTAACTTTTATTTTACAGGGGAAACATGAGAAACTAACAAAGGCAGACTATCCTTTTGTGTAAAATGGATGAAACAGACAAAAGGAGATGTAAAATATTTGAAATACAAGGAAATCGGAATTTGGAAAGGAGTGCACTACTATGCTGAGAAAGTTGAATTGTTTTTTAAACATCGTTATTGGTTCATTCATAGGAGTTTTCATTGGGTTCGGAATTTATAAGTTCTGGCACTTCAAAACCTATCCAAATTTATATGCCATGCAGTCTGCACCATGGTACACAGAGTTGCTGTTGGATGGTGCCTTGGTGGCAGTTTTGGTGGTCGTATGTATTATCATAAAGCTGATTATTAGGAAAAAGTTAAAGTCATAAATTCCTATTGTTATACCCCAGAAAATGTACAGCAAGAATTTTTGAAACTTCGTAAGCAGAGCGATAAATCAAAATAAATACAGGAAGGATTGTTTATATGGCATATACAGATTTCAAAACTTATATACAAGATAAATTTGCAGATTATCTGCTAAAACAGGTATCTGCTTTTGATAATGAATATCATGATGGCATCGGATTCCATACGCTGAATGTTTTGTCTGTATGTGATCAGGAAGTGGATAATTTAATAGTGAAGTCTATCCGTTGTACTGAAAGCATAAGGCATTTGGTGTAGGAACGATTACAGCTATTGAAGGAACATCTATTGCTGTTGAATTTGATAAAGTTGGATTAAAAAAGATGGGGTATGAATTCTGCATGGAAAAGAAAATGCTGGAATTTATTTGACGCGATATGAAGACGATAAAAGTAGTAGCTGCAGTTATCTGTGATTCTATCAAAGATAAGAAACAGATTTTGGCTACAGCAAGAGGATATGGAGAGTTCAAGGGCCAGTGGGAATTTCCAGGAGGAAAGATTGAAAAAGGTGAAACACCTCAGCAGGCTCTTGTGAGAGAAATAAAAGAAGAATTGGAAGTAAACATTAACGTTGGTGAATTGATTGATACTATTGAATATGATTATCCCGCATTTCACCTTTCGATGGATTGCTTTTGGGCAGAAATTATATGCGGCCAAATTGTGTTAAAAGAGGCTGAGGATGCAAAATGGCTTACGATAGATAAATTGAATAGTGTAAAATGGTTGCCGGCGGACGTTGCATTGATTTCATGTATTAAGAATAATATGCGTGTTCAAGAAATGCTTACCAGAAAAGTGAGTGTTGAAAAACTGAATGAGGAAAAGACAAAGAAGCTTTGGGGCGAAATAATCGTAGGTGTAGGAGGTCAGGAAATAGAATGGTGTTATACAGATGTCCTATACTCGTTTAAAAGTATGTATTTGTTAGGAATTAAAGCAAAGTATCCAGAGTTGGTTGAGGTATGCGGACATACAATTAGGCCACAAAATAGAAATTCCCCAAGAGAATTGGCATATAGCGAATATTTTATTTTGAGTTGTGTTGATAAGTGTAGAGAACTCAATAATTATCAGGGATTGCAACAATTTATTGATGTTTATGAAACTGTTGGAAATGTAATACCAGTTTGGCCGGGGGGAAATGTTCACAGAGGACAATTTTGTTGCTACGATTGTCCGGATATTTATTTTAATAATGAGAAAATCAGGGATCACGCATTGGCATTTTATAACAAATACTCAAATTCATATATGTGCGGAGATGATGCAATAATTGCTGGAATATACAAGAACATGTCTGTAAAAAGTTTGATTAATATGGACAAAGACGAATATGAAAACTATATTGAGCACGCAATTAATGTCATTAAATGGAGAACTGAAAAAATAGAATGATACCGCCAGATGTTCTGGAGTCGTGAAAATATATTTTGGAAAATGGAGGTAAATTATGCCTAAATACACAGATGAAGATATTAGAAATATGAGTAAAATAACATGTAAGATAGCGGCAGATTACCTAGGCATATCCCCTATGGCGGTTAGTATCGGCATGAGAAATGATCTTTTACCGATTGGTTTTGCAATTCACAATGAAGAAAGAGATAGAACATATTCTGAGAGTTGGTCCTATCACATAATTGGTGAGAGATTAATTGCATATAAGTATGGGAAAACATCAGAAGTACAAGTTCAAAATATAGAAAAGAGTCTAAATACTATAATAGAACAGTTTGAAGAAATGAAAAAAGATTTGGTTTTTCTATTAAGCGAAAACGAGAATCAGCAGAATTAGAGCTTTATGAATATGCGTTTTCGCTTGGAAAATACAAAGATGTTGACAAAAAATATGCAGGAAAGGAGCTGCCGGGGTGGAGAACGAAAAAGGAATAGTTAAATTGACTCGTAAGCAGCTCTATGATGAAATATGGGCTCTTTCAGTTGCAGGTGTAGCCAGAAAATATAACTTGAATTATGGTAAACTGATAGCAACTTGTAAAGTAGAAAATATACCTTTTCCTTCTTCTGGTTATTGGACTAAGAAGAATATGGGAAAAGATGTATCGAATGAGATTGCCGAATTTTCTGGATTGGAAGATACAGAAATTTCATTGATAACGAAAGACGCGGTTATTAAGCGTGTTCGGAAAGCTAAGGCAGAAGTAGTAGAGAAAGTGCATACTGACATAACAGAAGAATTGGACGTAACAGCCGAGGAAGATTTACTGCAGAAAAAAACGGAGAACATACCTAAGTGGTCGGATGGAATTCTTGATTATTTGGATGAGACGGAAAGAAATAAAGTATTAGAGTATGCGTGCAATCTGCAGATAAGTCAAAGTACACGATTGCATAAAATGTTGGTCCAATACAAGAAGGATATTGCAGATTATAAGTCAAAGCTGAAAGAAGCACAGAGTAGACCATACTATAATCCAAGACATAACAAACCAGAAAACGAGCCTGAATTCTTTAAGGAAATGTCTGATGAGTGTATGACTCGTGCAATTGCAATATTAGATACCGTATTCAAATCAATTGAATCTTTAGGTGGAAGCATTAATAGTGATTTGTCTGTGAAAATTAGAGGTGATATTGTTAGATTTCGTATGGTTGAGAGTCAAGACCAAGTGAAGCATGAAATGACTAAGCAAGAGGCACAGGCGCTCGTAAAATATAATGATGATATCAAAAATCATAGATGGGCTTCAAAACCGCAAATTAGAAAGTATGACAAGGTATATAATGGTAAACTTCGTATTGTGTTTGGGGAGCGAAGCTACATTAGAGATAACGATTCTGAAAAATTAGAAGATAGAATGGGTGATATTTTGGTTACCCTGTATGAGAAGGCAGAAGAGAATAGAATTGTACGAGAAGCACGTGAAGAGGCAGAACGTAAGAGAGTTGAAGAAGCGAGACGCAGAGAAGAAAATAGACAAAGAAAGGAACAAGAAATTCGTCTTGTAAAAGAACTTGTAAACAAAGCTGAAGACTATAGAATTGCAAAGGAAATAAGAGAATATATTCAGGCTATGATAGATAGTGGAAATGAAGATATTACTCCAGAATGGATTGAATGGGCTCTGAAGAAAGCTGACTGGTATGATCCGTCTATAGCGACTGAGGATGAATATCTGGGAAAACGTCAGCATGAAAAAAGTGCTGAAGAAAAGGAAAAATCTTTGCAAGACAGTATCAGAAAGAGCTGGTATTGGTAAAAATGAATGGAGGCAATTTGATGGATAAAGATCCTTTTAAAGAATATATAAAGCAATCAGAACCGAATAAAAGAGACAAAGGTTACGCCTGGCATACAGCTATCGGACTTCAAGCAGTGGATGGATTAAAGCCATCGAAGTATTTGATTGATACTGCAATAAAGAATATTGAAGGTGATATTTCAATTGATGAAGCGCAGGAGCTTCTCAATACGTATTATGAAGAAAATCCAAAAGAAGATACAGAAGACCGTACGGAAGAGGCCGACAAAGTTGCCGTTAGAATTGCAAAAATTTTGTCGGAGAAAGCATTTAGTTTTACTCCGAATGAGTATATCTCTATTCATAAAAAGTTGTTTGCCGGGATTTATGGACATGCCGGAAAACTGAGAGATTATAATATTACAAAAAAAGAATGGGTGTTGAATGGAGCAACGGTTCTTTATGGAAGTGCGTCAGAACTTCGCACAACCCTGGACTATGATTTTGCAGAGGAAAAGAAGTTTAGCTATAAAAACCTGAGTATGGAAGATATTATTCATCACTTGGCAATCTTTGTATCAAGATTATGGCAGATACATGTATTCGGAGAGGGAAACACACGAACTACAGCAGTATTTTTTATTAAGTATCTTAGAACGCTAGGATTTGACGTAACCAATGATATTTTTGCGGAGAACGCATGGTATTTTAGGAATGCGCTTGTTAGAGCTAATTATAACGATTTAAAAAATGGTGTTCATGAGACAACTGAGTACTTGGAAATGTTTTTAAGAAATTTGTTGTTGGATGAGAAGAATGAACTTCATAATCGTTCGATGCATATTAGTGGAGTGTTTGAAGAAGTGGACATTGAAAACACAAAAGTGGATATTGAGAGTGAAGAAGTGGACATTGAAAACACAAAAGTGGACATTCGAAATAAATTACTTTCTTTCTCAGATACGATTTCAGAAAAAACAATAAATCATACAGTAGAAATATTCTCAAAACATGGAAAAGAAGATTACTTTGGAAGAACGATTGTAGAAGATATTACCGGATTAAAGCCATCAGGCGCTTCCAAGTTAATAAAACTGTTGGTTGATAGTGAAGTGATTGTGCCGGTAACTGGACATGGAAAAGGAAAATATCGGTTTCAATAAAAGGGGACGTTGAAAGGGTGTTAATGCCATTCGCAAAACTGCCCAAAACAAATCTGCGGACCGATATATTACCAAATTCGGTAGCAGTATTTATAATGATTTTGCATTATAAAAGTGTTACAAAATATCGGCATACCCGCCACACGTTTACAAAGTCAAACGGTCTGTACGCCATGTCTTAACCTTATGATTGCGGATGTTAGCAACATGTCAAAGGGCAATGCCAACGTCCATCAGGATATCCTTTACTACGGAGAATCCGTTCTGGAACATATTGATGAAGTTTTTCACAGCGGTGATAGCACCACCGATCACAAGACCAATGCCGGAGAATACCTTCAGCACAGCGCTAATTCCGGATGTCGCTGCACCGATGCCCTTGATGGCTCCCGTGACCGTATTCACGGCACCTGCAATCGTCATGATACCTTCGATACCATCCAGCATATCGGAGGTTTTCCATCCGGCCATGGTCATGTAGTTCATGGCATCCGCAGACTCGGATGCTGTTTTTACAGCAGCAACGCCAAGAGCTGTAACTGCAGCAGAGGCGGGAAGGAGCTTTTCACCGATGGAGGAAACCTTATCGCCTGCGGACTTCAGGTTTTCACCAGCAGTAGCAATCTTCTGCACAGCAGTAGCAGACTGATTTGCCTGTGCCTCCAGCTTTTTGAGATCTTCTTCCGTTTCGATAATCTCCCACTGAAGGGCATCATACTGTTCCTTTGAGATGTCACCATTCGCAAGTGCCTGATTTGCCTGCTCTGCAGCAGTCTTGAGAGTGGCGAGCTTTTCCTTTGTTTCACTGACGGCGCTGGAGAGGAGCTTCTGCTTCTGCGCAAGCAGCTCGGTGTTGCCTGGATCCAGTTTTAAGAGCTTTTCGACATCCTTGAGCTGACTCTGCGTATTCTTGATTTCTGAATTGACACCCTTTAAGGCTGTCTGAAGCTTGGTGGTATCGCCGCCGATCTCGACCGTGATACCCTTGATTCTACTTCCCGCCATAGCGCACCTCCTCTCTGCAAAACGGGTATAGAAAAAGCACCGTCCAAATAAACCTTGAACGATGCTCTGATAGTTATCGGATTGTTGCTTAATCTTCTATCTCTTTATATTTTGTTTTATTGCAGTGGTCACTGCATCTATATTGAATGGCTTTGAAATGTGTCCGTTCATTCCAGAATCCAAGGATGTCTGTACATCTTCCGTGAATGCATTTGCAGATTGTGCGATGATTGGAATTTTCGCAGCGTCTGGGCGCTCCTTGCTCATTGCACGAATTGCCCTTGCCGCCTGATGCCCATTCATTTTAGGCATCAGGACATCCATTAGAATCACATCATATGTGTCTGCTGGATTGTTGGCAAAACAAGCCACTGCGTCCTGTCCGTCTACTGCACGAGTTACATGCATACCTGCTTTTTCGAGCAGCGTGATTGCCAATTCCGCATTCAGCTCATTATCTTCTGCGAGAAGAACCTTTACTCCATTAAGGCTGACATCCTGTATCAGATTCAGCTCAGGTATCTGTTTTGGGTCTGCAAGTTCCATAGGAATTTCTACTGAAAAAGACGAACCACACTCTTTCTTGCTGTGAACCGTAATTGTACCGCCCATCAGTTCTACATATTGCTTGGAAATTGCCATTCCAAGTCCCGTTCCGGCATAATGTGTTCGTGCGCCGTTATCCTCCTGTGAAAAGGGTTCAAACAGACTTTTCTGAAATTCTTCACTCATACCAATGCCATTGTCTTTTACCACATAACTGCCTACAATATGCCGTTCGTCTATGCCAGGTTTGATACTAATTTCAAAAGTAATCGTTCCGCCATCTTTTGTAAACTTGACCGAATTACTCAGAAGATTCGTCAATATCTCACGAATTTTTGTTGCATCCGTCAGAACATAAAGTTCTTTGGGGATGTTGCGATGTATCTCAAATGTTAAATCCCGATTCAGCAGGAGTCCATCCACGATAGCAATCACATTATCTATTAGGACAGGCAAATCCTCCGGCTCAGGTGAGAAGCTTACCTTTCCGTTCTCGATACGGCTAAGATCCAGTACATTATTCAATAACAACAGCAGATGCTCTGAACTTATTTTTACCTTTTGCAGACTATTGTGAATTTCAGATACATTTGTCTGGTTCAGTGCAATGTCCGTAAATCCGATAATAGCATTCATAGGTGATCGAATATCATGTGACATGTTAAGTAAGAAGGATGATTTTGCTCTGTTTGCGGTCTCTGCTTTTTCCGCAGCCTCGCGTAATAAAAGCGTCTGTTCAATTTCATCTTCTCTTTTTCTTTTGTAGCCGATAAAGCAGACAGCACAAAGCAAAAACAGCATACATCCTGCCATAGTTCCAACATAAACGGATGCTCTTCTTGTTCGCTCTACCAGCCCATTCACAGACTGCATATCCATTTCAATGCATAAAGCACCAACTATTTCATCCGAATCGCCCGTTAAATCGCCTGTTATAGGATAACAGGCTGTGAAAATAGGACCCCATGTCGTATCAACAATGTTCTGCGAATACACCGTTTCTCCTGAAAGAGCCTTGCTAATATACGGAATCATTTCATCCTCAATATAGTCTCCCGGATGTCTGACATCTCCTGCGTTGGGATCCAGACCGTCCACCACATAGATCAGCCTGTTTTCTTCATTTCGGGTGGCGGTGTATAAATATCTGGTTGAATTCAGCGTTCGAATTTCATTTAGAAACGAGGAAATCTCGTGATACATTTCTGTATTTTCATCAGATTGATGGCGGAGCGTGGCAAATTCTTCTCTTCCGATTTTTTCATTTACCAATTTATGGATTGCATCCGCATTTTCCATATCACGTTTGAGTTCCGTTTCAAGGGCGATATCTGTATACGATTTTTGCAGAATATATGTATATGCTGATGCCAACAATATGATTGAAAGCGTCAAAATTGCAAATAAACCTATGGAAATCTTAGTAAATCTCTGCTTTAACTCCTGAATGTCTTTGACTGACTTCTTGTCTGCTTGTGTTTTCATTCAATTTGACTCCACTTCTTATTTCGTAGAAATATGTGGAAAGGACTGATGTAAATACCGCATCTGCAGAGCGTGCATTTTTCCATCAGCTGATTCGCTTTTCAGATTTATCCTTTAATTGTTTCCTCATTCGAGGATTTACATTCTGAAAGGTCAGACAACATTTTCTTGCTCTCTAAAGCTGCTTCTGCCGCTGTTTCCTGCGGCACGTCCAGCCTTAATTCAAATGGAATGCCGTATTCTCGAACCACAGTTCTCAGAAACATATTGATTGCAGTTGTCATATTCAGACCGAGTTCATTAAAAATCTTCTCAGCCTGATTTTTGATTTCCTTATCCGTTCGGATGTTCAGATTTGTTGCTGACATACGCAAAATCTCCATATGGTTTACAGTATACTCACATACTCGTGTCACGTCAATATAGTGTCATTATATAAGCTGTAAACTTTCTGTTAAAAGGCATCTATGTCAGATTGCGTAGCCATCTGTGAATAGCCTTTATATTTATCATTTCCGCCTTCTGCGTACATATCGTTCACCATTCCGATTGTGAGTAAGTCAAGATCCCGGATGGAGATGCCGAGTTGTACGCAGCGAAGCAGAAATAATGGTGTGGTCATCGGGCGGTCAGTTGCGTGAAGTTTTTTTTAGACTCCACATCCGTTTGGACATTCAGCCCCCACAGCTCGATAATCTTCGGAAGCACCTGGTAGATGGAGAAGGTGCTGAACTCATCCAGCCACTCCTCCGGGCTGTCCGGGATGAAAGGGTCTGCGTGCTTTGCCATGATGTAGGCGATATTCTCGAACATCTCAAGGGAAAACATATCGAGGTGAGAGGAATCCTCATCACCGTTTCCGACTGCTTTTCCAAGCGCATCGAGATCCTTATAAATATCCCGATGGAACTTAATACGATAAATACGCGGAATGGCGGCAGATGCCTTGAAGGGCACCTGCTTTCCGTCAATCTCAATCATCTTTGTCATACCCATACGATCACTCCTTTACTGACTTTGCAGCAACAATATGGGGTATGAGGGCGATCTGGAGCTTGCAATGATTCCTGAGTCCTTCCGTACCGATGTGCTGAAAGAAACACTGGATACCAACAAGGTGCTGGTGGAGAACGCCAATGTGGAAACGGCGAACTTTGCTTTGCTGTTCGAGTTTGACGGTGATGTGAAGAAAATCCGCCATGTGTTGTATATGTCTGCTTGGGCAAATGAGGCGGGGACATTACAAATCGAATTTCTGAATAATCCAGGAGTTCTCAAACAAAGAAATAAAGAAAATATCGCAGGTATAACAGACTACCATTCAATAAAAGCTGGTATTGAGTTTGTGATTCATCCTGACATGGTTCTTGTAAGTGAAAGTAAGTAGATATATTCCCACAAACGGCTCGAACACGAAAAAGGCTGTGGACTTGTTCCCTTAAACGAGAAAATAGCAAAGACATTCTGCATATCCAGACAAACCACGATGTGGAGCTGGTGAAAATCGCCGGTTATATGCACGATATCGGCAACGCCATCAACCGGACCCACCACGCGGAATACAAGCCGAAAATTGAGAAGGACAGATCTGTGATCGCGCTGGATCTGCAGATTGACGAAAGTATCTGCTTCATGTATGATTATTTTGAGAGCTTCCTGGGGCGGATGATGCTCTGCCGGAAATCGGCTGAGGTGCTGGGAACCACATTTAAGCTGACGGTGAACGGACGGAAGGTTTTGTAGGGGATAGCGTTGATTTCAAGACATGGAGGGGGAGTGGAATGCAGGTTATCCTGAAAGATGAAATAATCCAAAAATTAAAAGAGGTTGGTTTGAAAATCGGAGATACCGTAATGGTTCATACTTCCCTGGGAAAGATGGGGTATGTCTGCGGCGGCGCACAGGCTGTAATTGAGGCGCTAATGGAAGTGGTTGGAGATTCCGGAACAATCATGATGCCCACACAGTCATGGAAAAACCTGGATCCGGAGACGGGGGTTCATTGGGAGGCAGATCAAAAGGACTGGCAGCTCATTCGGGACAACTGGCCGGTTTATGACAAAAATCTGACCCCGACCAATACAATGGGTGCTGTTGCGGAAATGTTCCGGCAGATGCCCGGCAGTGTCCGGAGCGACCACCCGGCTCGGTCTGTGTGCGTGTGGGGCAGATATGCGGAATATCCGGGCAAGCATACCTGTGTGGAACACAGCGCAGTGTCAGAAGCGGGGAAAAGAGTCTGGAAAGCCTACGAAACCCTGTTTGTGGATGGCAATGATTTTGAAAAAATCGGAGAGGATTTTGAAGAAGCGTATGCGGTTCCCGGGGTCCAGATTGGCAATGCCTTTGTCAGGCTGATGTATCAGAGAGAGCTTGTGGATTTTGCGGTGAAATGGATGGAGACAAACAGGGCGTGAAAACGTATATCAGTCAATTAAGGAGGAGTTATTCATGGAGGTATATAAGAAAAGCTACACCGGGTTTGTGATCTGGCTCATCGGATTCTGTGTGCTCACAGTAGGCGCGTGTTTTCTGCCAAATCTTAGCACACAGCTCACGCTGGCTGTCGTAGATAATGCGTGCACCATCGGTATCTTTATCCTGACCTTTCTGATTTATCAGACAGAGTATGTCTACTGGTACAATGGCACCAGTTATGAGGACGCCAAAGCCGCAGGCAGCGAGCGGAGAAAGGCGTTCGCTCTGGCGCATATGAAGCGGTTCGGGTACTTTGCGCTGGCGTTTCTGGCGTATACGGTGGTGTCGCTTATGCTTGGGATTCCCTATGGATTTGATATAGTGATTGCCTGTGTGGGAATTCTGATTGCGGCGCTCAGTACTCTGAAAATAAAGTTATAAAAGAGAGTATAGCTTTGGCAAGCTTTTTCCAGGAAAGGTGCAGAAACGGGAAGGGCTTAATGCAGGAAAGGATGAAACAAATGGCATCAAACTATGACAAACAGGTTGATATCGGAAAGAGTTATTTTTTGAAATATGATCAGGAAAAGTTAGCAGTGAAATTCCATCTGGAAATGGATGAGCGGTATCTGTACCTGACCTATATCGGGACACCCTGCCGCATCGAGCGGGTCACCGGTACGGTCTATGAAAAGAATGGGGAGGCATATACAGAGTGCCGTTCCTACGAGACCGTCATGACCATCTACGACATGCTCTGCCACAGTTCAGAGCCGGAGCTTCCGCCCCTCGGTGGAAAATGGACGCTGGTGGCGAATTTTGCAGCAGCAGGAGCAAGCCCCAGCGCGGATATTTTCTCACAGAAATACGCCGATTATTTTTCCGGAAAAGTGGAAGAATTAAAACAATCCTGCATCCGCCTGGGCGGTCAGATAAAGCCCAGGCTGGCAGGCGCGGACGTGACGGCAGAGATCCCCGCATTTTCATTTTTCCCGGTTTTGATTCAATTCTGGGACGCCGACGATGAATTCCCGGCACAGATCAAAATCATGTGGGACGATCAGACCATGCGGTATCTGAATTTTGAGACGACATACTATTTACAGGGCGATCTGCTGGAACGGTTGAAAATGTTTGCGGCAAAATCATGAAATGACAAAAATGCGAAGAAACGAGATGGTATGATGAATAACTGCACGCCACATTCTCGTTACTTCGGAATGGGAGGGGAGAATGCAGACGAAGGAAAATAAATTTACCGGTTTTTCCGGAAACCAGTTGAAAGTATTTGCCATCCTGGCCATGGCTCTTGACCATCTGGCCTGGACCCTTTGGCCGGGCTACGATAACAAGGCCTGGTGGCTTCTGGGTATTCACCTGATTGGCCGTCTGGCGGCTCCCACCATGTGGTTTATGATTGCCGAGGGCTATCAATATACGAAAAATCTGAAAAAGTATCTGGAGAGGCTGTTCGTTTTCGCAGTCATATCCCATTTCGCCTACACCTTTTGTTTCGACATTTCCTGGATTCCATTCCGAAGCTCCGTGCTGAATCAGACCAGCGTAATCTGGGCTCTGTTCTGCGCGGCGCTGGCGCTGTATGTGAATGACGAGGAACGCCGGAGCTTTGCTCTGACGGAGTGGCAGAAGAATTTGCTGATTCTTCTGTTATGCCTGTTGGCGTTTCCGTCCGATTGGTCCTGCTTTCCGGTCTTATGCTCCCTGCATATTTACAACAACCGGGGAAATCTGAGAAAACAGGTGCTTGGGATGCTGGCTTACATCTCCATGTATGTGCTGGTATGGTGTCTCTGCATCGACGTGGTATATGGTCTGCTGCAATATGGCATCATCCTTGTGTGGCCGTTTATGTATTACTATAATGGAACCAGGGGAAACTGGAAAGGCATGAAGTGGTTTTTCTACTGGTTTTATGTGGGGCATCTGGTATTGATGGGTCTGCTTCGCGTTTATCTCTATGGAAACGGTTCCACCATTATCGGATAAAAGGGGAAATAAATGAAAGAATTGCATACAGCGCCTGCGTGTATCCGGGTGCGTGGCGCAAGAGTACACAATTTGAAAAATATCGACGTGGACGTGCCTCTGAATAAAATCGTGGGAATCGCAGGTGTCTCCGGTTCAGGGAAATCTTCTCTGGCTCTGGGCGTTCTGTACGCGGAAGGCTCCAGGCGTTACCTGGAATCCCTGTCTACCTACACCAGGCGGCGTATGACAGGCGCAGCCAAGGCCCAGGTGGACGAGGTTCTGTATGTCCCTGCGGCATTGGCTCTTCATCAGCGGCCCGGCGTTCCGGGCATCCGAAGTACCTTCGGTACCGGAACAGAACTTCTGAATTCCTTAAGACTGATGTATTCGAGACTTGCAAGCCACCGCTGTCCGAATGGCCATTATGTGGCGCCAAGCCTTGCAGTAGCGGCCGGTTCTGAGCTGATTTGTCCGGAATGCGGCGAGCATTTCTATGCGCCGTCGGCGGAAGAGCTGTCCTTCAATTCCCAGGGGGCATGCCCGAAATGTGGCGGTACCGGAAGTGTTCGTACGGTAAATCTGGACACGCTGGTGCCCGATGAGTCCCTGACCATTGACGAGGGTGCGGTGGCTCCCTGGAATAGCCTCATGTGGTCCCTGATGACCGATGTGTGCCGGGAAATGGGCGTGCGTACCGATGTGCCTTTCCGGGATCTGACGGAAAGGGAAAAAGAGATTGTTTACCATGGTCCGGCGGAGAAAAAACACATTTTTTATAAAGCAAAGAAGACCAATCAGGCGGGAGAACTGGATTTTACTTATTTTAACGCAGTCTATACCGTAGAAAATGCGCTTGCGAAGGTAAAGGATGATAAGGGCATGAAGCGGGTAGAGCGTTTTCTAAAAGAAGAAATCTGTCCGGAATGCGGTGGAAGCAGACTTTCCGGACAGGCCAGAGCACCGAAGCTTCGCGGCATTGGGTTAGAGGCGGCCTGTCGGATGACCCTTGGGGAGCTGGCGGACTGGGTGGACGGTGTGCCTGCATCTCTGCCAAAAGAGATGCGCCCCATGGCCGAAAGCATCTGCGAGTCCTTCCGGAGCGCGGCAAGGCGTCTGATGGATCTGGGACTTTCTTACCTGTCACTGGATCGGGCGGCTTCGACGCTGTCTACCGGAGAGCGTCAGCGGATGCAGCTGGCCAGAGCCGTCCGGAACCGAACCACCGGCGTGCTCTACGTGCTGGACGAGCCATCTATCGGTCTGCATCCTTCCAATATCGTCGGACTGAATGCAGTGATGCAGGATCTGATCGCCGACGGTAATTCAGTCATTCTGGTGGACCATGATATCCAGATCCTTGCAGAATCCGACTGGATTATCGAGATGGGACCGGAGGCAGGCGCAGGTGGGGGACACGTGATTGCCGAGGGCAGTATCCCGGAGATTGTGGCAAATCCGGCTTCCATGATTGGTCCGTTTTTGTCAGGAAAGGCAGACAGCCGGATACGCTGCCAGGCGGCAGAAACAGACTTGTTTTCTCTGGGAAAGATCCATCTTTCCACGGCGCAGATTCATACGGTAAAACCATTGGAAACAGACATTCCCAAAGGCAGGCTGACAGTCGTAACCGGCGTATCCGGTTCCGGAAAAACTACCATGGTACTAGAAAGTCTGGTACCGGGTCTGCAGGCTGTGACAGCCGGAACCAAGCTGCCGGAGCATGTGAAAGGGATTTCAGCCGAAGGCATCTCCCATGTAAAGCTTATCGATGCCACGCCCATCGGGATCAATGTACGCTCTACCGTGGCCACCTATGCCAACGTCCATGATGAACTACGGAAGGTATTTGCCAGGACGGCAGACGCAAAAAGAGACGGTTATAAAGCAGGCGATTTCTCCTACAATACAGGGGCGCTGCGCTGTCCAATCTGCGATGGCACCGGAGAAATCAGCCTGGATGTGCAGTTCCTTCCGGATGTGGATATCCCCTGTACTGAGTGCGGCGGATCCCGGTACAGGAAAAAGACCTGGCAGATTCGGTATGAAACGAAATCAGGAAAGCAGTATTCCTTGCCGGAGCTTATGGAAATGGATGTGCATACGGCGCTGGAGGCCACGAAAGATCTGAAGACTGTTCATCAGCGCTTGGAGGTTCTGGAAAAGCTGGGGCTGGGCTATCTGACCCTGGGCGAGGAGACGCCAAGCCTCTCCGGCGGCGAAGCCCAGCGTCTGAAGCTGGCCAGTGAGATGGGGAAAGGTCAGTCTGATTCGGTCTTTGTCTTCGATGAACCCACCATCGGCCTGCATCCGCTGGACGTCCGGACTTTGTTGCAGGTCTTCCAGACCCTGGTGGACAATGGTGCTACGGTGATGGTTATCGAACACGATCTGGATGTGATCAGGAACGCCGATTATATCATTGATATGGGGCCGGGCGGCGGAGAAGCCGGAGGATACATTGTAGCTGCCGGTACGCCCGCGCAGGTGGCGGCCAATCCGGAAAGTGTGACCGGAAAATATATGCAGGAAAAATAAAGCCATAAAACGGCAGACATAAGAATACAAAAGCAGGGGACAATAGCAGTGTCACAGAAAATACAGCTATTGTCCCTTTTTCATGATTTTTCTTATAGATAACAGGAGGTTCTGTCATGCGAAAACCGAACGAGCAGCTCATTGATTCCTATGATTATCTGGCCAATGCCGCATCAGCCCAGGACTGTACGGGCCTGATTCCAGGCGGGGTGAAAGATGTGGACGAGTTGGAGGCCTACAACGAACTCTATCATTATCGGCCGCCGCAGATCAAAAAGCGACAGGAATAAGCAAAACATGCGTTCACTATCTTTACAGATATGTAAAATAGGTGTAACATAGAAGCCATGAAAATGAAAGTAAAGGCGGAGAATACACATGGATTATTCATTAAATACCAAATGCGTACAGGCCGGTTACACACCGGGAAACGGAGAACCGAGACAGATTCCGATCATTCAGTCTACCACCTATAAGTATGACACCAGCGAGGATATGGGAAAGCTTTTTGATCTGGAAGCGGAAGGCTATTTCTATTCCAGACTGCAGAACCCTACCAATGATTATGTGGCAGCGAAGATCACGGCCCTGGAGGGCGGTACGGCAGGTATGCTGACCTCATCCGGACAGGCGGCGAACTTCTTCGCTCTGTTTAATATCTGCGAGGCAGGCAGCCATATCGTGGCGTCTTCCTCCATCTACGGCGGTACCTATAACCTGATTGACGTGACCCTGAAGAAAATGGGTGTGGAATCCACCTTCGTGGCTCCGGACTGCACAGAGGAAGAACTGAATGCGGCATTTCAGGATAATACCCGGGCTGTATTCGGAGAGTCCATTGCCAATCCGGCCCTGACGGTACTGGATATCGAAAAATTCGCAAAGGCGGCCCACGCCCACGGCGTACCGCTCATCGTGGACAATACCTTCCCGACGCCGGTAAATCTGCGGCCTTTTGCGTGGGGCGCTGACATTGTCACCCATTCCACCACCAAATATATGGACGGCCACGGCGCGGCTCTGGGCGGAGCCATTATCGACAGCGGTAAGTTTGACTGGATGGCCCATGCAGACAAGTTTCCCGGGCTCTGTACGCCGGACGAATCCTATCATGGTATCACTTATGCAGAGAAATTCGGTAAAGAGGGAGCCTTTATCACGAAATGTACCTCCCAGCTCATGCGGGATCTGGGCTGTGTCCAGTCTCCCCAGAACGCCTTTATCCTGAATCTGGGTCTGGAGTCCCTGCATGTGCGGATGCCCCGCCATGTGGAAAACGGCCAGGCTGTAGCAGAATTTCTGGAGCAGCATGAGAAGGTAGAGTTCGTCAATTATCCGACGCTGCCCTCCAACAAATATTATGAACTGGCGAAGAAATATCTGCCCAACGGCGGCTGCGGCGTGGTTTCCTTCGAGCTGAAGGGCGGAAGAAAAGCGGCGGAAAAATTCATGAAGAACCTGAAGCTGGCGGCCATTGAGACCCATGTGGCGGACGCCCGCACCTGCTGCCTGAATCCGGCCACATCCACCCACAGACAGATGAACGATGAGCAGCTGGCCGCTGCCGGGGTTCCGGCCGGGCTCATCCGAATTTCCTGCGGACTGGAGGATAAGAAGGATCTGATTGCGGATATCGCCCAGGCGCTGGATGCGATTTAATGCAATAGAATTCAATTTTTGTGAAAAAATAGTCTGTATTTGCAACTGTTTCTCAGAAATGGTGCAGATACAGACTATTTTATGCAAGGGGAAAATCCTTTGGAATCCCATTCAATATCACTTATTTCTCCGGAAACATTTTCCGGAAAATCAGTCGGATAAACGGTCCGCAGTACATCAGCTGCCAGAAGAAAGCCACCGGGAAATTCATGAAAGTGGTCTGCAGCCAGACAGCAATAAACTGAGAGCCGGCGTTTTTGAACAGCAGGGTTGCAATCAGACTCATGACCGGACACATGATGCAGATAATCATGACAGAGATAGCCAGCGTGATAACGATCGGGCGATCCTGCGGCGTTACCATGCGGAAAGCGAGCTTGTGAGCCAGGTTATCAACCACAAAGAACTCCAGGATAAAAGCTATCGGCCACATGATGACCATTTCATGAAAAGCCATCAGAAAGACCTGATTGCTCATTTCTCCGATATTCAGGGAAATGTTGTAGCAGATCATAGCATAGACCATGAGGAAAGCCATCATAAGAGTGAAAATGACATTTTGAAATTTTGTTTTTGGCATAAAATTGTTCTCCTTTTCGAAAAATGGGTACAAAAAAGACACATGTGTTGTTCGTTATCAAGAGCGAAGCGCTTGTGTCGTTTCCAATTCTATACCAGTTCTGATTTGTTCTGTGAAATTGTCCGCCGCTTATTATACGGAAAAAGGGATTCAAATGTCAAGAAAAAATTTTGACAAATTACTTTTACATGCTACATATTATCCTTTGGAAAATAAATATGAAAGGTATAATAGAATTGACGAACTATCCATAGCCCCACCTACGATTTCTATTACCGGGGAGATAAGATGTGCATGTTCCTGAGGATCCGATATAAGGTCAACAGTGATTATGGCGGCTAAGGCAGGGGACTGTTTTGGAAAATAGAAAGTGAAATAATAAAAGCGGCTGAATGGATCTGCTGTAGGATCCGGACAGTCGTTTTTTGATATAATACAGTGGAAATAAATTTTTTCCGGACGTATGCGACCAAACCCTGTTCCCATGCATCTAATCTATGTAAAGCAAATGCAGCGCGCAACCAAATAACCAAAGCCGGCGGGAAGGAAACAATGAAAAAAGAAGAACTGGGAGAATTGATCATGGCATCGGAGGACGCCATGTATCATGTGGCCAAGACCCTGTTATACAGCGACGCGGACTGCGCCGACGCCATTCAGGAGGCCATTGTAAAGGCATTTTCCAAATTAGATACATTGAAAAAGGACGCTTATGCGAAAACCTGGCTCATGCGGATTCTGCTCAATGAATGCTACAGCGTCATGCGGAAGGAAAAGCGCGTCGTATCCCTGGAGGATTACCGACAGGAGGAAAAGACAGAGGAGCAGAAGGATTATTCGGATCTCTATGAGGCCATTTACCGGCTGCCGGAGGAGATGCGGTTAAGCGTGACTCTCTACTATCTGGACGGGTACAGTGTGCGGGAGATTGCGGCAATGATGGAGACCACCGAAAGCGCTGTGAAAAATCGGCTGGCCCGGGCCAGACAGCGGTTGAAAAGGGAACTGACAGAACGGGCCGCGCAGTAATAAAGAAAAAAGACAGTTTCGCGCCGACAGTAAAGCCGCGGAGTTCCCATGAATCTGATGAATGAAGATTTACCAATAAGAAAAGGACGGAGCAGGGTATGAAATTAGAAAATATGAACCGTGATTTCCCGAACATGCCGGAGAGCATGCGGCAGATGATCGAACAGGAGATAGAAAAGCAGCTGGCAAAACCGGATGTGCTTCCCGGAAATCGAAAAGCCGGACGCCACATTCCGAAGAAACGGCTGGTCGTAGCGGTAGCCGCCGCTACACTGGCCCTCGGAACCACCGTGTTTGCAGGCGTGCTCTACGGACTGAAAAATAACCAGGTGGGAAAATACGCTTACGAGACAAAGCAGGAGCGTCAGGACGGCACTCAGGACAGCGCAGTGTCCGCCGCAGACGAACAGCACTATGTGAAGATACAGGCATCTTACCTGCCTGATGGCATGGTACAGACGGAAGAGGGCAAATACAACTACCGGGGTGGCCGGGGCGGCGTGACCATGGGCTGCTACTATATGGACACCGGAGACACTTCCTTTGAAAAGCTCAGTTACAATGTGACGGAAAAAGAAGAACTGAAGGTGAACGGCCGCGACGGCGTCTACCTGAAAACTGCATTGGAGGCCTATAACCAGAGTCTGTATGTGACCTACCCGGAGGAGCATCTGGTACTGGAAATGCTGGCAAGCTCCGATATATCCAAGGAAGAGGCCCTGAAAATCGCCCAGGGTGTGACTGTGACGCTCACGGAAGAGACCGTCGGGGACGATGTGATGCTCTGCTATAACTGGAGTAAGTACCTGGATGCGGAAAAGGAAAACGCACTGGCGGAAGAAAGCTCTGATTCGGTAGAAGTGACCTTTTCCCAAAAGCTGCTTGAGAAAGCGGAGCGTATCGGCAGGATCATGGATATGGAAAACAATGGTTTGGAGAAGCTGCCGGGACTGACCGCAAAAGTAACCGATGTACAGACGGCCGACAATCAGAGCATCCTGCCGGAGGGCATGCTGGACGCGGAGGCAGCTACTGCCTTTGACGCAAATGGAAACCTGAAGAGCAGCACCATTTCTTATATTAAAAAAGGTGACGGTATCGATACGCTGGATCAGGTGGTGAAGACGGAAAAATCCGAAAATAAGCTGGTCTACGTGACCGTCGAATATACCAATACCGGAAGCGACACACTGACCGATATCATGTACAACGGTTCAATCCAGCTTCTGGAGACCAAAGGCGACCGGGCAAGCGTATGGCATCGGGAACTGGAAACACCCGCTACAGGCGATGAGTGGGACTATGTCGTCGAGGAAGGCCTCATGCTGACTGCTGAAGTCGGCGCCTACGACGTCTACGGCGGCGAGCGGGGTAATAACTACATCGACACATTGAAGTCCGGCGAGACCGTTACGGTCCATGCGGCCTTCGCGGTTCCTGCCGACAAGCTGGGCGAGATGTATCTGAACCTGGACAATACAGGGGATACCGAGAGTGCGCTGGAGAATGGCTGGATGGTGGATATCCGGAAGTAAAACAGTTATAAGTAAAGATTGGGATATGAGAGAAAAAAGATCGGAATCCGTTTTTCCGGTCTTTTTCTCTTGCATTTATCGCTCTCTGTGTTATAATAGTTCAAAAATGAACTATCCAAAAAAGAAATAAAAGGAGAATGAAATGGTTACGGAAATTGAATTTCCAAGGAAGCTCCTTCTGGCCTACAATGCCATGTGCAAGCCTTTATGCAAAAAGCTCGGTCTTCCGCAGACAGCCTTCGACATCCTGATGTTCCTGGGTAATAACCCGGAATATCGGACTGCCCGTGATATCGTGGAGGTGCGGGATATCAAGGCAAATCTGGTATCAGTCAACGTGGAGCGGCTGGTGCAGGAGGGGTATCTCAAGCGCCGAAGCGTAGCAGGGGATCGGCGAAAAACAGAGCTTCTCTGCACGGAAAAGGCGAAACCGCTCATCAAAGAGGGGCGGGCAGTACAGCTGGCTTTTGGCGAAAAGCTGTTTGCGCAGGTGGATGAAGAAACCCGTAGGGTGTTTGTGGAGACCCTGGACAGCATTGGAAAGAACGCAGAAGAAATCTTGAAGGGAGAACATTAAAATGAAAATCTTACTTACTTTTTTTGTGACATTTTTTGCCGGCATGGGAGCAGGTCTTGGAACCGGATTCGCCGGTATGAGCGCAGCGGCGGTCATCAGCCCCATGCTGATTACATTTCTGGGAATGGAGCCCTATATGGCGGTGGGCATCGCCCTTTCCTCGGATGTGCTGGCCAGCGCCGTATCCGCTTATACCTATAAGAAAAATGGAAATCTGGATGTGAAAAACGGTCTGATTATGATGGTCAGTGTGCTGGTATTTACGGTGGTGGGAAGCTGGATATCCAGTCTGGTGCCGTCCACGACCATGGGAACCTTTTCTGTCTTTATGACCTTCCTGCTGGGCATCAAATTCATCGTGCGGCCGGTTATGACCACGAAGGAGGCCATGCAGGGCGTATCCGCGAAGAAGCGGGCGATTCAGTCCATGGTCTGTGGTATCTTCATCGGCTTTATCTGCGGCTTCGTGGGCGCAGGCGGCGGTATGATGATGCTTCTTATCCTGACCTCGGTGCTGGGCTACGAGCTGAAGACAGCGGTGGGAACCAGTGTGTTTATCATGGCCTTCACAGCATTTACCGGAGCGGTATCTCATTTCGCCATCGGTGGCACGCCGGACTGGACGGTCTGGATTCTCTGCGTGATCTTTACCCTGCTCTGGGCGCGAATCGCGGCGGTGTTTGCCAATAAAGCGACCCCGAAGACCCTGAACCGGGTGACGGGTGTGATTCTGGTGATTCTCGGAAGCGTGGTTATGGCATTTTCCATGTTTGCGTAAAAAAGAGAGTGAATTCGGTACAAAAAAGTCCTCGGAGCAGCTTCGGGGACTTTTTTTGTGCTCTTTAGTGTATTTGTAAAATGAATTTACTTTTATCTTGACAAATAGTAAGAGCAATGTATTATATAAATAGAGATAAAGTAAAACTGTTTTATGAATACAGATAGAGAAAAGATATTTACTTGGGAGGCAGCTTTTATGCCGAAAACAGGAGTCAACAACACAAGACTGAAGCAGCAAAACCGGGGGCTGATTCTCCAGCTTATCGCCACGGGGGAATGCAGTTCGCGCATCGAGCTGGCGCAGCAAACCGGGTTGTCAAAAATGACAGTGACCTATATCGTCAATGAGTTTCTGGAGCAGGGAGTTCTGGAAGAACGGGAAAAAATGCAGGTGGATGGAAAAGGACGTAATCCGATTCAGCTTTGTATTTCCCACAGGGCGCCGAAGCTGATTGGTGTGCATATTCATCGGGAACGATGCAGTGTTTTTCTCTGTGATATGCATTTGCAGGTTCTGAAAAAACTGGAATACCAGATGAACGAAAACGTGGCGGAAGAGTTTTTCCCTCATATATTTCGGTCGATTGATGAGATATTGGATACATTTCCGGAGAAAAAGATTTTCGGGATTGGAATTGGCTCCATGGGACCGGTGGATACGCTTTATGGAGAAATTCTGACGCCCATCGATTTTTATGGACTTCATGATTTGGAAGTGAAACGAAAAATTCAGACGCAATATCATCTGCCGACATATTTTGACGGAGAATGTAATTGTGCCGCGATTGCGGAAAAGTATTACGGCAGTGGCAGCGACTGCGATGATTTCCTTTATGTGGGTCTGGGAAATGGCGTGGGCGTGGGAGTAATCGTAAATGGAGAGTTGTACAAAAACGGGACCGGTATGATTTGTGAACTGGGCCATACCAGCATTGACTGGAATGGGATTCCCTGCGACTGCGGAAACAGAGGCTGTCTGGAAAAATATATATCGAGTGATATCATAGAGAGAAGGCTTATGGAAGCTACGGGCGATGGGAAACCCTTTGCAGCCTTCTGCAGTGAGATGGAGGACGCGCTTGTAAAAAAAGAAAAGGGAATGGAATGGACAGAGCGGGAAAAAAAGATGGATGTCATCTTTTCGGATATGACAGAAAAGCTTGCATGTGGTCTTATCAGTTTTTGCAACAGTTTCAATCCGCAGAGGGTCATCATAGGACATGAGGGGTGGTGGATTCCGGATTATTATCTGCTGCAGGCAGAAGAGATTCTGAACTGTCGTCAGATATTTCGAAAATATCGTAAGATTCCGATTGTAAAGGCATTTTTCGGAACGGAATCTACAAGGATTGGCTGTACCGGCGCGTTGCTGACGGCAATTTTTAACGGAGAGTTAATTTGAATTTTTTATATAAGAGGAGGATTTTAACATGAGAAAAATCAAATGGGGCGTTATGAGACGAGATTTGTCAAGGGTATTTTTTCATAAAAGAACGCCCTATGCAAAATCTGAACCGAACAGTAAAAGCGGACAATAGGCAAAACGCCCCTATGTAGGAAAACAAACTACATAGGGGGTGTTAGAAGAAAAATGCAAGGTTCATCTTTGCCTTAATGCGATTGATTCACCCGATTTTGCTCCAGCTCGGCTCTGAGAATGATACCGAGGGTAAGGCAAAAGTCAGGGTCTTTCAAGTTGCAGCCGAGCATTTGTGTGATATGAGCGAGGCGGTCTAAGAGCGTCGAACGGTGCAGATAGAGCGCTGCCGCCGTTTTGGTAACGGAAAGATTGTTGTCAAGGTAGACGCGCAGCGTCTCCAGATACGAGACCTGCGAGCCCTCGTCGTGCGCCTTAAGCTTTTTCAGGCCGTCCGGGTAATAGACCCACGAGGGCCGGCCAGCCAACGCACCGGACAGGAGCTGGGGCAGCAGATAGTCCTGAAAATAGAATACAACGCTGCTCTCGTCCCGCGAAAGCCCGTTTTGCAGTGCGCTGGACGCCTGAAACCACGCCTGATTCGTCTCATACAAATTGGAAAACACGCTGGAAACACCACAGACCAGTCCCAGCCTGTCCAGCAGCGGCAAGAGCTGCGCCGTTGTTTCCCTTTCTGCCTGTTCAGCGGGCAAAAATGCAACGACAGCACGTTCATATTCAAACGCCATTGCGCCGGGATGCCGTTCCTCCAGAGCGGCGGAAAGATAAGCGCCGGGCAGGAAAGTTGCGCCGGCCTTCGGCTGGAGCCGGACACAGACCCAGTCCGTCTTCCCATTTTCCTGGCTGAGCGCCCGCCGCAGCTCAAAATCGACCGGCTGCCCGGCAATGACGCTGCGCAGCGCACGGCGGACGGCGGAACGGGTACTTGCCAGGACAGGATTCTGCTGGATGGCCTGCCGCAGGAGCTTGGCAAAGAAGACAGCAAGCGACCGATCAGACTCCCGCAGCGGCCGGAACGCCTCAAACACCGTAAGACAGCCGAGGTATTCCTCCTGATCGAACACATTGACCGACAACGTTCGCGTATTTTGCAGTTCCAGCAGGAGCGGCTCGTGCACATGGGTAGAAAGATCATGCAGGGACAAAAATGTCGCCATTTTCTCTGCGTCGAAGGTTTCGGTGTCTAATCGGATGCCGAGATCCTTTTGAAAATATTCCTCATCCGTAACCGCTAGGTAACGGAAGTCTGAGCCAATGAGCAGCACTGGATTTTCAAAGACGCCCCGGCTAGCCGTCAGCATTTGCGGCAGACCCGCTCCATGGCGGAGGATGTGCCATAGTTGTTCTTCCCATGCTTCATACCGATCAAAAATGTGCTGCACTAGATTAAACACGCGGAAAATATCCGTGTCGGCTTCGATGACGATCACGCTGCACCGGTTATAAAATGTCGTCAGATTCCAGTGCTGCCCGAGGCAGACGAGGCACACATTCTCGTTCAGCGACGGATGCACGGGCAGATGATCGGCGGAACAGACGTAGACGCGGTTTTTCTCAAAGGTCTGTGATTGGTCGAGATAAAATTCCGGCCGGATCAGCTTTAATTCCTGGCTGCCAGCACCGTGCATCTCGACGGCTTTCAGTTCCTCCTTCAACTTCCAATAGAGAATATCCGCGCACAGCTTCATAAGCAGTCCCTCATTTCAAATTTTTGTTCATTTTATTATATTTCGACTGCTCCTGACTGTCAATGCATAACCGTACAATTTAAATGGTTATGCATGTGAATTCGCGTTAAAATTGCTGTTTTGCACAAAAATCACACCTGCAAATTGTATGACTTTCCAGTATACAAAGTGAACGATTGCAAGCTGCAAAAAACAAACTTTTTGTAGGATTTTCGCTGTGTGTCCAGCGGCTTATAATAGATGTATCGTAAAAACAAAATAGGAGGAATACCATGCTGAAAGAAAAACTGGATTCCAGGAAATGCTTCGCGACCGCGTGGGGCAAGCTCATCACAGAGGAGGAAGCCTACCGGCAGCTGAACCGCCAGATCGCCGCCATGACCGCCAACCTTTTCCAGGTCATGCGGATTTTCGAGCCAAGCTGGGAAAAACGCACAGAAGCCATCTGCGACATCGCCAACATGATGAATATGGCCGTCGCGGGAACCCCGGAGGAACAGAAGAACTATGTCAACGCTTCGCTCTATGAAGCCTTCAACATCCCGGAGCTGTGCGAAAAGTCGAGCTGGCTCGGCGGCATCACCGGCGACTCCGGCGATGAGTGGGAGAACATGGCGGGCCGCGTCGTGCAGTTCACGCGCAACCGTGTGGAAAAGGAGCTCGACACCTGTCCGTGGGACATCGTCGGCAGTGAGCTCTGCAACATGACGACTAGTATGTTCACGGCGAACTTCGACCTCGCGTCCTCCAAGGGCACGGAGAACGAGGTCGCGCTCAACATGTGTCAGGCCCGAGGCTGCGGCAACAAGCACTGCCGCGTCGTCGCGGAGCGCCGCGACGTGTACGGCCTTCCCAAGCAGGGATGGCTCGACCACATGCAGCAGCCCGTCGACCCCATCCACGACACCCCGCGCGAGCGTATGGTCAAGGAAGGCCAGTGCCTGCGCAACGGGCAGTACACGCAGAACTTCGGCGAGGAAACGTCGCTCGAAAAAGCGTACCACTGGGTCGCGCAGATGGGCTGGGTCTGGTCCATCCAGTTCCCGATGATGGCCATCAAGGACATGGCCCCCGATGAAGACGAGTTCCTGCGCGTGTTCCGTATCGTCTTTGCGACTGCCGGCAAGAACCAGTTCATCGATCCGTTCGCCAAAGAGGGCCTGCGCAGCTACCTCGGCGTGCCACACGAGATGGACGAGAACGACGGCCGGATCCTCGGCGGATATATCCGCTATATGCTCGACGTGCAGCAGGTGCCGTATGAGATGGTGCGCTGGACGAAGGACGAGACATGGATCAAGGTCAAATCAGAGGACTTCACTGCACGCTATGAGATGGCGCCGCTCGACGAGCTGGTCGACGCCTACGAAGCGCAGTGGAACGGCGCGGCAAAGACGCTCGTCAGTCCGGAATGGTCCTGCGTCATTGAGGACCGTGACGAGGAAGATATGCTCATCAAGGTTATCCGCAAGGAAGACCTGCGGATGCTGTAAGGAGGTGCGGGAATATGCTGTTTAAGGAAGACAAAGTTGCGCGCGCCGATGCCGAAGCCATCCGCAAAGGGGTCGGCTTCTACCGCTGGACGCACGATCTGGTGGAGATCACCGGCAAGGACGCACTGGAAGTCCTGCAAAAAATTTATATCAGCGACATTTCTAAGGTCGCCGTCGGGCGCTCGAAATACACCGCCTCGCTGGACGAAAACGGCGAGATCATCGACGACGTGATCGTTATGCACATGGCGGACGGCCTGTATTGGGTCTCCGACCTCTACGGCCCGCGCCTGCTGCCGTGGATCGAGCAGCACAAGGGAGAGGCTGATATTCACGCGAAGATCATCACCTACGACTGGGATATGTACGCCGTGCAGGGCCCGGACAGCCTCAAGGCGATGAACGCCATGCTGGACGCGCCGGTCGACGACCTGAAGCGCTTCGGCATCTGTGAGCGGAAGCTCGGCGATATCCCCGTTTATATCCACCGCTCCGGCTTCACCGGCGAAAACGGATATGAGATCTACTCCGCATTCGACAAGAGCGCGGAAGTTCACGACTTGGCGCTGAAGGCAGTCGCGTCCGTCGGCGGCCGCGAGCTGCAGACGCTCGAGGTCTACGTCCGTTCCATCCCGATGGAAAAGGGCTTTGCACTGAAGCAGGACTTCAAGTATTTAAGCCCGTATGAGTGCGGTCTCGGCTGGGCGGTCGCCGCCGACAAGGACTTTATCGGCAAAGAAGCGGCGCTGGCACGGAAAGAGCACCCGAAATACCGTATGGTCGGTCTGGAATTTTCCCGCGAATCGACGGAGGATATCTCCATTTGGGAGCGTGTGTACTGGTACGGCGTCGAGGTCGGCCGCTGCGCGCAGACCATCTACGGCTATACCGTGAACAAGAACATTGGCTTCGCCACCGTCTGCGCGGACGTGCCCGACGGCGCGGAGCTGACCGTCGGCTGCAACGATTCGCCCGCTGTTGTCGTAAACAAGGTTTTCTGCTGAGGAGGACATTATGGGAAGATTAGATGGTAAAGTCTGCATCGTGACCGGCGCTTCCGCCGGGATCGGGCGCGCCGCGGCGGAGCTGTTCTGCCGCGAGGGCGCGAAGGTCGTGGCGGTCGCCCGCCGCGAAGAACGCCTGAAGGAGTTGGCCGAGGAATGCAAGGATGCTCCCGGTGAAATGACGTGGTACGCGGGCGACGGCGGCGACCCGGCGGTAGCCGTGGGCATGGTGAAAAAGGCAGTCGAGACGTTTGGACGGCTGGACGTTGCCGTCAACTGCGCGGGCGTGATGGACGACAATACCGCCATTGCCGATATGTCGGATGAAATGCTGGAAAAGACGTTCCGCATCAACACGTTCGGCCTGATGTACGGCCTGCGCGAGGAATGCAAACAGTATCTGGCACAGGGCGACGGCGGTGTAATCGTCAACATCTGCTCCGTCGGCGCAACGCACCAGACCGCGGGCGCGGCCTACTGCGCGAGCAAGGGCGCGGTGCTGGCGGCGACGAAGAACACGGCGTTCATGTACATGGAGGAGGGCATCCGCTGCAACGCGCTCTCGCCCGGCGGCGTCGTGACCGATATTCCGCTGGTCATGCCGCCCGCCGACGAGTTCGGCTTCGGCAGGACCAGCAAGCTGCTGGAGTTCTCCGGCGAGCTGGCCATGCCGGAGGACTTGGCAGATGCGATTTTATTCCTTGCCAGCGACCAGTCCCGCTATGTGAACGGCGAAGAACTCAAATGCGACGGCGGCTGGACGTGCTTCTGAAAGAATACAAACGAAAACACAGCACAGGCGGCCTATACAGAGCCGCCTGTGCCGTATCCAAATCAGGGAGGTCACACATGAAGAAAACAATTACGGTCGTGACAGGCGGTCACGGCGGCATGGGAAAAGGCGATCTGTAAGGAACTCGGAAAAACGTCCGTGATCGTGCTGGCGGGGCGCAACCTCGCAAAGATGGAAGCGGCAAAAGTGGAGCTGGACGAGCTTGGCGTGGAGAGGCACCTTTGCAAAACGGACATCGCGGATCGCGCGCAGGTGCAGGCGTTGGCGGAGTTCGCCGCTTCCCTCGGTGACGTGACGCAGGTCATCCATACCTCCGGCGTCTCGCCGAGCGACACGGCGACGGAAAATATTATCCGTATCAACGCGGCCGGTACGGTCAATATGGTCGAGGCATTCTATCTGGTGCTGGCCGGGGGCGGCGTGATGATCAATTTCTCCTCCGTCGCTGCCTACACCATGCCGCAGACAGACGAGTGGTCGCAGGCGTTTGAAGCATGGAATGAGCCGGATTTCTATGACCGGCTGCTCACGCCCATGCACCAGAAGCTCATCGACAATCAGCCGGAGACGGCAGAAAACCAGCTCGAGCTGATCCCCGCCGGGCGCTGGGGGCATCCGTATGAGATGGGCGCACTGACGGCGTTCCTCTGCTCTTCCGGGGCCGGATACATCAACGGCGTGGACATTCTCGCCGACGGCGGTCAGAACGCCGGGGTTTTTGTCCCGCAGATTTGACAGGCACATAAAACGGGCGGCGCTCCAATCGGAGTGCCGCCCATTTTGAAGGGATGAACCGGGCAAAATCAGTTGGGTGCGGCGTCCAGCGCATCTGTTTCCCAGACGCTGCTCATGCCGTAGTCAAAATAAATGATCTGACCACTCATATAAGAGAAGATCTGACTGCCGATGGCGACCAGAGGATAGCCCATTTCCTCCGCGGTTGCCCAGCGACCGTTCCAGCTGTCCAGAAAAATCGCCTCAATGACGGCCTTTCCCTCGGCTGCGTCGCCGTTTGGCGAGGTGTTCCGGTTAAACTCATCGGTCAGTCCCGTGATCGTATTGCCGGGATTGATGGCATTCAGGCGAATTTTGCGGTCGATGTATTCCGGCGCGTGGACTTTCATTTTGACATACGTGCATAGGCACTGCTTGGAGAAGACATAGCCGTTCTGAATGACATCAGGGTGCGCGGCATACCAGTCGAGCGCAGCCTCATAGCTCGGGGCATTTACGACTGCTGCGCAGTCTGCAAAGGCATCCTGCCAGCCAAAGCCGCCGGTCGAGGCGATGATATTGACAGAGCCGTTCTCCGCAATTTTTGGCAGCGTCTTTTCTAGCAGATATTTGTGACTGAGGAAATTGACCTTCTGCACCTCCAGCGCATTGGAGGCATCCGCTTTCAGCGCGATACCGTGGCAGAGGAACATGGCATCGATCGTTTCCGGCAGCGCATCTGCAAGCGCATCCAGATCCGCCTTGACGCCGAAGTCGGCGTACAGCTCGCCTGCGACTGGAAAATCCAGCTTACTGTGCCGCCCGTTGCGGCGGCAGATCGTATAAACGTTTGCCCCGAGCTCCTGCAGCAGCCGTGCCGCAGCCAGTCCCATGCCGGAGTATGCTCCGGAAACGACAACCGTTTTTCCCTCATATCCAAACAGTTTTTTCAGATCCATATTGTTTTCCTTTCATGCAGCATACAAAAAGGAGCCTGTGGTCAGGCTCCTTTTTGGCTTCGGTAATTACTCGATCGCCTGAAGCTCCTTGTCCAGCTCCTCCAGATGGGGCT
The DNA here is from genome assembly GCF_040096155.1 of Laedolimicola intestinihominis. NCBI lineage: Bacteria > Bacillati > Bacillota > Clostridia > Lachnospirales > Lachnospiraceae > Laedolimicola > Laedolimicola intestinihominis. The sequence continues at coordinate 56,316 of NZ_JBBMFE010000003.1, read as the reverse complement.
GCAGGAACGCCGACTGCGGGAAGCTGGCGAGTTTGCGCAGCGTCAGACCGCCGACGAGCTTCATCTGCGGGTTCTTGGAAGCATCAGGGCTGTACTTGTCCAGAACAGCTGCTGCCGCCGGATTCTTCAGAATGTCCTTTACCTTGCTGTCGAGAGAAAATGCCATAATGAGTACCTCCTTTTTCTTATTCATTGATAATATTATACAAAATATTTCAGAAAACAGCATCCCGCAAAGTGCAGGATTTACAGAGATGCCGTCCCGACAATTTGACGGGTGTCTACAACGAATCACCATCAGCGTTGATTTGACATTCATGGTCAGGTTCGCAAACATATCCCCACATAGGCTTCTGTGCGTTATCGTCGCACCATCTTGTGTAGGCTTCATAGATCGCCTTCGAGCTGGCTTCGCTGTCAGCCTTGAAACGGATGTAGCCCTCAGATTGCAGAAACTCGATCACATTGTTGCTGCTACGTTTGACCGTCTCCATGTTCTCTCTGGCCTTACCTGAAATGCTGAACCGATAGTTGTTCCCAATCAGCCGGTGCAGCCCCGCCAGACACCATATGAAAACGCGCTGGAAGAAAACCGCTGATTTCCGTGTTGGGTCGGGGATGTGGATACCGAGGTCAAGGCTGTCGGCAACACCCCGGAGATCGGCGAGAACGGGAACTGGTTTATCGACGGCGAGGATACGGGCTATCTGGCCGTGGCCAGGGACGGTGTCACGCCGACTGTCGGTGAGAACGGCAATTGGTGGCTGGGTGACCTGGACACCGGGGTTCCCGCCAAGGGCCAGGACGGCGAAAAGGGAGAAGACGGCAAGGACGGCACGGTTGCTGCCGGAATCGACGGCGCGCAGATCAATGAGGAGGGCGACCTGATCCTCACTCTGGCCGATGGTACCACCATCAATGCCGGACGTGTCCGGGACGATCAGGACAATTCCGAGCCGGAAAATACAGAAAGCACGCCGCCTGCCATCGGTGCAAGTACGGTCGTGGCCATCTGTCTGGCAGGTGCTTCTCTGCTGGGGATCGGGATCACGCTTACGATCCTCCTGATCCGGAAGCGCGGGCGTTAAGGAAATAAAACAGTAACATTCGGGGCGTTGCAGACGAACTGCAACGCCCCGCTTCTTTTATGCACTCATCCATTTTCCCTTCCAGGTATACAGAATCATCAGCACCATACCCAGCGCCCAGGAAAACGGGTACAGGATGTAGACGCCTTCGATCCCATGGAAGCCAGGCAGAATAAGCCGGATCCAGAGGATACGGAACAGACAGAGGGACAGAAGCAGAACCACCATGGGCGGCACCGTTTTGCCGGTTCCACGGACGGTACCCGCCAGCGCGTGAAGAATGGCAAGCAGCCAATAAAAGGGGCAGAAATACCGCATGGCGATTTGCCCGAAGTCGATGACCGTGGAATCCTTGGTGAAAAGGCTGAGAGCCGGGCGCGAGAAGAACAACAGCAGCGCGCCGGTAACGACCGTGTATACAATACACATGCCAAGGGTCACCCACATGCCCTTTTTTACGCGCTTCAGATTTCCGGCGCCGTAATTCTGCCCCACGAAGGTTGTGATCGCCATACTAAAGCTCAAAACCGGAAGGATATTGAAGCCGTCGATCTTTAAGTAAGCGCCGAAACCGGCCATCGCAGCCGTTCCGTATCCGTTGACGGCAGCCTGTACCAGAATATTGGACAGAGAAATGACCATATTCTGGATACCCGTGGGAAGACCCACCCGCAAAATCTGTAAAGCCATGAAGCCATTCAGGCGAAGCTCCGGAATATGTACCTGATAATCCGCCGGAACGCGAAGCAGGAACAGAAAAGCCAGAATACAGGACGCCGCCTGGCTCATATCCGTAGCGATAGCCGCGCCTGCCACGCCCATTTTCAAAACCGCAATCAGAAGTACATCCATGAAAATGTTCGTGAAAGCCGCGGCAGCCAGATAGAGGAGCGAACGCCTGGAATTGCCGGCGGCGTTCAGAATACCGGCCATCATATTGTAAAGAACATTAAAAACCATGCCGCCGGAATAAATCCGCAGATAAAGCACGGCGTCCTCCAGCACCTCCTCCGGCGTATTCATCCAGATCAGAAGCGGTCTGGTGAATCGAAGCCCGCCGATGGTCAGAAGCGCTCCTAGGATCAGGGCCACTGTGACAGCTGTATGAACGGCAGTCCGCACATGCTCCGAATCCCGCGCCCCAAGATATTGAGAAATGATAATGCCCGCGCCCACAGAGGCTCCCTGGCTGAACGCAATCAAAAGATAGATCAGCGACGCTCCCGCGCCAACCGCGGCCAGCGCATTGCTTCCCACACAGTTTCCCACGATAATCGAGTCCACCGCATTGTAAGTTTGCTGTAGCAGATTACCCAGAATCAGCGGAATGGAAAATAAGAATATATTTTTAAGAATACTGCCTTCGGTCATCAGCATCCCGTGCTGCCCGGAGGATTTTTTCTCTATGGTTTCAGACATGATAAAGCCCCTCTCTTTTGTAAAACAGATACCTATGTCAGTATAGGCTTATCCGGTTGGAAAAGCAAGGATAAGAATAGAAATCCGCCTTGAATTGTGGAAGCTGCTTAATGAAAGCGGCACAAAAATGGTGGAATGTACAGAAAACAATTATGAAAAGCGAAATATAATTGACAATTTCAGATGGGTCAAGTATCATGAAATTACAAATACAGTGGGTAAAATAAGATATGGATGACAAGGAGTTGTCTGATTATCGGGAGGAAAGTAAGATGGAATTTACAGTTTTTCTTTACAGAATATTAGTCGTTGCAGTGTGCGTATTTTTTGTATTAGGCGTTGTGTTTTATTTCAAGGGAAGAAAAACAAAAAGCTATAAAAAGAGTCTGACCTGTTTTGGCATCTATATTGTGACGAATGTGGTTCGGCTTATTTTGGAAAATCATATGTAAATGGTAAAAGTTATCCAAGGAAATATCTAATTTGACGGAGAGAAAGAGCCTATGTGGAATATACTGACTCAAAAAGAGCTGCTGCTCACCCTTGACATGAACCGTCAGGCAGAGGTTCGGGAGACGCTTTCCCTTCATGGAATTGATTATCGAATCCACACAAGAAATCTTCAGGGTTCAGGCCCTTTAGGTGGAGAAGCCCGAAAAACCGGAAGCTTTGGCGTCGACCAGAGCTGTACTTACGAATATAAAATTTATGTACAGAAAAATGAGTATGAGAGGGCGAAGCGACTGGTTTCGTTGTAATTAAAAATACTATCCGTGTCTGGAGCTCTATATCGTGCTGAATCTGATCCAGATTATCTGGAATATTTTAACCAAATGAAATAAAGGAGAAATTTGCTTATGCTGAAAGACGAAATCAGAACCGGAAATTTTATCACGATTCTTTATACTTTCATGTCTGCGCTGTGGACGCTTTTAGCCATCTCCAAAGGCGTCTGGATTGACGCCGGAATCGGTACCTGCATGACGGTTTTCGGCCTTGCAGGGATCCTGTTTTGTAAAGATAAGCGGAATTGGCTGATGGATACGGTTGTAGTACTTGGAATTGTCGCTCTTATTGTGAGATATTTTGTTCTCTAAATAACAGATTTTTAAGCTTCAAAATGTTTTATGGATGGAGGGGATATTTATGAAGAAAAAAGAAAGTTGGATTATTGTAACGAATAAGAAAACTTACCTGCTTCTGGCCATCGCAGCCTGCATCTTTCTATATCTTATCAAAGCCGCGATCAGTACTTTCTCTCTGAAAACCATGCTGGTGGCAGATTTTCTGGGTGAACTGATGGTGTGCGTTTTGATTGCGCTTATCTGCATTTACCTGTTCGTCCGGTTTAACACCTATTCCCACCTGTACAATCCGGATCATCCGAAGCCGGGAGATAAAGTATGACAGATAGGATACCCTGCCGAATAGCATTCAAAGCGGAACGTGCATATCCGAAGGATATGGAAAAATAAAGATGTTACTGAATGGTTTTGGAAATTAAAATACATATCAGATTTCAGTTGACAAAATGGTTTAAAAAGTATAGACTAAAATCAAAGGTTTATACTTTTTAAACCATTTCTCATTTACAGAAAGGAGGCGTCCCATGGAAGACCTGATCTATATCATGACCGAGGCCGAGCAGGAGCTGGCGCAGCTTATCTGGGAGCATGAGCCGCTGCGGAGTGGGGAACTGGTGCGGCTGGCAGCGGAGCATTTGAACTGGAAGAAGTCGACCACCTATACGGTGCTTCGGAAGATCTGTGAAAATGGCATTTTCCAGAATGAGCAGTCAGTGGTCACATCCCGGATGAGTCAGGAGGAATACGCCAGACGGAAGGGCGAACGATACCTGGAGGAGAATTATGAGGGGTCTCTGCCGAATTTTGTAGCGGCCTTTTTGAAGCGGAAAAAGCTGAGTAAGAAAGAAATTGACGAATTGGCAGAACTGATTGAAGAGTACGGGGAGGATTGAGGATGGAAAAGGTATTTGGCGCGGTTTTACATCTGAGTCTGATTGGCAGTTATACCGTGCTGTTGGTGGTTCTTCTGCGGTTCCTGATGCTGAAGGTGCTGCATTGTTCCAGAAAATTGGCCTACGGGCTCTGGCTGCTGGTGTTCCTGAATTTTTGTGTGCCGACAGGGCTGCAAAGTCCTTTCAGTCTGATTCCTTCCAGGGTGGAAACCACCGCTCAGAATCTGGAGAATCGAAGCAATGAGCTGTCCGGTACGATCCATCAGCTGTCCGGTACAGGGCTGAAATCCGGAATGGAAGCACAGTTCCCGGAAGAACTTCAGGAAACACAGCAAAACAATCTGACAGGCACCGAGACAGGGATTTCCGGTCAAAGCAAGAGCACCTGGAATTGGAGTCTGATGTTCCGCATAGTATGGCTGTCCGGAATCGTATTACTGCTAATCCAGCAGACTGTTTCTACCATAAAATTAAAGGCACTTTTAAGCAAAAACCGATGTGTCAGAAGCGCTCCGAAACAGCGAATCCGGGAATACGAAAAGCTCCCGGCTCCTTTCGTATGGGGTGTCCTGAGGCCAGTTATCTGTCTTCCTGCGAACCTGGAGGAGACGGAAAAGCATTACATTCTGGCCCATGAGGACTATCACAGAAAGCGCCTGGATACCCTTTGGAAGCTTCTGTTTTTACTGATCCGGACGCTTCACTGGTTCAATCCCTGCGTCTGGCTGGCCTATGTGCTTTTCTGCCGGGATATGGAGATATCCTGCGACGAGGCAGTGCTCCAGAACAGTGCCCGGGATATTCGGAAGGATTACGCTGCCAGTCTTTTAAAGTACGCTGCGAAGCAGAATGGATATGCGGTCAGCTCCCTGACCTTCGGGGAACCTTCCCTGAAAAGCCGGATTCAAAACGTGTTGCATTATCGGAAAAAGACCGTTGGAATCACTCTGATCGGAGTTATCATTCTGGTGGCGGCAGCCCTCGGTCTGCTTTTACGACCGACGACACCAACGACAGAATCCGATACGGAATCTGGAACCTCTGCGGAAACAGGAAAAACAGGTAGCGAAACGACAGCAGATCATACGATTCTCGGCAATGGCAGTGAGCTCATCGCGGTAGACGGCGAGCTCTATACCATGGATAGAACAAAACTCTATTCCGACGGCGCGTATCTGTATTACGATTCCTGGAACGAGACAGGCGGCGTCTCCCGCATCTGGCGGCAGCCCTTTACCGTTGCAAATATGGAAATGGTTGCGGAGGGAGAACTTCTAGGCAGCACCGCGGACGGCAGCAGTCTTTACTACGATCCTGGCGATCACAGTGTCTGGGAATACAATACCGCTTCCGGCGATACGGCGCTTCTTAACCCGGGCAATCAGAATCCCATTACAAGCCTGTATGTGGATGAAAATGTGGTCCTCACAGCGGCTGGTCATTACGAGGGCAGCGCCGGATATTTCTACGGCAACTTTTACTCCTACAATCGGAAAACCGGGGAGACAACGGAGGCTTATCTGACCGACGCGCCCACCTTTGTAGTGTTGAATGATACCGTATATTATCAGAAATATTTTAACAGTCCGGACGGGGAAGACGTTCCCTACGGCATCTACCAGACGGATCTGGAATTTCAGAACGAGACCCGGACGGCACTGGATATGACCTTGCTGGGGGCAAATGAAGAGACAGGAGATCTGCTGGCAGCCGTCGAACCGGATTACTTAAGCTCTATCGAACCCGCCTATACCCAGACGGATCTGGACGCCATTTCCGTAGCCAACAGCCGGGGCTGGAATCAGGTGCTGGTGGACGCCGGAGCCGTATTTGGATACACAGACAGCGTGAATCAAACACAGCTGTTCAACCTGGATGGCTTCCAATACACCGATTATGCGGACGCAGAGGTTACTTCAGTGCAGTATCAGGATGTCAGCGTCCTGGGCGATATGCTCTTTGTGCGGATGCAGCTTTTGGGGCATTTTGCAAAGGACGGTGCAGGCTTCCAGGAGTCCGTTCTGCGTGAAGTGTGGCTGAAGGTCCGCATGGATGGAAAAGGCGCGAAGCTGGTGGACTCGACGATCTATTTTCCGAATGGCGATACGGTAAATAATAGCGTGACAGCGGAACACGCAAACACCGCAAATACCGATTCGATGAATGAGATTACGAACATCGAACCAGCAAAAAACAAAAATTAGTTTATCGATCAGGAAGGCAGGCTCTGTCTTCCTGATTTTCAATTGAAAAAGAAATATCGCCGGGTTATAATAAAAAACAAACCATTCAAAACGGAGGCATTTCCGATGCAACATACCTGTAAGCTTGCCCTGGCGCAGATGCGCATGACGGATTCCGTCGAAGAAAATCTGCAAAAATCCCTGGTCTTTTGTGATGAAGCGGCGGACAGTGATCTGCTGTTCTTCCCGGAGATTCAACTTTCCCCATTTTTCCCACAATATGAAAAACAAAACGCAGATCGCTGGTGTATGCGGGAGAGCGCGCCAGAGCTGTGGGCGCTGGCGGAGAAGGCCGTGGAGCAGAAGCTCTATCTTTCTCCCAATGTCTATCTGGAACAGGACGGAAAGACCGCCACTTGTCCGAAAGCGTGCGTACCTGCGTCTTGAAAGGCGCGGATTTAATTCTGATTCCCACAGCCAATACAAAAGCGGAGCCACTGACCATGTTCGAATGGGAAATCCGTGTTCAGGCCATGCAGAATCAGGTTTTCATCGCCATGTGCAACCGGGTGGGCCGGGAGGGCGACATGGATTTCGCCGGAGAGTCCCTGGTGGTATATCCAAGCGGCGACGTGATCATAAAAGCCGACGACCGGGAGCAGCTGATACGCTGCGAACTGAATCTCGCAGAAGCACGGGAATGGCGGGAGAAGGTTCCATATCTGGGAACCAGAAGGCTAGAGTGGTATCTGTAATCTTGCGTATAAGCTTATTACATGTTACAATAAAACCACTCATTGCGTGGAGGATGAAACAACAAATATGACAATACAGGAAATTCGTTTACAAACGGGACTTACAAGGAAAGAATTCTGCGTAAAATATGGACTACCAATTAGAACAATGGAGGATTGGGAAGCCGGAAGGAGAAACCCGCCGGAATATATTCCGCGTATGTTGGCTTATTATGTGGGAATTGAAAAAACAAAAGACTTCATAGAAAGAGGAAAAAGAAACATTAATATTGTCCGAGATACAGATGGCAATAAAATTGTTGTAATTCACGATATTATATTTAAGAACAAACAAAAAATTCTATGAAGCGATGTAGAAAAATATCTGGAACGATATATTGGTGATATTTATATGATAGAAGAGGACCGAGAAGAGATTTATATCGGAAAAGATTTACCAGATGAATATGCTGGTTCCAGGTATATAGCTACATTAAAAGGTGGCTTAGCAAAGGCGAAAGCAAATGCAGCGCAGGCAATTCCGGAACTAATAGAGCTTTCTGTAAATAAGTCTTATCAGGAAAATTTAAATCCAAAACATAAATTGGATGCAAGATATGGATGGTATCGTTATGATGTACGGTTTGCCATTGCTGTATACAATGAACAAGGGGAAGTTGAACGTTATAATGTATATAAAGCAAGAATGATTATCCGTCATGATGCAGACGGCAAGAAATACTTGTATGATATTATAAATATAAAAAAAGAACCGAGTACCCCGCTTGGCCAGATATAACATCTGCGTACGGTAAAAAACCGATTCTTTTCGAAGTTATTATATACAATAAAAAAGAAGAAATCAAGTATTATTTTACAAAACAAAGGAGAATCACCCATGCACACCCTCTACTTTGTCCGCCACGGACAGACCATTTGGAATGTGGAAAATAAAATCTGCGGGGCCACGGATATCGCGTTGACGGATCTGGGCCATCAGCAGGCCATCGAGACCGGAAAGAAGATTCTGGAGGAAGGCATTCAGGCGGATGAGATTCTATATTCGCCGCTTGTCCGCGCAGCGGAGACAGCCAGACATATCTCAGAGGTGACCGGAATCCCGGCACGGATGGAGCCGCGGCTGATCGAACAGGATTTTGGAAAATGGGAGTCCACGCCCCGGGACGGAGCGGATTTTCGGAAGGCCAAGGAGCAGTTTTTAAGCCGTTTCGAGGGCGGCGAATCCATGCTCCAGGTGGCCCAGCGTATCTACAACCTGTTGGATGAGCTGAAAGCCGAAAAGGAAAAGACCTATATTCTGGTGGCTCACAACGGCATTGCCCGTGTGGTGCAGTCCTATTTTTATGAAATGACCAACGAGGAATATGCCTTCTTTGGTGTTAGGAACTGTGCGGTCGTACGGTACGAATTTCCGGAATAAATCCGCTTGGCAGATCAGAAAATTTAGTATAAAATAAGACAAATTTATTTACAGAAAGCAGGAGAAACATATGACAATCAGAACAGCGACTATCGAAGATCTGGAGACTGTATCCGCCGTGGAGGCCGAGTGCTTCCCGCCTGCCGAGGCGGCCACCAAAGAAGAATTTGAAAAGCGCCTGACTCATTACGGAAAGCATTTCTGGCTCATGTTTGACGGCGACAAGCTTATCGCTTTTGTAGACGGCTTCGTGACCGATGAGGCGGATCTGACCGATGAAATGTATGAAAAGGCCGAAATGCACCGCGAAAACGGAGACTGGCAGATGATTTTCGGCGTCAATACCATTCCGGCTTACCGAAAAAAGGGCTACGCAGGCGAGCTCATCAAACGGGCCATTGCGGACGCCAGAGAGCAGGGCCGAAAAGGTCTGGTGCTGACCTGTAAGGATCGGCTGATTCCCTATTACGCCAAATTCGGTTTTGTAAATGAGGGCGTGTCCGAATCCGTACACGGCAATGTGGTCTGGAATCAGATGCGGTTGACCTTTTAGAAAGCAAACAGCCAAATTTTATCAGAGAAGCAAGGAACTCCCAGTGTAAAGAGCGGATTATTCCGCATAATAACTCCTGTAACAACCAATCACGAACCGCAGACAAATGGAATGTATAAAAAGATTCCCGTCTGCAGTAAGGAGGAGTTTCTTATGGCAAACAAATCTTCAAATACCGCAGCAGTACCGGAGGCAAAGGGCGCTCTTGACAAGTTCAAGTACGAGGTAGCCAGCGAGCTGGGCGTACCGCTGACCGACGGCTACAACGGCAACCTGACTTCCAAGCAGAACGGAAGCGTAGGCGGCTATATGGTAAAGAAGATGATCGAGGAACAGGAAAAGCAGATGGCCGGTAAATAAGCCCGCCCTGTTCAGAAAAGTTCGAGAAAACGTTTTTCAAAAAGAAACCTGAGTTACAGGGGACTCCGCAGCTTTGGATGAAAATCTGGGGCTGCGGTTCTTTTTCATTTTCATAAATTTAATGGATGACAAGCTCCGGACAAAATGCTATAATAAGCCAAAACGAATATAAGTTCGATTTTATATAGCAGGAGGAAACTTAAATGGTCATCTATGTGATCCGTCACGGTGAGACAGACTGGAATACAAAGCACTGGCTCCAGGGAACGACGGACATTCCCTTAAATCGAAATGGTATTGAAGTGGCGGAGATTACGTCGGAGGCGCTGAAAGGCATTCCCTTTGATGTGATTTTTTCAAGTCCGCTGAAGCGCGCCTATCAGACGGCGGAAATCATGAAACGGGAGCGGCAGATTCCCCTGATTGTGGACGAGCGCCTGAAGGAAATCAGCTTTGGCTGCTTCGAGGGTCTGTGCTGTACGGGGCCGAATTACAACATCCCGGATCCGGATTTCCCAAATTTTTTCCAGAATCCGGCCCACTATAATCCACCGGAGGGCGGTGAATCCATTGCGGAGCTCTGTGTCAGGGGAACAGATTTTTTGACCTGGCTCATTGACCGGCCGGAGTATCAGGACAAAACTGTGCTGATATCCGCCCATGGAGCGCTTGTGAAAGCACTGTTGTCCAGTCTTCTGATTACAGATTTGAAAGATTTCTGGAAGGGCGGCGTCCATAAAAATTGCGCGGTATCGATCATTGATGTGGAGCATGGAACGGCGTCTGTGCGGCAGGAAAATGTGATCTATTATGATAAGACCAGAAGTATCAACTATTTCGAATAAATGCAGCAGGAAATGGAGCAGCGGAAATTTTACGAAGGATAAGCAGGGCTTGTCCTTCTTTTATTCTCAACAAGAAATCCTGCTATGGACAGTGCGGAGCTTTGACGCATATAATAATCATAAAACGGTTAGTTCAGGCTAATCCAGGAAAGGAGATTCTTATATGACATCAGAAATAATCCGGGGAATCTTAATACCCTTTGCAGGAACTTCCCTTGGAGCGGCCATGGTCTTTTTTATGAAAACATCCTTAAATGAACAGGTCAGCCGGGCATTGACCGGCTTTGCGGCGGGCGTTATGGTGGCAGCTTCCATCTGGAGCCTGCTGATTCCGTCCATGGAACAGTCGGCGGCCATGGGAATCTGGGCCTTCGTCCCGGCAGTTATCGGTTTCTGGGTCGGTATTTTGTTTTTGCTGCTGCTCGATCACATCATCCCGCATTTACACCGGAACAGCGACGAGGCAGAGGGACCCAGAAGCCACCTGAAGCGCACGACGATGCTGGTGCTGGCCGTGACACTCCACAACATTCCCGAGGGTATGGCGGTGGGCGTTGTCTACGCGGGATGGCTCTCCGGCAATACTTATATCACCGTAACAGGTGCGCTGGCCCTGTCCATCGGTATTGCCATCCAGAACTTTCCCGAGGGCGCGATCATCTCCCTGCCTCTCCGGGCCGAGGGCGCAGGCAAGGGAAAATCCTTCCTCTACGGCGTTCTGTCCGGCGTCGTGGAACCCATCGGCGCCTTTCTGACGATTCTGGCCGCCACCCTGATTCTTCCGGCCCTTCCATATCTTTTGAGCTTTGCGGCAGGCGCCATGATGTATGTGGTCATCGAGGAACTGATTCCGGAGATGTCCGTGGGAAAACACTCAGATATCGGAACAATCTTTTTCGCTATGGGATTTACACTGATGATGGCCCTGGATGTGGCCCTGGGCTAAGCAGTCGAAAATAGAAATGGAATACAAACCAAAACAAATGGTTGCACGAAGCCTGTAAAAAAGGTAATATTATAAAATACGGGTCTGTTGAAAAATAGAACCCGTACAGAATGATATGAGATTACAGGAGAACTAACATGAATTTAAATAGTGAAATCTGGGCGAAAGCCCCGGAGACCGAGCCGGAGCGCCAGTATTATTTTATAGAGGTCTGTAAAAAGCAGGTAGCAGAGGAAAGCGCGCGGCTTGGCCGCCCGCTGACTTTCTGCGTTACGACCTTCGGCTGTCAGATGAACGCAAGGGATTCCGAGAAGCTGACCGGAATACTGGAAAAAATCGGATATAAGCCAACGGAAGAGGATACCGCCGACTTCGTCATTTACAATACCTGTACCGTCCGTGAAAACGCCAACCTGAAGGTCTATGGCCACCTGGGCCTTTTAAAGCACCGGAAGAAAAGCAATCCCCATATGAAGATTGCTCTCTGCGGCTGCATGATGCAGGAGCCGGAAGTAGTGGAGAAGTTAAAGCAGAGCTACCGCTTCGTGGATCTGGTCTTCGGTACCCACAATATTTTTAAATTCGCGGAGCTTTTGGCGGAAAGTATGCAGAACGGCAGCATGATTGTAGATATCTGGAAGGATACGCAGGAGATCGTGGAGGAGCTTCCCATTGAGCGGAAATACGCCTTCAAGTCTGGCGTCAACATCATGTTCGGCTGCAATAATTTCTGCAGCTACTGCATTGTGCCCTATGTGCGTGGCCGGGAGCGGAGCCGGAAGCCTGAGGACATTATCCGGGAAATCGAGAAGCTGGCTGCGGACGGTGTGACCGAGGTCATGCTGCTGGGCCAGAATGTCAATTCCTATGGAAAGAATCTGGAGAATCCCATGACCTTTGCGCAGCTTCTCCGCGAGGTGGAGAAGATTGACGGCATTCGCCGGATCCGTTTTATGACGTCTCATCCGAAGGATCTGTCCGACGAGCTGATTCGGGTTATGAAGGAATCGAAGAAGATCTGCCGTCATCTGCACCTGCCCCTGCAGTCCGGAAGCAGCCGGATCTTAAAGGCCATGAACCGTAAGTACACCAAGGAGCAGTATCTGGAGCTTGCGGAGAAGATTCGCAGGGAGATCCCGGATATTTCCCTGACTACCGATATTATCGTGGGCTTCCCGGGCGAGACTGACGAGGACTTCGAGGAGACCCTGGATGTGGTGCGGAAAGTCCATTACGATAACGCGTATACCTTTATCTATTCCAAACGAACCGGAACGCCTGCTGCCGCCATGGAAAATCAGGTGCCGGATGCGGACAATAAAGTCCGTTTTGACAAGCTCCTGGCGCTGGTACAGAGCTGTGCCAGAGAGCAGACCGCCCGCTATACCGGAACTGTTCAGGAGGTCCTGATTGAGGAGGTCAACGACCACAAGCCCGGTTATGTGACAGGCCGCATGAGCAACAACCTGCTGGTTCATTTCCCGGGCGAAGCGTCCCGGATCGGACAGTATGTCAATGTCAGTCTGGACGAATGTAAGGGCTTTTATTTCATGGGAACTGTCGTTTAAAGGAGAAAGTCTATGGAGAACAGACGCTGCTGTCTAAGGCACACCTATCTTGCGGTAAAGACGCAGGCGGATAAATCCTTCGGGGGAAATCAGAACTGGGCCACCGGTTATATGATGCGGAAATACGGCTGCGGCGTGGTGGCCATGGGCGATGTGCTGATTTATCTGGGCATTCACCGGCTGCCCTGCAATACGGATCTGTTGTACGGCATGCTGCGGGAGGACGGTTGCCTTTCTTATCCCCGCTATGAGCGTTATCTGCGTAAGATGAACAAGCGCTATCTGGGCATTATCCCGGGCTTCGGCGTGCCAAATTTCCAGCTTGCCCGGGCGATGAACCGGTATTTTCGCCATTACCGGATCGATCTGCGTGCCAGATGGTGTTTAAGCTCCGGTAAAATGTTGGAGCGCATTCAGGACAGTCTGTCAAAGGACTATCCGGTGATTCTGGCCATCGGTCAGAACATTCCTTTCTGGCGGAAGAAAAAGCTGACCCTGTACCGCCAGGAAAACGGCGTCTATCTGCCTGCCACCGAGACAAAGGCTCATTATGTGGTGGTCACCGGTATGGAGAACGGCTATCTGCAGATTTCTTCCTGGGGAAAAGAATATTTTATCTCCTGGAAGGAATATCAGGAATACGGGAAAAAATACAGCAGCTTCTGGGCCAGCAATATCTGCCTGATTCAGGAAAAGAAGGGGAAGAAGCATGAATAACTATTTTGCCATGATGTCCCGGATGAAATACATCGACCGCTGGGCGCTGATGCGCAATACCCGGGCAGAGAACTTAAGTGAGCACAGCCTGGAGGTCTCTATGATTGCCCACGCGCTGGCTGTGATTGGCAACACTTATCTGGGCAAAGAGCTGAATACGGATCGGGCCGCGGTGCTTGGCATGTACCATGATGCGACGGAGATCATTACCGGGGATATGCCGACACCCATAAAATATTATAACCCGGAGATTCGGCATACCTATAAGGAAATCGAACAGAAGGCGGGCCAGACTCTTCTTTCCATGCTTCCGGAAGAAATGCGCGTATCCTATGAAGGAATATTTACGAATCAGGAGGAAGACGCTTATCTCTGGAAGCTTGTAAAAGCTGCGGATAAGCTGTCAGCCTATATCAAATGTATCGAAGAGGAGGGGTGCGGCAATCGGGAATTTGTCCGTGCCAGAGAGACAACCCTGGAGCAGCTTCACCGGCTTAAGGTGCGGGAGGCAGAGCTGTTTTTGACCTATTTTATAGATGCCTACGGAAAAAATCTGGATGAACTGACAGGAGAAGAACAATGAGTGAAAACAGAGATTTTGATTTTTGCCCGCGCTGCGGAGCCCTGATGCAGGACGGTGTCTGCCGGAGCTGCGGTTACAGCGGACGGTTTGGCAGCGTACAGCAGCCGACGCAGAATTACGGAATGGGAAACAGTCCGAAGAAAAAGAAGACGAAAGGCTGGGTGATCATCTTAAGCATTCTCGGCGCCATACTTCTGATTAGCGCCCTGATTGCGGTTACCATGAATGTGAGCCGCCTGATTTTCCATGCCGCGCAGAATACGGTGGGAAGCTCCGATTATTATGACGACTATGGCGACTACTACGATGATTCTGAAGATTATGAACCGAGTGAAGACGACGCGTATTATAAGGAAATCGTGGACGACATCAATGAGGACGCAGCTTATACCATTGACTGGCTGACCGAGTCCCGCTGGGCGTCCGCGGGTGACGATACTACAGGGTATTACGTGACTTATCCGGAGCTTCGGGCGAAGGATGCGGATAATGGAGCCGATTATTCGACCGTTAATGCGGCAATAAAACGGGCTGCGGAGCAATATAAGGATTCCTATGCGGATTTCACAGACAGTGTGACGACCAGCGGCTATGTGACCTATATGGATGACGAGAAAATCAGCGTGGTATTTCAGCATCGGCTTCCGGAGGGCGAAAGTACGCTTCCGAAGCTGACTGCCCTGAATTTCCGGCTTGAGACCGGCGAGCAGATCGCTCCATCGGAAATGATTGCCATTGACGATGAATTGGTTATGCGCTTCCGGGCACAGGATCAGACCCAGAATGGCGGGGTAGATTTCGTCACCAACAGCACAGATGAGGAATTGTTGAAGCTTCTGTCTGATCCCCGGGAGTCCGCGTACTTCTATTCCAAAGCAGGACTGGAAGTGGGCTTCAATTATGAGAGTGAAGAATACGGAAAGGGCTGGGTCAGCGTGACCTTAAAGGAACGTGCCCTGTAGAGGAGACTGTATGTTTTATATCGGAAGTCATATTTCATCGGCCAAAGGCTATGAAGCAATGGGAAAGCAGGCGCTGAAGCTGGGGGCCGGTACCTTTGCCTTTTTTACCCGCAATCCCCGGGGCGGCAGCGCCAAAGCCATCGACCCGGCAGACGTGGAACGGTTTCAGGGTATTGCGCGGGAAAACGAGTTTGGAAAAATTGTGGCCCATGCGCCCTATACATTGAACGCCTGTTCCGATAAGGCGGACACCCGCCGCTTCGCGGGCGAGACTTTTCGGGATGACCTGAAGCGCATGGAGTATACGCCCGGCAATTATTATAACTTTCATCCCGGCAGTCACGTGGGGCAGGGTGCAGAAGAGGGAATTCGCCTGATCAGCGAGATGCTGAACGCTTCTCTGTCTCGGGACATGACCACCACGGTGCTTCTGGAGACCATGGCCGGAAAGGGCAGCGAGGTGGGAAGAAGCTTTGAAGAGCTTAAGGAAATTCTCGACCGGACAGAGCTTTCTGAGAAGCTGGGCGTTTGCCTGGATACCTGTCATGTATGGGACGCAGGCTATGACATCGTTGGCGATCTGGATGGTATACTTACGGAATTTGACAAAGTAATCGGTCTGAATCGTCTGAAAGCCATTCACCTGAACGACAGTCTGAATGATCGCGGCAGCCATAAGGATCGTCACGCCCGCATCGGCGAGGGGCACATCGGCTGGGAGGCCTTCACCCGTATTATCAATCATCCGGCGCTCCGGGATCTTCCCTTTATTCTGGAGACGCCAAATGACGACGCAGGCTGGACGGATGAGATTGCGAGACTTCGGGCTGCGCGCATTTAAACCTTAAATTTTTCGAAAGAGCATTGTCTTTTTATATACCAAACGGTATAATAAAGGTAGAAAAAACAGTATCTATATTTTAGGGAGATGAGACTATGAGGCTGACATTTCTGGGTGCGGATCACGAGGTGACAGGCAGCTGTCATATGCTTGAGACCTGCAAAAAGGTGATACTTGTAGACTGTGGTATGGAACAGGGGCCGGACATCTATGAAAATCAGGAAATTCCGGTGAATCCTGCGGATATTGACTATGTGCTTCTGACCCATGCGCACATTGATCATTCGGGTCTGCTGCCTTTATTGTACAAACGGGGCTTTAAGGGGACTATTTTTTCCACTTATGCCACCAGCGATCTCTGTGAGGTCATGCTCCGCGACAGTGCCCACATTCAAGAGTTTGAGGCGGAATGGCGGAATCGAAAGGCAAAGCGTGCCGGAAAGCCGGAATATGTGCCGCTGTATACCATTGCGGATGCGGACAGCGCGTCGAAACTGTTCTGTGGCTGTCCGTACGGAGAAAGGATTCATCTTGCGGACGGAATTGATATCCGGTTTACCGATGTGGGACATCTGCTTGGTTCGGCGTGTATTGAGGTCTGGCTCCAGGAAGACGGTGTCGAGAAAAAGCTGGTATTCTCCGGTGACATCGGCAATCTTCATCAGCCGATATTAAAGGATCCGGCTCATGTGGAAACCGCGGATTATGTACTGATTGAGTCTACATACGGCGACCGCAGTCATGGTCCGAAGCCGGACTATGTAAAGGAGCTAACCCGGATTATCCAGGAGACCTTTGACCGTGGCGGCAATGTGGTAATTCCGTCTTTCGCGGTAGGACGTACCCAGGAGATGCTGTATTTTCTGCGGGAGATCAAGGCAAAGAAGCTGATACACGGACATGACGGCTTCAAGGTCTACGTAGATAGTCCTCTGGCAGTACAGGCCACCACCATTTTCAATAAAAACATGTATGATTGTTTTGATGAGGAGACATTGGCGCTTGTAAAGAAAGGTATCAATCCCATCAGTTTTCCGGGTTTAAGCCTTTCTATTACCAGTGACGAGTCTAAAATGATCAATTTTGACGATGAGCCGAAGGTGATTCTCTCCGCGTCCGGTATGTGCGAGGCGGGGCGTATCCGTCATCATTTGAAGCACAATCTGTGGCGACCGGAAAGCACAGTTCTGTTCGTGGGCTATCAGGCAGTCGGCACACTGGGCCGTTCTCTGGTGGAGGGCGCGAACGAAGTGAAGCTTTTTGGCGAGCCGGTGGAAGTTAAGGCGCACATTGAAGTTCTGGCCGGTATCAGTGGTCATGCAGATAAGGAAGGCCTGATTAGCTGGATTCAGGGTTTTCGTACAAAGCCTCAGAGGGTCTTCGTGGTACATGGCGAGGATCAGGTCTGCGATACCTTTGCAGCCTGCCTGCATGAGGAGTACGGCTTTACCACCACAGCACCCTATACCGGAGAAATCTGGGATCTGGCCACCAACAGCCGGATTGCAGAGGGCAATCAGGAGCGCATTGTAAAGGAGCAGCGTAAGAACGCGAAGGCAGGAATGACTGTATACGATCGTCTGGTGGAGACCGGTAAACGCCTGATGCGGCTCATTGATCAGTGTAAGGGCTGGACCAATAAGGATATTGCGAAGCTGGCGGATCAGATCCAGGCTCTTTGCGATAAATGGGAAAAATAACACAGGGGGATCATAAGATGGACACAAATGACAAGAATGAAATGAGCCCGGCGGAGCGTCGGCACAGGGCGGCAGCCAGAAAGCGCCGTCAGGAAGAGATGAAGCGCAGAAAGTGCCGCCGGGCACTCCTGTTTGTAGTGATGATACTGGTTGTGGCAGTCATCGCAGGCGGTATCATAGTTGCGGTTTCAAAGTTCACAGGCGGCGGAAGTGGTGTGAAGATTTCCGCACAGGGCAGTACCTATGTGATTGCCATTGATCCGGGACACGGCGGCCGGGATACCGGTATGAGCAGCGCGGCTATTGAGGAAAAAGAAGCGGATCTGAACATCTGTGCGAAGCTGAAAATCATGCTGGAAAGTCAGGGCTATCAGGTGGTGATGACACGGGAGGACGATTCCTATCTGTCCAAGGAGGAACGTGTGGCGGCAGTCAACGCATCCGGCGCGGATCTTCTGGTCAGCGTACACTGCAACTATTCCGAGGATGACAGCAGTCAGAGCGGCGTACATGTCAATTATGCGAATGACGACAAGGAAAGCAAGTCTCTGGCAGAGAATATCGACGCAGCCCTGGTAAAGGAGACCGGTGCGAAGGATCAGGGAAGTAATTCCTGCGATTTTTCCATTGTAAATGATACGGATATGCCGGCAGTTCTGGTGGAGGCCGGTTACCTGAGCAACGAGAGTGAAGGCAGTGAGCTGGCGGACGACGTCTACGAGAACAGCGTAGCGAAAGGCATTGCCAAGGGCGTGCTGGCAACTTTGAACCGCTAATTCTGATGAAGTATGTAGATTTGCCAGAGCTTTCGGCCTTTATCATGGAAAAGGTTATCGGGCTGATAGGTGACTGGATGGAATTGTTCCACAAGGGGCGTCTGATGACGCCCCTTTAACTGTGCCATATAAAAGGTACGTTCCCAGGGCGCGGCTGGGATGGAGCTTTATACCGGACGGAAGATGCCAGTGGAAGAGATCCGGGAAGATCTAAATGTCTGCCCCAGATCTGTCATCTTACCTCCCCTGCAAATTCAAATTGACGCAGACCGGAAGATATACTAAAATAAAATTGATTTGCATGGAGGTAACAGTATGAATATATTTCTGATAGGATTTATGGGAACCGGAAAGAGTACCATTTCCGCTGTACTGGGAAAGGAGCTTTCCACAGAAGTCATAGAAATGGACGAGCTCATCGTAAAGCGCCAGGGGATGCCCATTTCCCAGATCTTTGAGACCCGGGGCGAGGAGTACTTCCGGGAGCTGGAAACGGGACTTCTGGTGGAACTGCAGCAAAGGGACGGCGTCATCGTTTCCTGCGGAGGCGGCACGCCCATGCGGGAGTGCAATGTGGCCGAGATGAAAAAGAGCGGCATCATCGTACTTCTGACCGCCCGGCCGGAGACCATCTTTGAGCGGGTGCGTTACAGCCATAACCGGCCACTGATTGAGCACAATAAAACTGTAGAATATATCGCCGAGCTTCTTGAGAAGCGTCGGGAAAAATATGAGGCGGCAGCCGATGTGACCATCGCCACAGACGGCAAGGACACCCGGGAGATCTGCAGGGAGATTCAGGACAGCGTAAAAGAATGGGAGAAGCAGTCATGTTAAAGGAGCTGGTTTTAAAGAATCGAAGTTATCGCGGATTCGATCCATCGGTGCGTCTTACCAGAGAAGAACTTCTGGAGCTGCTTGACCTGGCACGCTACACAGCATCCAGCGTCAACGAACAGCCTCTGCGATACTACATTGCCTGGGAAAAAGAAGAGGTGGAGCAGATTCTGCCCCTGACCATGTGGGCGAAGGCTCTGAAAGAAATGAAGCTCCCCCATCCGGGCAAGGAGCCTGCTGCCTTCATCATCATTTGCCAGGATATGAACATCAGCTCCAACACCACCCGGTTCCAACGGGATGTGGGCGTGGTGGCTCAGACGATGCTGTTGGGCGCAGTGGAAAAAGGCTTCGGCGGCTGCATGATCGGAAGCTTCCATAAGCCTCAGCTGAAGGAACTACTGAATCTGCCGGAGGGCGTGGAGCCGAACCTGATTGTGGCTCTTGGCAAGCCTGCGGAAAAAGTGGTGCTGACCGATGTGGGGGAAGATGGAAGTACAAAATATTACCGGGACGCGGAGGACACCCATTATGTTCCCAAGCGGTGTCTGAAAGAACTGGTGCTGGAGGCAAAATGAACCGAACGATAGAAATCTATACGGTTTATCAACGATGCGGAAACCATAGCGGAGGCAGAGAAGCATAACAGGAAAAAAGGATTCCAATATATATTTACGGGATCCTTTTTTTATGTCATTTCTTTACAGAGAGGGTAAAGAACGCTATAATATACAAGACTTATTTTAAAATGAAAAGGGATACAGAAGATATGAATGAAATGACACAGACAAATACAACACAGATCAATCCTCTGGGCACAGAACCGGTGGGCCGACTTCTTCGAAGGTTCGCGGTTCCCAGCATTGTAGCCATGCTGGTCAATGCCCTTTACAATATGGTTGACCAGATTTTTATCGGCCACAGTATCGGGGAGCTGGGAAACGCAGCGACCAATGTGGCCTTTCCCCTGACCACCAGCTGTACCGCTCTGGCCCTACTGTTCGGTATCGGAGCGGCCTCCGCCTTTAACCTGTCCATGGGACGGGGCGAGAAGGATAAGGCCCTTTATTACATTGGAAACGCGGCGGTCATGATGTTTGGAAGCGGCATTGTACTGTTTCTGATTGCGGAGCTTTTCCTGGATCCCATGCTGATCTTTTTCGGTTCGCCGGATAATGTCCTTGGACTGGCCCGGGAATACGTACGGATTGTAGCCGTTGGATTTCCGTTTCTGATTCTGACCTCCGGCGGAGCCCACCTGGTCCGGGCGGACGGAAGTCCTAATTATTCCATGGCCTGCAACCTGACCGGGGCTCTGATCAATACCATTCTGGATCCGATTCTGATTTTCGGCTTCAAGATGGGAATGACCGGAGCGGCCCTTGCTACGATCACCGGCCAGATAATCTCTGCCTTTCTGGTGTTCCGCTATCTCCGACATTATAAGGCAGGACCCTTTACCAGGGAGCATCTCCGGCCAAAAATGATTTATCTGGGCTATGCCATGACGCTGGGTATGGCTCAATGCTTTAACCAGCTGGCTATGATGCTGGTGCAGATTGTTATGAACAATTCCCTGCGCCATTACGGCGCCCTGTCTGTATACGGAGAGGCAATTCCGCTGGCCTGCTCCGGTATTATCAATAAGGTCAGCTTTATGTTTTTTGCTTTCTGTATCGGAATTGCCCAGGGAATGCAGCCCATTGCCAGCTTCAATTACGGCGCGAAAAATTATGACCGGGTAAAGAAGGTCATTTTCCTGAGCCTGTCGGCAGGACAGATCATTTGTATTACCGCCTTCTGCCTGTTCCAGATTTTCCCATTACAGATCACAGCTCTGTTCGGAAATGGCTCAGATCTGTACTTCTCCTTTGCGGAGCGGTATTTCCGGATTTACCTGTTCTTTACCTTTATCAATAACCTGCAGCCCATGTCCTCCACCTTCTTTTCCTCCATCGGAAAGCCGAAGAAGGGAACCTTCCTGTCTCTGACCCGGCAGATTATTTTCCTGCTGCCCTTATTGGTTATCCTGCCCCTGTTCCTGGGGATTGACGGTATCATGTACGCGGGCCCCATCGCAGACTGCCTGGCCGCTGTGATTTCCGGAATTTTCCTGGCCGGGGAGCTGAAAAAAATGGGCGCGGAAGCCGAACGATAATTTGATACTTTAGAGGCTTTGACAAATTTATTTATTATGGTTCAGCAGTGTTTTGATGTCTTCCTCCGGTGTGGTAATCGGTGCAATGCCATAATTTTCCACCAGAAAATTCAGAATATTGGGAGACAAAAACGCCGGAAGAGAAGGACCAAGACGGATGTTTTTGATACCTAGGTGCAGAAGCGTTAACAGGATGCAGACGGCCTTCTGTTCGTACCAGGAGAGAACGAAGGAAAGCGGAAGCTCATTTACGGAACATCCAAAGGCGTCCGCAAGTGCCACGGCAACTTGGATTGCGCCATAAGCATCATTACACTGTCCCATATCCATCAGCCGCGGCAGCCCGCCGATTTCGCCCAGATCGAGATCATTGAAACGGAATTTTCCGCACGCCAGGGTGAGGATCATACTGTCAGAGGGCGTTTGTTTTACAAATTCTGTATAATAGTTCCGACCTGGTTTAGCACCATCACAGCCTGCAACCAGGAAGAAATGGCGGATTGCGCCTGATTTTACGGCGTCTACTACAGTTCCTGCGTGGGACAAGATAGCTGCATGGCCAAAACCGGTGGTCACTTTTGTACCGCCGTTGATACCTGTGAGTATCTGATCTTCTTTGTAACCACCCAGTTCCAGTGCTTTTTCAATGACCGGTGTGAAATCTTTCTTCTCATCGATATGGACAGCGCCTGGGAAGGCAACCACTTCGGTTGTAAATACTCTGTCAGCGTAGCTGCTTTTGGGCGGCATCAGGCAGTTGGTGGTGTAAAGAATCGGAGCCGGAAGATGATCAAACTCTTTCTGCTGATTCTGCCATGCAGTTCCAAAATTCCCTTTTAAGTGAGAGAATTTCTTTAAGAATGGATAAGCATGGGCAGGGAGCATTTCACCGTGGGTATAGATATTGATTCCTTTTCCCTCTGTCTGTTCAAGTAAAAGCTGCAGATCCTTCAGATCATGTCCGGTCACAACAATAAAGGGTCCTTTTTCTACGGTAAGAGTAACTGCAGTCGGTTCTGGTGTTCCGTAAGTTTCTGTATTTGCCTTGTCAAGGAGTGCCATGCACTTCAGATTGATTTCTCCTACTTTCAGCACAACAGGAAGCAGTGTCTCCACACTTTCTTCGTAACCAATCTTAAATAATGCCTCGCAGAAGAACCGATTCACTTCGGCATCTTCATAATTCAGAACGTTTGCATGATAGGCATAGGCTGCCATTCCGCGAATTCCGAAAAGAATAAGAGATTTCAAAGAGCGGACATCTTCATCGGCATCCCACAGCTGCTGCATATCGTATTCGTCTGTTTTGCCGCATGATGACTGACATTTACTGCAGTCAGGAACCAATCTTTCTTTCTCGGCTCTGACTTTTTGTATCATATTTTGAATCGCTGCATCATCAAAGCTTACATTCGTAACGGTGGTAAACAGCCCTTCCATTATAACTTGTGAAGTTCTTTTGGAAATAGTTTCTGCGCCATCGACTGCTCTTGCCAGACCGATCAACGCACCCGTCAGTTCATCCTGCAATCTGGCTGTATCTGCCTTTTTCCCACAGACACCGGCATTTCCTGTGCAGCCGGTACATCCGACTGTCTGTTCACACTGATAACAAAACATTTTTGTATTCATTTTCGTATTCTCCTTTTACTCCATTTTGAAGCGTTTTTTTAACATTTCCCTTTTGTTTCTGCTTGTACTATAGTACAATAAATACAACTTGTATGTTTGATTTCCAACAGGAGGAGCGATTTTGAAAAAATATTTACCCATTCTAAAAAACAGTCCATTTTTTAAAGGCCTTACGGATAACGAGATATTATCCATATTGCATTGTGTAAAGGCAACAACTATTTCTAAAGAACGAGACTCTTATATTTTCAGAGCAGGGGATTCTACCGAGGTAATGGGACTTGTGGCGTCGGGCTGTGTTCTTGTGATACAGGAAGACCTTTGGGGACATCGAAATATTCTGTCTAAATGTCATGCCGGTGATTTCTTTGGGGAGCCCTATGCAGCAAGTCCGGGTGCTGTTCTGAATATCAGTGTGGTAGCAGATGAGGATTGTGAGATTATCCTGTTAAATGTCCAGAGGCTTCTGGTTACCTGCCCGACTGCATGCGGACATCATCAGAAGCTGATTCGTAACCTGGTCAGTGTGCTGGCAAATAAGATACTGCTCCTGAACGATAAGATCACGCATGTTGGCAAGCGAACGACCAGGGATAAACTACTGTCCTATCTGTCAGCAGAATCCACCAGACATTCGTCGTTGTCCTTTGACATTCCTTTTGACCGGCAGCAGCTGGCGGATTATCTTTGTATTGATCGGGCGGCAATGTCTACAGAAATATCAAAATTACAAAAAGAAGGCTTTATAAAAACAAATCGAAATCACTTTGAATTGAATGTTTCCGGTGATGTAGATACAAGAATAAAAATGTGATATCTTATATCATGGAAAACACAGGATTAATTTTAAGGCTGTTATATGTGAAAAAGGAGGAAGCTTTCAATGATAAATAAATTACATTTGGCAATGATTGAATTATATCGAGGAGATGCAAAGAGAATTCAACATTTTTGTAAAGTGCATAGTTATGCAAAATTGATAGCGGAAATGGAAAATGTGGATAAAAAATGTTTGTTTACCATTGAAGCGGCGGCTTTGACACATGATATTGGAATTCATTTCTGCGAAGAAAAATATGGAAATTGCAATGGAAAGTTACAGGAAAAAGAAGGCCCTGCAATCGCAGAAAAACTACTTGGAGAATTGGGTTTTGATCAAGATGTATCTGATCGGGTTCAGTATTTGATTGCACATCATCATACCTATAATAATATTGATGAAATGGATTATCAGATCTTGGTAGAGGCTGATTTTCTGGTAAACATCATGGAGGATGGCTTATCGAAAGAAGCAGCTTTAAAAGCCTATCATAATATTTTTAAAACAGCATGTGGAAAAATGATTTGCAGGGAGATGTTTCATATTTGACATGACAATAGTAGAGTAGCTTATGAATATCAGTACTCCGGTCTTCGAATGCCGGGAACAGAAAACCCGTCATCGGCATATCAGCCAACCAGTCACGGATCCGAGAAACAAATCTCCTATCTTTTTCCTGATAACTCAATCCAGCTTTGGAAAGATTGACTGGGCAAATAGCTCCCAGGATGTACTCATAGACTTCGTCCGAAGAGTCGAATTGCTCCTGATTATCAGAAGTTTTTCCAGGGATGTCGTAGTTCCCATGGACCAAACAGATCAGGTAGCTGCCAGAGCAATCATAAGTTTCGATAACTCTATTATAAAATGCTTCCAGCGTATCATCATTTTTCAGCTTTTCCTGAAGTAACTGCAATAATATTGCCTGTTGCCCATCACGTGCTTCTGCCTGAAGAGGAAAATCCAGATTTATAAGATTCTTTCCGATAGATCCAGTCAGACATTTCCGAAAAATTTCAAAATACTTAAAACATTCCTCTTCGGACTGAGACAGGAATGCTTCCCGTGTTTCCATTTTTCTGTTTTTTTCTCCGTCCACATAGCAGGTGCAGAGTCTGGTCAAGGCACAGTTTTGCGGGCTAAATTGTTTTTTGATTTCAGCAACTTCTTTTTTGTTCACTTCCCGCCTCCGTCCGCCATCGTTACCCTCGAATATCGGAGAATTAAGACAGAGAAAGAACAATCAGGGAGCAGAAACTCATGTTTTTATGCTTGCGGGGGCGGGCAAATTCAGCACCATAATTGATTGAAACGAACACCCATCGGTCGGCTACCGGGTGGGTGTTCATTGTATAACACAGGCGCTGTGACGAATTTGTGACACTTTCCCCGCACTTTCGCGGGAGAATTTCAATGCAGCTTCTGGTATGCTACAGACAAGGTTAATACACAACCACAAATACTTCAAAAAAGGAGCGTAACATACTATGAAAAAGAAAACGATTTGGAGCCTTGTATTGGCACTGGCGTTGGTGGTAACAGCCATCGGCACAGCAACCTCCGCCTTTGCCGCCACATCCGCACCAATGGAGCCTGTTACTAAAATTGCAACCGAGAACGAGGACGCCATCTGGGAGCAGATCGAGGCGGTGGAAGAGAAGAGCGACGCCATCTTCCAAAGAAACGCAGCGCTATGGGAAAAGCTGGACGAAATCTGCAACGCCCTGCCTGACGACTACGACTTCACAGACTTTGACGAAGCAGCGTTTATCCGCAGCAGCAACGCCCTGACGGAAGCGGAGAAGGAAACGCTTCTGGCGGACATTAAGGAGCTGAACGAGCTGGACACCCAAATGGAGGCGCTGTATGAGAAGCTGCCTGACTGCGATAATATGCCGCTTTACGAGAAGGCACTGGAAAAGGCCGACCCCAAGGTGCTGGATGAGATCGACACCCTGGAGCAGGAGTATGACCGCGTCTGCGAAAAGCACGCCGACCTGTGGGGCAAGGTAGATGAAGCGTACTTTGATCTTCCGGACGACTATGACTTCGACAACTACGATGAGGCAGCCTTCATCCGCAGTTTGACCTTCCTGACCGACACGGAAAAGGACGCGCTGATCGCCGACTACAATCGTCTTACGGAGATCGACAGCCGGCTGTGCGAGCTGTACAATTCCATCTGGGGCAACACTGGCTGCGAAAGCGGTATCTGCCCCCTTTGACAGAAGGGCGATATTCTGATAGTATAAAATTGACATCCTGCTGATGCTGCGCCCACGCGCAGCATTTGGCGCTACTTGCAAGGAGGACACATGGGACATTCCATCTATTTGGCGGACGATGAAAAGAGCATCCGGGAGCTGCTCCATAGCTTCCTTACAAGCGGCGGCTATACCGTGCGCTCCTTTGAAAACGGCGACGCGCTGCTGGAGGCGTTTCGTCAGGAGCCTGCGGAGCTTGTGATCCTGGACATCATGATGCCCGGCACGGACGGACTTGCCGTGTGCCGGGAGCTTCGCTCTGTTTCCGATATTCCCATCATCCTGCTTACGGCCAAGGACAGCGAGCTGGACTACGTCATGGGCATCAGCCAGGGCAGCGACGATTATCTCACCAAGCCCTTCCGTCCAACGATATTACTGATGAAGGTCAAGGCGCTGCTGCGCCGCGTGGAGATGGACAGGGGAAAAAAGGCGGAGGCAGAGGATGAGCTGCGCTACGGGGATCTCCGCTATTCCGCCACGGAAAACGCCGTCTTTTGCGGAAGCACGATCGTGGCGCTGACACAGACCGAGCTGCGGCTGCTCAGCTATATGATGAAGCAGCCGGAAAAGGCCTATTCTCGAGATGAGCTGCTCAGCGCGGTGTGGGGCTTTGATTCGGAGGTGGAGACCCGTGTGACCGATGAAACGCTGCGCCGTATCCGAAAAAAGCTGCTGCAAGCGGGCAGCACCGTCAGCGTAAGCACCATCTGGGGCTTTGGCTATAAGCTGAAGGGAGCGGAGTGTACATGAAAAACATCAAACTGCGGATCGTGTATTTGATCCTCGGTTCTGCTCTGCTGCTCTTTGCACTGTTTATGCTGGCGGTGAACCTCATTATACCTGCACACTTTGTGCGTGAGGCAAAAAAGGCGCTCATCAGCGAGGCACAGTACCAGAACCGCACCATCCCCTATACCGACGATGAATCCTTTTTTGACGATGAATGGAACGATGCGGAGGAGCACTTCCTTACACCAAGCATCGTATTTTTAGAGCTGGATAATGCCAATCAATCAAGCGGTTGGAACAGGGACGCATATCGTCTGGAGAAAAAACTGCTGGAATACTACACGGGGCGGGATCTATTGCTCAACCAATGCTATACCTTCAAAACGGACAAACATCACCTGATATTTATGTCCGTGCAGGAGGAGCAGGACGATTGGGAAAAGCCATACTCCTATATCATGTACATAGACATCGGTCCCATCACGCGTTATATCGTAACGCTTAACTGGGTGTTCTTTGGCGTACTGCTGGCGATCTCCTCCGTCATGTGCCTGCTGGGGTTCCGCTTCGGCAGAGATATTGAAAAGGAGGCGGAGCGGCAGCAGACCTTCTTCCAGAATGCCTCCCACGAGTTGAAAACGCCGCTGATGGCGATACAGGGCTATGCGGAGGGCATACAGGCAGGCGTAATGGATGCGGGCGGCGCGGCGGAGGTGATTTTGGCGGAGAGCGACCGCATGACGGAGCTGGTGGAGGAGCTCTTGGACATCTCGAAAATCGATATGGGGCGGCAGCAGCTTGCCCTTTCTGAGATGGATGTTCGGGAACTGCTCTACGACAGCATACGCGCCGTGGAGCCGACAGTCGTCAGCGGCGGTATCGCCATCGTGCCGGATTTTCCTGAGGAGCCCGTTGTGGTCAGCTGCGACGATACCCGGCTGCGCAGAGCAGTCACCAATATCCTATCCAACGGCGTGCGCTATGCCCGCAGCGAGCTGTGCCTGTCCTGCCGTGTGGATAAGCGGCACGTGACCATCCGGATACAGGACGACGGGGACGGCATCGCCGAGGAAGATATTCCCCACATCTTTGATCGCTTCTACATGGGGCGGAGCGGAAAATCCGGCATCGGCCTTGCCTTGACCAAGGAGATCGTTCACTTGCATAAGGGGACGATCCGCGCCTACAACGGGGACACCGGCGCCGTTTTCGAGATATCCATTCCGGTGAGCAGATAAGAAGATCACCGCTCTGCCTTTGGGCACTTTTCTTGAAAAAAGGACGGACTTAGAAAAGATTTTTGTTGGTACCGGGTGGAGAGTTTCCTGTGATTTTCTCTTGTGCCGACATTGTTAGAATGGAGTACATCTATGGGCTGCAAATCAAAAAAATATCTGCATATTCATGACTGGAACTACTGGTGGGGCTATTACCGCTGCGGCCAGGACTGGGAACCTTTCCACGCGGCGGAGTTTTCTCTTTCTGAGGACGAGGCGGGAGAGGCGCCCTTTTTCCACTTTGATTTCCATAACCTCCCCGCACTTCATCAGACCATTCGGGACGGTGAGTTTGTGGAGCCGGATAACCCGGATCATCCGCACTTTCTGGAGCAGGCAAGGAGGCTCAGAAGCAGAACTGGAGCCGGTGGATGAAGCCGTAAGACGCAGACTGCTTTGACTGCGTAAGCTCCCACCGGATTGAAGCCTTTGATGTGATACTGGTTTCTTTGACGCTGACGGATATTGAACTGCCGGAAAGACGCCGGTATCGTGGGATGATATTGACAAGGGGGAAATGATGCTATAATATCTGCGAATGATTCGCATATTGGAGGGCGGCTAATGTCAGGCTATAATACAAAACAGTGAAGAGCCTTGCTTGCTTTTTTAGGGGAGCACCCGGACGAGTTGCTGACTGCACGCCAGATGGCGGGCGCGCTGGAAGAGAAGCAAATCAGTCTCAGCGCCGTGTATCGAAATCTTGTGCAGCTGGAAGCGGAAGAAAAGGTGCGCCGCAGCGCAAAAATCGGGTCGCACGAAGCGTTTTATCAGTATCTTGACGCCAAGGGCTGCAAGGGCGCGCTGCACATGAGCTGTGTGAAGTGCGGCAAAACCTTTCACATGGCCGACAGCAACGCCGCACTGTTTGCAAAGCACCTGGCGCAGAACGAACAATTCTACGCCTGCATTATTTCAGACGCAACGGCCTGCTGCGCCGAGGGCATGGAGTTTGTGTTGAAGGATGACCTCGCCTACCCGGACGATTACCCGGAGCTGGGGGCGGAGATCACCGTCATCGGTGAATTTCAGTCCTATGAAGAAAACGGGATGACATGGTACCATCTGGTGAACGCAAGGCTGGCATGATGCCGTGATAGCGCTGCATACATAGTAAGAGTGACAATTTAAGGGAGAAAGGTATTCCGGTGCTGCCTGACTGCAATTTATAAGAGCCGGACAAAGGACGTCATTTATCCCGCTGCAGAAAAATTCTCATGAGGAGAGCAGTGTGTTGAATTTGAGATGACTCCTTAAAGAATACCGGAAAGACATTCCGGCGTGTGAAATGAACGAATTTTCTATTACGCCCTTTCGCGGGCCGCATTTGCTTCTGCTTTTGCTTACGGCAACGGCGGTGCTGCTCATATTCTTGCTGCTGCGCGGAAAACCGGAGGCACGTCGCTCCCGGTTTCTGATCGGCGTGTGCCTTTTTAATCTTGCGCTGTTTACCGGCTACAAGCTCTCCGCTGTCCATGGACGCAGCGTATATGTACACGGTCTGTGCGTTGTCACGCCTGACGCAAAGGGCGGAAGAAGTGTCTTTTTCATAGATTGGATAAGTCCCACAGCGCAAAAACAGGAGGATACGACATTGCTGGATAGAAATATAAGAGGAATCGACATCGCTCTGTGCTTATTGACTCTTTTGCTATCCCTGTCCGGGTGCGGTTCATTGAAGGATGACACGCTTCTGATCGCCAACGCAGTGATCACAGAAATCAATACAGAAAAGCAAACCATAACGGTAAAGGACGATGTCGACGAAAGTACTTTAGGTGAAGAATGTCTGCTCGACTGTTCGTCCATTCCTATGGCCTATTGCGACTTTGCCACGCAGAAGGTCACAAAGATTTCTTTTGAGGATTTACAGGTCAATGATAAGGTTATTATGTGTATCAGGAGCTCGGAAATGGAGAACTTCCGAAGCGGCGGCAACGAGGAGAATACGCTCAAAGTCGAACAATTGCAGTTGTATACGCAAAGACCTGCCGAATGAGTCTCGGCTGTCCAACGCTGCATCGGGGCTTCGAGATCGAGCCAGAGAGCATGAAGTGGGTCAGCCAGCACACCAACGCTAACATAGTCGAAACGGACTTCTTCGAGACCTGCAGCACCTCTTATGCCAATAGCACGGCACTGTGGATAATCTTGTGAGGATGCGCATATGAGCAATCAAAATAGACAGCTATATATCGTAATCAGCCAGACCGGAACCTTTCTTAGCCGGCGACCATGGAGCTGGACCAGATTCCTGTGGAAATACTTAGTCAGATAAGATGGGCTGCCGCGACTTTGGCGCTGCTTACTGTGCCCCGGTTCCTTTTTCCATGCTGAATCTATTACGAAGATATAAAAACAGCGGTACAGAGAGTTTGCTCTGTGCCGCTGTATGCTTTATGCATTGTGTAAAAAACCTTACATGCTATCTGCTCGTTTGCCCTGTCTGAGTGAACGGCAGACGACATACCCTGCCGGAGCGATCATGATCAGAATAAAAATGCTGATCAGTTCATTCACTTCGGATGGCGCAAAGCCCTGCAGCATAGTAATGAGGTTGTTTGCGAAATGCACGAGGATGGGAAACAGCAGGTTCCTTTTCTTCTCGTAAAGGATTCCTGCGGTAATACCCATAAGGGTGGCATAGGCAGCCTGCACGATATTCAGGTGATAAACGCCGAAGAGTACAGATGATATTAGAATCGCGGCCCAAGTGGGGGTGTATTTCCGCATGGAGCGAAGAACAATGCCGCGGAATAGAATTTCTTCTACAACAGGTGCAGCAATCACCGCAATCATAAATGTTCCAAATGCATTTCCACCGGCAATATTTTCAGCACCTGCGTTCATTGCCTCAACGCTTTTTTGAAGCGAAGGAAGCTGTTCTGCCAGCATGATCCAGAGATCGGAGATTCCGCAAATGCCAAATCCCACGACCAGACTGCCGAGCACATCTTTGAAATTTGTCGCTGTGCGCGGTTCGCTTATATCTTTCCTCCAAAGCAGTTTATAGAGCGTGAAGAATACGAGGATAAGAACAGCGTAGATCAAAATCTCGCCCCAATATGAGTGTTTCATAAATTGCTGCGGGGGGATATGAAAAACATCCAAAACGAGCCTTTCCACAAGGAAATACAATAGATTGGACAGCAAAAAATGCAGTGCGATTGCAAGAATGGGAATAGCGAGATATCTTTTTTTCATCATACGGTCAATTTTTTCTCCTTTCTATATTTTTGAGGGGACTGTAGCAGTATAACAGATTTAACTTAAAGTCTTCGTTAAGGGGCGAAGCTGCAATCTTTCGGAAGCGGTATCGCAAAAGGACACTGTTTATCTTCCCTGCCGAATCATTTGAGTTTTTACCTTTCTCTAAAGGATGTTTTCCTCATAGTTGGTGACATACTGAATTTGGCATTAGGCTCCTTGCGTTCTGCAAAGCTTTTGGAGTTCAAACAGAAAATACCCACAGCCAAAGCGGCTGTGGGTATGATCAAATCAGATTGTACGAGCTGACGCTGTCCTGCCAATCTCTACAGGTCCGTAGCGACTTCTTCCGCCTGCAAAAGCCCAACGTTCCGTGGCTGACGTGTTTATCCGCACTTGCCAATACACCAAAAGGAAACTTAAAAGGGAGAGCCTTAACGCAGAAGGAAAGGGACGGTCAGTCCTCCGGCACCTTGAGCAAAAAGTGGCTTTTGTGAAAGTCGAGCAGGCCCTCATCCCGCATTTTTCCAAGCTCCACGGACAGCCCGCTGCGCTCCACACCGAGGTAATCCGCAAGCTGCTGCCTTGAAAACGGAATGTCGAACTCATAGCCGCCCCGGCGCTGCGCCTCGGCGGAAAAATAGGACATGAGCTTTGCCCGCGTCGTGCGCTGGCTCATGTGGGTGAGTTTTTCGTTGAGCCGCAGGTTCTTCTCTGCCAGTTCGCCCAGCAGGTTGCGGATGATCCGGCTGTGGTGGGAGCAGGCGGAGGGGCACACGCTCAAAACGCGCCTTATGTGCAGAAACATCACCGTCACCGCGCTCTCCGCCTCTACGCTCACGTTCAGCACCGCTCCCGGTGCGCAGGCGAACACCTCTGCGAAGGTCTGCCCCGGCATGGCCTTGGAGAGGATGTTACGGTTTCCCCAGGTGTCCTCCTGCACGATGAGGGCGCTGCCCGCTAACACAAGGCCCACCGCCTCCACCGCGTCTCCGGCGCGGAGCAGGCGGGAGCCTTTGGGAAAGGTTTCGATCCTCGCCCCAAGGCAGGAGAGCATGGCGGAAAGCTCCTCGTCGGAAATGCCGGAAAAAAGTGCCGCCGTATGGAGTACCGGGAAAAAATCTTTCATAAAATCCCTCTTTCGTTGAAAATTCAACCGACTTGTTGCTTTTAGTATAGTACAATGAGCGCACAAAAGCAACAGGAGGACCAAACATGAAACGACGGATCATCGAGATCGACGAAAATAAGTGCAACGGCTGCGGCGCCTGCGCCGAGGCCTGTCATGAGGGTGCTATCGCCATGGTGGACGGCAAGGCAAAGCTCATGCGGGACGATTACTGCGACGGTTTGGGCGATTGCCTGCCCGCCTGCCCCACCGGGGCCATCACCTTTGTGGAGCGGGAGGCGGCGGCCTATGACGAGCAGGCTGTCATGGAAAATAAACAGCGGAAAATGCGGAAAGAGGGCATGACCCTGCCCTGCGGCTGCCCCGGCAGCCAGTCCCGGAATATTCAGCGCCAGGACGCGCCCGCCGTGGAAACGCCGCAAACCCAGCAGACGAGCCGCCTTTCCCAGTGGCCGGTGCAGATTAAGCTGGTGCCGGTAAACGCCCCGTATTTTGACGGTGCGCGGCTCCTAATTGCCGCCGACTGCACCGCCTACGCCTACGCCGCTTTCCACGAGCGGTTCATCAAGGGACACATCACCCTGGTGGGCTGTCCTAAGCTGGACAGCGTGGACTATTCCGAAAAGCTGACGGAGATCATCCGGGAGAATAACATCAGGAGCGTCACCGTCATACGGATGGAGGTGCCCTGCTGCGGCGGGCTGGAACTGGCTGCAAAAAAGGCGCTCCAGCAGAGTGGGAAGTTCATTCCGTGGCAGGTCGTCACCGTGACGGTAGACGGCCGGCTGAAGGAGGACTGAAAAACAGGAGAACACGAAAGGGGACGCATTATGAAATACGTTTGCACCGTTTGCGGCTGGGAGTACGACGAGAGCGCGGGGTACCTGGAGGGTGGCATCTCCCCCGGTACGCCATGGAGCGAGGTACCGGAGGATTTTGAATGCCCCCTGTGCGGCGTGGGTAAGGACAGCTTCGAGGAGGCGTGAGCTTTCTGCAAAAGGAGTAAAGACGATGAGTTATGAAAACTGGAAGGACAAAATCAGCACATTCGAATTGATGGACGTGCGGGGCAAAAAGATGGACTTCTTCCCAGCATTGAAGGTAAAGGCTACCGCACTGAAAAATGGCGAAGGACTGCATATCATCCAGACCTTCGAGCCTGTTCCCCTGTACCCGGTGCTGACCCTTATGGGCTTTGAGCGTTACACGGAGAAGGTGAGCAGTAGCGAATACCACGTCTGGTTTTATCGAGTGAGGAAAGGAGTATAACTGCATGAGCTACGAAAACTGGAAGGACAAAGCGCAGGGGTTTCAGACCATGGATGTGCGCCATATACAGGGCAGCTTCTTTGAAGGGCTGAAGAAAAGAGCCGAGGCGTTGGAGGTGAGCGAAGGATTACACATCATCCAGACCTTTGAGCCGCATCCACTGTACGCTGTCATGGAGGGCTTGGGCTACGAGCACCACACTGAGCAGCGGGGTGAGGCGGAGTTCCATGTCTGGTTCTGCCGTGTGGAGAAGAAGGAAGGCGACAGCTCCGTTCCCTTCAAGCCGCTGGCTCTTTTGAACTATCCCATGATCGATGAAAAGCTGGGGCAGATCGCCGTGGATTTTTGGGAGACCACATGGCAGAGCGAGAAGCGCGTACTGCCCTATGAAACGCGGCTGCTGCTGTCCCTGACCAACGCAGTGGGCGCAGGCCGGATGCGGCAGGCGGCGCGAGAGCTGGTAAAAGCATATATCCACGGCGTAGAGAGCGCCGCGTTGGACGACGTGTTTGAGCTGCTGATATGGAATCAGGGCATCGGTTTTTTCAGCAGCGAGATCGGCCCCTCGGCGCTGTTTCAGGCGTACAAGCTCATTAAAAACGGTGAGAAGCAGGGCAAGTCCCGGGAGGATATCTGCAGCGCGCTGCGCAAGAAATTCGGGGAGAAGAACCCGGAGATGCAGGTCCTGAACAGATGATAAGGAGTTGTTTTGTATTATGACCATTCAAACGGTAACAGATGCCATCCGCTATGTAGGGGTGGATGATAACACATTGGCACTCTTTGAAAACCAGTACCCCGTCCAGCCTATGGGAGTGAGCTACAACTCCTATGTCATTCTGGATGAGAAGATCGCCGTGATGGACAGCGTGGACGCACGGGCGGCGGAAGAATGGCTTTCCAATGTGGCGCGGGTGTTGGAGGGGCGCAGCCCCAACTATCTTGTGGTCACACACATGGAGCCGGATCATTCCGGCAGCCTCATGCGGCTGGCACAAAAGTACCCGGAGATGAAGATCGTGGGAAACGCGAAAACATTTACCATGATCAAGCAGTTCTTTGGCACAGGTGCATTGTCGGAAGACCGTATGCGGGAGGTTGGCGAAAGAGATACGCTTTCCTTGGGTTTGCACCGGCTGCGTTTTCTGCTGGCACCGATGGTACACTGGCCGGAAGTGATGGCAGCGTATGAAGAGGAGGAAAAGATCCTGTTCTCGGCGGATGCCTTCGGCCGCTTCGGTTCACTGGAACGGACAGCCCGTGCTCCCTGGGCGCCGCAGGCCCGGCGGTATTATTACAACATCGTCGGCAAGTATGGTGCGCAGGTGCAGGATCTGCTGAAAAAGGTCTCCGCGCTGGAGATCCAAATGATCTGCCCATTGCATGGCCCCATGCTCACAGAAGGCTTGGAGGAGTATCTGCGGCTCTATGATCTCTGGGCACAATGGAAACCGGAAGAACCGGAGAGCATCCTGATCGTCCACGCGTCCATCCATGGAAATACCGCATATGCATCGGAGGCTCTCAAGAGCAAGCTGGAGGGAAAAGGTGTACGAGTCACCATGTGCGATCTGACGGCAACAGACCTTTCCTATGCCGTGACCAGCGCATTCTACTGTGGGAAACTGGTGTTGGCCTGCTCCACTTATGACGGAGGACTGTTCCCGCCCATGAAGGCCTTTTTGGATCATTTACAGACAAAGGGATTCCGAAACCGCTGGATCGGCCTCATGGAAAACGGCTCATGGGCCCCTGCCGCCGCGCGGCTGATGCGCGCCGAGTTGGAAAAGATGAAGGAACTCCGACTGTGTGAAACGGAGGTATCGCTGCGCGGCGCACTGAACCAAACCAGCGAAGCGCAGATGGACGCTCTGGTGGCGGAGCTCTGCGCGGAGTAGGCGGCGCGTCTGGCTTCGTCCGGCCGCCCGATGCCTCAAAAGCAAAGCATCGCCGCTGATTTATTTAGACAACAATATGGCGTTGAGTGATGCCGAAGCTTTGAAAATGGATCGAAGCGCAGCGTCTGCGTTGCAGTGGACCAGGTGTGGGAAACGGAAAGAGAAGCGCTGAGATCCATTACGAAGTATCCCTTGAAGCGGGAGCCTCTTCCTTCGGAGTTTATTGCCATTCTTGCCGCCTACATCAAGAGCGGCGATGCAGCGTGAGCCCTTTACAGTACCATGTGCTTAGGGATGCAAGAAATAATCGGCACACAGAGTAAGGCTGAAAGCGAAGCGTCATCATGGGGGAAAATGGTGTCTGCCCTTGTGAATTATTTATGGAGTACGAAGGTATGGGACGGACGAATGTCGGGAAAGGCTATACACAGATGCTCTTGCGGGAAAAGCGAGATGTCAAAGTCATGGCGAAAGAGGTCTGCACGAATGCGCCATCTGCGCCCGTTACAGCGACTGCGCCGCACCGATGGTTGAAGACCATTGAGAACAAATTCGCGGATGCGTTAAGAATCCCTTCGCTATGTCGCTGCCCTCAATGCGGTGGCAATGATAGAAGATCTTATGCGCTAAGAGGTATCCTAAGCAGCATGAAGAGTTTTGCAGACGAAGAAAGGAAGATCAAAATAGATGAAATTGAACCAGCAGACAGCAGCACTTGCGTTATGCACGCTTCTTGGCGTCTCTGTATTTGCAGGCTGTGGAAGAAGTGGAGATTTTTCTGAACTGCAGCCGGCAGTAAATAAAATCGAGTACACGAACCTGAACGACAGCGAATCGAGGGAGCTTTTGCAGGAGTTGCTCTCCGACGCAGGCGTGGCAGACGGGCGTATTCAGGGCTTTTTCCGCCGTGTGGACCGCTTTAATGACAGCGTGAAGCAGGAATGGCTTACGGATGGCTTTGAGGAAGCGGAGCTGCTGTATACGAAATATGACCCTTACGCGATGCAGGACGAATGGACGGCGAAGAACGGAATGTTCCCGGGCTATAACTGCCGGATCACCGCCATGAACCTGTTTGGGGACTTCCTCTCCGTGAGCGCGGACTCTCAAATCAATACCGGTGAAGCTGTGCTGTTTGTGGACGAGGAAACGCTGAAAACAGATCCTGATGCGCTGGGCGGAAGCAGCCTTGCAGATTTCCGCGCACTGTATTCCTCCATGAAGGCGGAGGATACCACGGAGATCAAGCGTCATGTACAAACCGTACAAGAGGAATGGGCTTCCCGCGGCGTTACCTTTCGGGAGAATGAACGGATCCACCTCATCACGGTATTCTTCCATGATAAGCCGACCGAGGAGGAATCTCTGCTGTTTGTCGGGCATGTTGGCGTACTTTTGACGGCGGAGGACGGAACGCTGTACTTTGTAGAAAAGGTTGCCTTTCAGGAGCCGTACCGGATGCTGCGCTTTGCCGACCGAACGGCACTGAGCGATTACCTTATGGGGAAATATGACACCTCATGGGGACAGGATACGGCGAGCCCCTTTATCATGGAGAACGACGAGCTTATGGACGGCTGGCGTCCAAACCCGGATAGAGGAAGCTCCGCGATCGACTAAGGACTGCGCGTTGCTGCCAAGTGACTTCAAATCATAGAATGTTAATTTGCGTTGCTTGCCGCAATGGCCCTGTTTCTGTTAAACTATGCATGAAGTCTTTAGGGGAAGGAGGGGTATTTCCGTGCTTCATGAAAATCTTCGGTTGAAGCGAAAGGAGCGAGGTCTTTCGCAGGAGGAATTGGCATCACGCCTTCATGTTGTCAGACAGACCATTTCAAAATGGGAAAAAGGAGTTTCCCATAGTTAAAGATACCACACCAAATATGATGAACCCACGCTTATACACTACCAGCTATAATAAACCGCAAGGACAGCA
Source organism: Laedolimicola intestinihominis (assembly GCF_040096155.1). Taxonomy (NCBI): domain Bacteria; kingdom Bacillati; phylum Bacillota; class Clostridia; order Lachnospirales; family Lachnospiraceae; genus Laedolimicola; species Laedolimicola intestinihominis. The sequence continues at coordinate 18,463 of NZ_JBBMFE010000003.1, read as the reverse complement.
ATTTGATGATACTGCTGTCCTTTCTTTTATAAAATTGCAGTACACATAAAAAAGCTGTAAAATGATAAATATATTTGTCCTTGTAACAATTCTCGGACATTTGCCTGTTATACTATCTGCAAAAAGCAAAGGAAGTGAGAATATGGAGCAGATTTTAATTGTCGAGGACGACAGTTTTTTGAATAAGATGTTAGACTATAACCTGACCGCAGACGGCTACGGCGTGACTTCTGCCCTAAATGCCAGAACCGCAGCCGAAGCCATCCGCCAGCGGGAATTTGATTTAGTGCTGCTGGACATCAACCTGCCGGACGGGAACGGTTTTGAACTGTGCAAGCTGATAAAGCCCCAGCACCCGGACACCATCGTAATATTCCTGACCGCCAACGATCAGGAGAGCGACCAGATACGGGGCTATGAGGTGGGCGCGGTGGACTACATCACAAAGCCCTTTGTGATCGGGGCCTTGCAGCGGAAAATCAAAGCCATGTTCGCCATGCTGGAACACCACAAACCGGCCAAGGACATTTACGACGACGGGCGGTTGTTTCTGGACTTCTCGGAGCAGACGGCTTCCTTAAACGGCAAGCCCCTGACTCTATCCCCGATGGAGTACAAAATGCTGAACCTGTTTCGTAAAAATCCCCGGCAAGTGCTGACCCGTGGGCAGCTTTTGGAAAAGCTGTGGGATATAGACGAGCGGTTTGTGGACGAACACACCCTGACAACCTCCATCAGCCGTATTCGCAGCAAGATTGAAGCCGACGGCGGCGCACCCTACATCAAGACCGTTTACGGCATGGGGTATCAATGGACGGGAGGCGAGGTAAAATGAAGTTTCAAAACCTCTCGGTAAAGCGGCTGTTTGGCCGGGTGGCAATGGAGCTTGTCCTCTCCATGTCCGGGATCACCATAGCTCTTTTTCTTGTGACAAAACAGATTGCGGTGCTGCTGACAGGCGGGGCGCTGCTGCTGTGCGCCATTGTAGGGATTTTTGTACTGACGCAGGCGTTTGGAAAGCGACTGTCGCAGTTTACCACTGACCTGTGCCAGACCTTAGACCACATGATCGCCGGAAATGAAGCGCCCCAGCGGCCAGAGGACAGCGAAACCCAGCTTGCCAGAATCGGACACCGGCTGGCAAGGCTTTACCAGATCATGCAGGAGAACCGCCGCCGGGTGGACGAGGAACGGCAGGAGTTACAGACCCTTGTATCGGATATTTCCCATCAGGTGAAAACGCCGGTAAGCAATCTGAAAATGGCGACGGACACCCTGCTGGAAAAGCCTATGGCCGAGGCAGAGCGCACCGACTTTATCCGGGGAATCCGCAGCCAGACGGATAAGCTGGACTTTCTCTTTCAGGCCCTTGTGAAAACCTCCCGTCTGGAAACAGGCGTGATCCAGTTGGACAAGAAACCGGGCCGCCTCTTTGATACCGTGGCACAGGCCATGAGTGGGATCGTGTATGCAGCGGAGAAAAAGGAAATCGCCGTGTCCGTGGACTGCCCGGAGGATTTGACCGTTTCCCATGACAGCAAGTGGACATCGGAAGCCCTCTTTAACCTGCTGGACAATGCGGTGAAGTACACCCCGGCAGGCGGGAAAATCGCTGTGTCTGTGGTGCTGTGGGAAATGTATGTGGAAATCAAAGTGACCGACACTGGCAAGGGCATTTCCGAAAGCAATCAGGCCGCTATCTTCCAGCGCTTCTATCGTGAGGAAGAAGTACACGAACAGCAGGGTGTGGGCATTGGCCTGTATCTGGCCCGCGAGATCGTAACGCGGCAGGGCGGCTATATCAAAGTGGTTTCGGAGCCGGGCAAGGGTTCGGAATTTTCCATTATGCTTCCCTTGCGTTGAGAGAAACTTTCTGCTTCGGGTCAAGTTGGCCCGAGGTGCAGAGATAAAATGAAATGTCCGAGCGTTGTAACATTTCACCTCAATTTTCAATGAATTTTTTTAGCCGCTGTAACATTTCGCGGACATTTGGGTTTTACAATACACTTATCAACAGGTAGGAAGCCTTGAAAGGAGTTTTGAATATGAGCGTTTTACAGACGATTGACCTGAAAAAGTATTACGGTACAGAACCGAACATTACCCGCGCCCTTGACGGCGTAAATTTCTCCGTGGAGGACGGCGAGTTTGTGGCTGTTGTGGGAACCTCTGGTAGCGGCAAGTCCACCCTGCTTCACATGATGGGCGGGCTGGACACTCCCACCAGCGGAACCGTGATCGTCCGGGGCGAAGAACTGGCAAAGAAGAACGATGAACAGCTTACCATCTTTCGCCGCCGCAACATCGGCTTTATCTTCCAGAACTATAACCTTGTTCCTATTCTGAATGTGTATGAGAACATCGTCCTGCCGGTGGAGCTGGACGGGGACACGGTGGATCAGAAGTTTTTGGACGAGATCGTTCACCTGCTGGGGCTGGAAGATAAACTGAAAAATATGCCGAATAATCTTTCCGGCGGACAGCAGCAGCGTGTGGCGATTGCACGCGCCCTGATTACCAAACCGGCTATTGTGCTGGCCGACGAGCCGACCGGTAACCTTGACAGCAAGACCAGCGCCGAGGTGCTGGGGCTTATCAAGCGCACCAGTGCGGAGTTCCGGCAAACCGTTGTGATGATTACCCACAACAACGATATTGCCCGTCTTGCAGATCGGATTGTCCGCATTGAGGACGGCAAAATTGTGGAATAAGTAGGGGGTGGCAGACTATGACATGGCCTTTTGAAAATGATACCAGTAACATTGAAAAGAAACTGGCAAAGCGCAGTTTGCACCATGAACGGCAGCGTAATTTATTTGCAATCATTGCTCTGGCACTAACTGCATTTATGATAACTGCGACATTCAGTATTGGCTTTAGTTACTTTGAAACCTACCAAATGCAACAAATCCGCTTAATGGGAACTACCGCAGATGCCGGAATCACAAATGTAACGGAAGAACAGTTGGTTGAGATTTCAAAATCAAGTCTTGTACTTGACGTAGGCATACAGCAGCGTTTAGGCAGTGTTGATACAGAACAACTGAGAAACGCAAGATTAGGTGTAGTATGGATAAATGATACAGAGTGGGAACACCACCGTCTTCCTACTATATCAGGTGTTGTAGGAAATTATCCGTTAAGTAAAAGCGAAATCATGTTGCCTACATGGGTGCTTGAACAGATGGGTATTTCTGATCCACAAATAGGGATGGAAATTGTGTTGTCATACCAAATTGGCGATAGCTATGATTATGTCACGGACACCTTTTTGCTGTCGGGCTACTATACGGACTACATTCCAATGCGCACAAATAATCGTGGTTATGTTTATGTTTCATCCGCTTTTAAGGATAGCTTAAATGTATCACTGGATAATAGTGTTACGGCAATGATCCGTTTTCAAGGCAATGATAATGCTGACAAAAACTGTGAAAGATTGCGGCGTGAGATTGACTTTACAGAAGGGCAAACATTTGAAATTGTACCATTAGAACAGGCAAATGGTGGAACTATTATTTTAGCTGTAATAATTTTAGCAGTTTTTATATCCTTTAGCGGCTATCTGCTGATTTATAATATTCTTTATGTCTCTGTCGTAAAAGATGTGCAATTCTATGGCCGTCTTAAAACGATTGGAACGACCCAAAGGCAGATAAAGAGAATTATCTATAAGCAGGCAATCAGAATCTCTTGTATTGGTATTCCGATTGGCCTGTTACTTGGTGCGGTTGTTTCCTTTGGCATTGTTCCTTACTTCCTGAATATGATGTATTCAACAAATTCTGATGTGGGAACAAAAGTATCTTTTTCGCCGTTTATTTTCATAGGAGCGGCCATATTTACGTTCATTACCGTTATGATTGCAAGCATGAAGCCCGCCAAAATTGCCGGAAGTGTTTCACCAATAGCAGCACTCCAATATACAGCAGCCAGCACAAAGAGCAGCGCCAGAAATTGTAGCAAAATGAAGTTGTCCAGAATGGCATGGAACAATGTCTTTCGTAATGCTAAGAGTACAACCCTTGTTTTTGCATCGCTTTTTTTCGGCCTTTCCTTGTTCCTTGTCGTCACAGGGCTATTACATGGTTTAAGCCCGGAGAATTATGTGAGCCAATGGGGAGTAAGCGATTTTGCACTCACATATAGTATCCACGAAAGAGAAGATTTAATTTCCAGCGAAATGGTTTCAGAGATTGGTCAGCTTGACGGCATTGAGAATTTGAGGTTGACCTATGCACCTTATCCTCAAGTAGCAGCAGATGTTGTATATGACGATGCTGTATTTCACGAGTTTCTTGCGTCATTAGACGGAGTAAACGGCATTGATTTTTCTGATCCGGCAAAATTAGAAAATTATCAGCAAAACTTTTTTAGCGGGGTTTTTGGAATTGACAGTGCATATTTGGAAGAAATCAATAAAACCTTAAACTTGCCTATTGACACGTCTGCCTTTGAACAAGGAAAGGTTGTGCTGCTGTCCAAAACAGTAGAAGGCCTTATTCAGCCAGGGCAGGAAATAACAATCCAGACGCAGAACGGACAGCATTCCTTTATTGTAGCGAACGGTTATTTGAATGAAGGGTTTCGAGCAGGAGGAGGCAATGAGAGAGGGACGGCTCCTGATTTGTATATTAGTCAAACAGCTTTGAAAGAACTCTTTCCGCAATATAGAGTGTTCCGCGTGGCCTTTGATACGGATGGTCAACATGACGAAAGTATACTGCAAGAATTAAAGCAAATCACCGCATCACAAGCTAACATTGATATTATATCCCGATATGAACGGCGAGAAGAAATGCAGGAATATCTCATTACAGCAAAGGTTTTAGGAACAGGGTTGTCCGTGATCCTGCTGCTTGTTGGTGTCATGAACTTTGTCAATACAATGGTTGTCAATGTAAATACTCGGCGCTATGAATTAGCTGTTCTTGAAAGCATTGGAATGACAAAGCGACAAATCAAACGAATGCTATTTATGGAAGGTTTCTATTATTGGGGTGTTTCCCTTTCCCTTGCAGTCACCATTGGAACAGCAATCTTCATCTTGCTATATATGATTTTTAGTAAAGTGGCCTATTATGCTGTTTTCTCCTATCCATTTATCCCACTGGTGCTGGTGTCTGGACTGGTGTTGCTAATCTGCCTTATTGTGCCTATATGGGTCTACAAAACTGACGTTAACCTTCCAGTTGTGGAGCGATTGCGGTTGACAGAGTGAGTTTAATCAAATAGCAAAACATCCTTAGATCAATCATATCGAAGCGGAGCAGATTTTAGCTGCTCCGCTTCTTTAGTATTTTTCAAAAAATTCTTTTGAAATGTCCGAGCTTTGTAACAATTCAGCCTGTTTTTCTGTCGAAATCAAAGACGCCTCGGACATTTATAGTTCTTCCAAAAGTTTGATGATAATATTACCATTCATGGAAGAAGCAATCTGTTATTGCAATAATGCGAAATTGACGATAGAAAGTTTTTCATATCTCGGTCAGCTCAACAATTACATTACTCTGCTGATACAGCCAGTCCGTAAATTCTTTCGGGCTGGCCGTTCCTGTTTTTACAGCCTTTTTTCTCTGTAAGGCTTCTTTCTTAAAGTCGGAAAAGGAAGCCTGTATTTTTTCCAGACGGTCAGCCGGAAAGCCTGCGGTATTTTTTACCCGGTTTATTTTGTTGCGCCAGTTCTGGCATTCATTTTTATAAAGCAGGTCATAGTTATTTTCTCTTGACCTCTCGTCAAATTCCCGCTTGTTTTGAAGCGCCTGTGCTTTTCGGCACTTGTCGCTGCACAGCTCATACCGCTGGCTCTTTGCCAGAAAATATTTTCCACAGACCTTGCACCGCCGGAAGCAAAGCCCCCAGTCATTCAGCCTGTTCAGATAATAGGTAATCAACGGGTAGAGGGACGCATAGGCAGACACACATTCTTCTGTGCGCCGGTTGTCCGGGAACCAGAGGTCAAGCCGGGTATCTTCTGACGGTGCGCCTTTGAAATAAAGGCTGCCAGCTTGAAATTGTTTCGGTTTTCCTGTCTCCCTGTCAAAGCTCATGGTTTCGTTTTGGAATACCCCGGTCAGTCTGCTCATTTTATCCATGAAGCGGTCACAGGCAGCGTTACGGTCACGGGGTTCTCTGGCAAGCAGATAGCTGTTCCAGATACGGAACGCCACATACATTTTCAGAGGGTCGTTGCTAAGATATTTCTCCCAAAGAAATTCGCTTGCCGCCTGCTCCAGCTCCGGCTGTTTCCATCGGTTGGAGTGGAGAGCTTGCCGCAGCGGAGAAAGCCCGTATAAGTTCCAGTCTCTGTCCGTGTCACGCTCAAAGTTTATCAAAAAAGTTCCCAGTGGGCGTGTCATATCACAAAGCACCTCTGCGTTTTGGCTCCCGTTCAGACGGAAGCGGATCTGCTGTTCTTCCCCAATCAAAATCCGCTCTTTCATTTTCTTCCTGTCCAGCGTCAGGACAAACAAAATCCTCTCAAAACATGGCTCATGCCGTATAAACTGATTCTCCATCCCTATCCCCTGCCTTTGTTTATGGTAATTATATAATTCAGTTATATCCGTTACACTCATGGTATCGCAGAATCATTGTTTTGTCAAGGATAGTACGCTATGATGATTGCGGTTGGTAATTTCGTACCGCACAGTACCTTGACAAGTGAATGACCGTCCAAAAGGGATATGACCGGCAGGAGAAGTGACGCATTCGGCGCACCAATGCAGGGAAACACCGCAGGAATGGGGCAGGAAAACGGCTTTTGGGGAGAACGGCAACAGGAAGCATTTTAACCTATTTGATTTATGGGAGGAACAGAATGAACGATAAAAAGAGATTGAACAGCTACGAGGATTTACCGCTGGTTCTGGATGTGGCGGACATTCAGCGGATTATGGGAATTTCAAGAGCGAGCGCCTATGAGCTGGTACACACACCCGGCTTTCCAGCGTTCCGCAGGGGCAGACTTATCAAGGTCAGCAAAATTGCTTTCTTTGAATGGATGGCAAAAGGCTCCGAAACCGTACCGGGAAGCGACAAATAAGCGTGAGGTATCATTCCCTGACTTGCAATACTGCCGCACTTTCCAAAGGGGCATACAGAGGGAAAAAAACTTAAAAATGATACCGAGACGCTACATCAAAACAGCCTATCTGCGTACATCAGATAGAAACGGAGAAAGGAGCCGGTTATGGCAAGAATGAGTAACAAGCGGCGGTTGGAATGGTCTTTCTTCTTAAATGACCGCAGCCGTATCACTTACAACGAACTGTGCCGGAAATGCCAGCACGAATGTAAACAGAGCTTCCGGGCGGTTGTGGTTGACTGCCCGAAGTATCTTTCCAAGCGTTCCAAGAAAAAGGACAAGACTGCCGGAAACGGCAAAATCCCTTAGGAACTAAGGGCGCACTTCTATACATAGTCTAAAGACCATGTATCGTGCGTCCTGCGGAGCTTACCTCTGCCGCTGATAAAATCAGCAATCCGAGGTCTGCGTTCGCTTCGCTCCGACAAGGTGGCTACACCCCCTTGCGCCGCTAAAGCGGCTATCCCCTGTGTACCCGCCGCAAAGAGAAATCCGCTCTGCGGTTTTCCCTTTTCATCGGGTTTTATAGAAGCACTGACACACGGACTGTCTGCGGATGGTCTTTCTTTATCTTATCAGCAAAGGATGTGAGAACATGGAAAAATCTTTGGAACAGTTGAAGCAGGAATATGAAAAAACCACTGTCCTGCTGGAACAGGAAAAACGGAAAATGCAGCGTTTGAAAAACCGGCAGGCGTATCTGGAAAGCGGTTCCCGGAAACAGAGGACGCACCGGCTGATTACCCGTGGGGCAGCTATTGAGAGCATTGCACCACAGACAAAGGAGCTATCCGAAGCGGAATTTTATTCCCTCATGGAAAGCATTTTGAATCTGCCGCAGGCGGAGCATTTCATCCGGTCTGCCACAGAGAACCACGCCCGTATTTCCGGGCAGGAGAAAGGCGGTGACTAAGGATAGCACTTTATCATTTTTCAATCGCACAGATCAAGCGCAGCGCCGGTCAGAGCGCCATTGCCAGCGCAGCCTATCGAGCCGGGGAGCGTCTTTACAGCAGCTACTATGGAGAAGTCAGCGACTACACCAAAAAGGGCGGCGTGATCGCTTCGGAAATCATGCTGCCGCCCCATGCGCCGGAAATATATCTTGACCGGGCGACCCTCTGGAATGCTGTGGAGAACTGCGAGAAACATCCAAAAGCACAGCTTGCCTATTCCTTTGATATTGCCATGCAGAATGAATTGACGCTGGAAGAAAACATGGAGCTGGCGAGGAAGTTCGTACAGGAGCAGTTTGTGACAAAAGGCATGATTGCCGACCTTGCTTTTCACAGCCCGGAGAAAGAGGACGGCGGCATCCCTAACCCGCATTTTCATGTGATGACAACCATGCGCCCTTTGAACCCGGATGGCACATGGGGACAAAAACAGCGTCGGGAATATCTTCTTGATGAAGATGGAAACCGAATCCGGGATAAAAACGGCGATTATATGTTTAACGCTGTCCATACAACAGACTGGCATGAGCCGGAAACGCTGGAACACTGGCGGGAGCAGTGGGCGGCTGCCGTTAATACAAAATTTGAGGAAAAAGGGCTGGATGTGCGTATCGACCACCGTTCCTATGTGCGGCAGGGGCTTGACCTGATACCTACTGTCCACGAGGGAGCTAATGTCCGGCAGATGGAAGCAAAGGGCATCCGCACCGAGAAAGGGGAACTGAACCGCTGGATTAAAGCCACCAACCGGCTCATGCAGGATGTGAGGAAGAAGATCAAAGCCCTGTTTGTCTGGATGGCAGAGGTAAAAGAAGAACTTTCCAAACCGCAGACACCGAGCCTTGCCGACCTGTTGATCGCTTATTACAACCAGCGCAACGCAGGGGCATGGAGCAATAAAGCCAGAACCGGAAACTTAAAGCAGTTTGCCGAAGCCGTCAATTATCTGACGGAAAACAAGCTGCTCACATTAGAGGATTTGCAGGAGCGTCTTTCCTCTGTCAACGAAGAATTTGAAGCGTTAAGCGACTCCATGAAAAAGAAATCTGCCCGGATAAAGGAATTGCAGGAATTGATACGGGAGGGCGAGAATTACCAGCGGCTAAAACCTGTCCATACGGAATTGAACAATATCAAGTTTAAGAAACAGAGGGAGAAATTTGAAACATCCCACGATGCGGAGTTACGGCTGTTTTATGCCGCCCGCCGTATTTTGAAAGAAAAACTGGACGGAAAACCCATTGCCCTGAAAGCATGGAAACAGGAATACGCACAGTTAAAAACAGAGTATGCCGAACTGTCTCCGCAGCACAAGCCACTCCGGGAGGAAGTCATACGGCTACGGCAGGTGCAGAACGCCGTAGATACCGCACTGCGCCGGAGGGAGCAGCCACAGGCAGTACAGAGAAAGAAACATGAGATGGAGCTATGATATAACCGGCAGCTTTACCGCTACCAGTATTTTTATGGAGGGAGCATTTGAATGTATTTGAAGCGGTGAAACAGTCTGTTACCACCCGGCAGGCTGCTTCATTCTATGGAATCCGGGTGGGGAGAAACGGCATGGTCTGCTGTCCATTCCACAATGACCGCACGCCCAGCATGAAAGTGGACAGCCGCTTTTACTGCTTCGGCTGCGGGGCTTCCGGGGATGTGATCGACTTTGCCGCTTTGCTGCATGGATTGGGGAAACGGGAAGCTGCGGTCAGGCTTGCGGAGGACTTCGGCGTTTCCTATGAGAAATCCGGCAATGCGCCGCCAGATAGGAAGCGTCACAACAGGTCACAGCCCCGACAAAAATCAGCGGAGCAGAGATTTCAGGAAACGGAACGGTATTGTTTCCGGGTGCTATGCGATTATCTGCGCCTGCTGGAGCATTGGAAAACAGCACACGCCCCACAGCCGCAGGATGCCATCTGGCATCCTCTTTTTGTGGAAGCGTTGCAGAGGATAAGCTACACAGAATACCTTTTGGATATTTTGTTATACGGAGAAATAGAAGAAAAAGCGGCATTGATCGCCGCACAGGGAAAGGAGGTGTTGCGGCTTGAACAGCGAATTTCAGAGCTTGCCGCCGGAAACGCAGGAAGCGGTCAAAAGGACGATGGACACAATGGAACCGGCGCAGACACCGGCAGAAATCCGGGAAACATTAGAGGGGACGCAGAAAGGCGGCGTGAAGAACAGCATCCGAAACTGCCTGACGGTGTTCCAGCGTGACCCTCTGTTTCGCGGGGCGCTGCGCCTGAACCTTTTGACGGAGCAGATTGACATTGTGAAGCCGCTGGGCTGGGAGCGCACCAGTACCACGCTGACCGACATGGACATGAACTACCTGCTTTTGTATCTGGAAGAAAATTACGGGCTTACCAGCGAGAAAAAGGTGCAGAGCGCCATCAAGATTGTTGCCAATGAAAACCGCTACCATCCAGTCAGGGATTACCTGAACAGCCTGCAATGGGACGGCACAGAGCGCATCCGTTACGCCCTGCATCACTTTCTGGGAGCCGATACGGACGAATACACCTATGAAGCCTTGAAACTGTTCCTGATGGGAGCCATCCGGCGGGTATTCAGACCGGGGAGCAAGTTTGAGGTCATGCTCTGTCTGGTTGGTGGTGGTGGTCAGGGAGCCGGGAAATCTACCTTTTTCCGGCTGCTGGCAGGCAGGGACGAATGGTTTTCAGACGATTTGAAAAAGCTGGACGATGAAAATGTGTACCGCAAGCTGCAAGGGCATTGGATTATCGAGATGTCGGAGATGATTGCCACAGCCAACGCCAAGAGTATTGAGGAAATCAAGTCATTCTTAAGCCGCCAGAAAGAAACCTACAAAGTGCCGTATGAGACACATCCGGCAGACCGGCTGCGGCAATGTGTATTTGGAGGGACGACCAACCGGCAGGACTTTTTGCCCCGTGACCGCACCGGCAACCGGCGCTTTCTCCCCGTGACGGTGTACCCGGAACGGGCGGAGGTTCACATACTGGACGATGAAGCGGCGGCGAGGGCGTATATCGAACAGATGTGGGCGGAAGCCATGACGGTTTATCGCAGTGGGAAGTATAAGCTGTCATTCAGCATGGAAATGAACCGATACCTGAACGCCCACCAGCAGGACTTTATGCAGGAAGACACACAGGCCGGCATGATCTACGCCTATTTGGAGGACTACACCGGCGACAGGGTATGTTCCAAGCAGCTTTATGAGGAAGCGCTGGGGAACTTAAATTCCCCGGCAGACTGGGAGACACGGGCAATCTGCGAGATTATGAATACCGGCATTGCGGGCGGCATCATACAGGGCTGGGTAGCCTACAAAAGCCCGAAGCGGTATAAGAAATACGGTTCTCAAAAAGGCTGGGAGCGTGTCAACCAAGCTCCGCCGGAGGGGGACGGTTTTCAGGAAATCACGGAAGAAGAAGCCCGGCAAATGGAACTTCCATTCTGAAAAGCCACCGGTTGACAGTTTGGTTGACGCTTTGGTTGACAGCCGGTTGACGGGGAAAAGCCTGATATTTGGGGCATTTCTCTCCTTTGTCAACCATGTCAACCAAGAAATCAAAGAAAAAGTAAAAAGTAATAATAGAGCGCCTATGGATTGTTTTCAAAGTCTTTTCTGCCGGTTGACACGGTTTGGTTGACACGGAGACAGTCTGCGGCTGTACACCTGTCTGACATTCCCTTGTCGGGCATATTTCATTTATGGAGGTAACTGCCTATGGCAAAAAGCAAAAACGAGAGCAATAACAAAAACAGCGGCACCCTGCTTACCGAAAAAGACGGCACCCAGTATTTTGTCATGGGGAAAGTCCGTATCAAGGTATCGGAGCATTTCGCACAGGATGGGAAGCCGCTTGACAGCCTGCTGGAAGATGTGATCCAGCACGCTGCCGCCGCTTCCTGAAAAAATACGGAATAACGACTGTCAATCAGCCCACGCTTATGATATACTTGTACCAGCGAGTATTGTATAAGCGTGGGTTGTTTCTTTTAGAAGGAGGATTTTTAACCGTGAAACAACCATACAATACAACGATTTATAACACTGCACTATATTTGAGATTGAGCCGTGACGATGAATTACAGGGGGAAAGCGGCAGTATCCAGACCCAGCGCATGATGCTTAGACAGTATGCCGCAGAGCATGGGCTGACCGTTGTAGACGAGTACATTGACGACGGATGGAGTGGGACAAATTTCGAGCGTCCAAGTTTCCAAAGGATGATTGATGACATCGAAGACGGGAAAATCAACTGCGTTGTCACAAAGGACTTATCCCGTCTGGGAAGAAACTATATCCTGACCGGTCAGTACACGGAAATCTATTTCCCCAGCAAGGGAGTACGCTACATTGCCATCAATGACAATGTGGACACCATCAACGGAGAAAGCGAGCTTGCCCCGTTCTTAAACATCCTGAATGAAATGCACGCCCGACAGACCAGCAAAAAGGTCAAGGCTGCCATGCACACAAGATTTGCCAATGGCGCACACTATGGAGCCTATGCACCGCTGGGCTATATAAAAGACCCGGACAAAAAAGGGCATCTTCTGATCGACCCGGAAACACGCTGGATTGTAGAGAAGATTTTTGACCTTGCCGTACACGGGAGGGGTGCCGCCAGCATTACACGGATTCTGGTGGAGGAAAAAATACCTACCCCCGGCTGGCTGAACTATGAAAGATACGGGACTTTCGCCAATATCTACGCCGGTGCGCCCACAGAAAAAGCCTATGCGTGGACGATTGCACAGGTCAAGAGCATTTTGAAAGAGGAAACCTACATCGGTCACAGTGTTCACAACAAGCAGAGCAACATTTCATTCAAGAACAAGAAAAAGGTGCGGAAGCCGCAGGAAGAATGGTATCGTGTGGAAAATACCCACGAAGCCATCATTTCCGAAGAAGTGTTCCAAAAAGTTCAGGAGCTGATTGCAAGCAGACGTAGACGACAGAAGAATGGCACAACGCAGATATTTTCCGGGCTGGTAAAATGTGCGGACTGCGGATGGTCATTGGCTTATGGTGTAAACAGCCAGAACAAAAATCCCTATGCACACTACCATTGCAGTAAGTACGGACAGGGATTACGCCAGTGTTCCATGCACTATATCCGCTATGATGTACTGTATGCCTATGTGCTTGCAAGACTGCAATACTGGTCTATGATGATACAGAAAGACGAGGACAAGCTGCTGAAACGGCTACTCAATGCCAGCGACAGGGAAAGAAACTCTGCGAAGAAAAAGCAGGCTGCGGAGCTGAAAAAGGCAGAGAAGCGTAAAGCCGAGGTTGACGGGCTGTTTGCTAAAATGTATGAGGACTGGTCTGCCGGACGCATAACCGAGTATAACTTCAATATGCTGTCCGAGAAGTACCAGAACGAGCAAAAGGAGCTTGAAACAAAAATAAGACAGCTTCACGAAACGATAGAAGCCGCCGTACAGACCGCAGCGGATGCTGAAAAGTGGATTGCCCTAATGAAACAGTATGTCAACCCTGTGGAGCTGACCGCCGAACTTCTGAACACTCTAATTGAAAAAATAACCGTCCACGAAGCTGTCAAGGGCGAGGACGGAAGCCGTGAGCAGGAAGTAGAAATCTACTACCGCTTCATCGGCAAAATCGACTGACCTTTCTTTTTTACCCAATAATATCTTTAATTAAGGGAAACGGGAATGTCTGTTCCCGATTCTGAACAGTTGATAAAAATTGCTGTCATTCTTGAAACGACTGTAAGCGAGCTTCTTGTAACCAAAGTGGAAAACGAAGAGGAGCCAGACCGGTTGGCAAAAGAACTGTCCCGCATCAACACGCAGCTTGCCATCAGAAACCATCGGATGCGGCATGTGCTGAAAATCATCGCTGTTGCTCTGCTCGTGTTTGTAGCTTTGATTTTTGCAATTATGGCGTTGAACTATGCGCCAATGTCGCAATCGAAATACACAAAGAGGGATGCTGCCCTTTTGCTTTCAAACAGGACAGATGTAATTTCAGTGAGCATTTCTTGTGATGATGAAAGAGAAACGATTACTGATAAAAGAGAAATAGACGATCTGTTCGCCAACTTATCAACAGTGCGCATTAAGTCGGGCGAAAGCTATAATGACGCTCCAATGACAGACAAGTTTATAAAGATTATCTTTGAGGTTTCCGATGGGCTGAGCGGATGTACTGTCTACGTCTTTGAGGATGAGAACGGATTCTTTATAGAACAACCCTATAATGGAATCTTTTCAATAGAAGAAAAACAATACGCCGAAATCTTTGGAACCTTTTTTTAGCGGTGCAGCCACCAAGCTATGAAAAAGGAGTGCCTATTGGGGCACTCCTTTGCTCTGCTGTAACAGTGGGAAGCTGTCATTTTTAGTCTGCTTCTTCATCATATACAAGCATTGGCGTTCAGCTTTTCAAATTCCACGTAGGCTACGGCAAAGGCACAGACCTGCCGTGTGCAGCCGGGGGTGTTGTCCTTGGGATAGAGATGTGGTTATTTCTCTCTAAAGAGCGAAACAGAGTTTAATAAAATCGATATTCCTACACATACCCACAGAGCCTTGCTCATGGTTGGCATAATATCCATCATGCCTCCCCAATCTTCATTTAGCACACGCATCGCTCCGCCTGAATAAAAGGAACATACGGTCAATGCAGTGAAAGAAAGGGCTCCGAATCTAAACCATTTTTCATTCTTACTTTTAAAAGAGCAAATCAAATTGAATCCTGTAAAAATGATCGAAGAAATTCCTAAAAACAGCTACATATATTGTCTCCTTAAATTCTCTTACCCTGCACCCCTATGAGGCAAGGCTCGCAATCGTGTTGCCTGCGGACAGGAACTGCCGATGAGAGGATCGTTTGCAGCCCCTTTACCGATTCTCCGCCAGATATTCCTCTGCGTAGTGGACAGCCACCGCGCCGTCCGATACGGCGGTGACCACCTGCCGCAGCGCCTTGGTGCGCACATCGCCCGCGGCGAACACGCCGGGGAGGCTGGTGCAGGTGGATTCATCCGCGATGATGTAGCCGGATTTGTCCAGTGCAAGCTCGCGTCGGAACAGCTCCGTCGCCGGAGCGCGTCCTACGCTGATGAACACGCCGTCGCAGGCAAGGTCGCGCTCCGCGCCGGTGTTGACGTCTTTTAGCCGAAGCCCTGTCAGGCGGCTTTCGTGCAGCAGCGCGGAAACGGTGCTGTTCCAGCAGAATTCCACGTTGGGCGCGGCCATCAGCGGCTCATGATAGACCTTCGTTGCCCGTAGGCTGTCCCGGCGGTGAATGAGGTAGACCTTTTGGGCGATACGGGACAGGGTCAGGGCATCCGCCGCGGCGGAGTTGCCGCCGCCCACCACCGCCACGGTCTTGCCCCGATAGGGCGCGCCGTCGCAGGCGGCGCAATAGTGAACGCCCTTTCCCGTGAGCGTATCCTCGCCGGGAATGCCCAAGGGGCGGGGCGACGCGCCGGTGGCGATGACCACCGTGCGGCTCTGAAAGACGCCCTCGCTGGTGTCCAGCGTCTTGATCCTCCCGGAAAGGCTAACCTTGTACACCTCTGCCAGCTCCGTCACCGTGCCGAAGCGCTCGGCACTCTGTTGCATTTTCTCGCCCAGTGTAAAGCCGTCGATGCCGCTTTCAAAGCCAGGATAGTTATCGATCTGCTCCGTCAGCGCCATCTGCCCGCCGGCGGAGAGCTTTTCCAGTACCAGGGTAGAAAGCCCGCTTCTAGCGGCGTACAGGGCGGCGGTGTATCCGGCGGGGCCGCCGCCAATGATGATCATATCATAAACTTTTTCCATGGTCGTCTCCTTACTGAGAAAGCGCTTCCTTGATAAATGTCTCAATGGCGGCTTTGGAGCCGGGCGCTACCACAGAGCCGATCACCTCGCCGCTCTTAAAGAGCATCAGCGTGGGGATGGTGTCGATGCCGAAACGCTCGATGAGCTGCGGCTCCTCGTCGTAGTTGATCTTGCCGGCGATAAGCGTGTCTGCGTACTGCTCGCCCACCTTGTCGAAGGCCGGAGCAATGCGGCGGCAGTAGGGGCACCACTGGGCCCAGAAGTCCACCAGCACGGGCTTGTCCGCGCGGAGAACGTCGTTTTCAAAGCTGTTGGTCGTAATGGTAAGCATCGTAAAATCCTCCTATTTCTGTGCAAAAAGTTGTGTTTCAATATCTGTGATCGTAATGCGCGAGAGATACGCGGCGCACTGTTCATTCATCTGCCGGTACAGCGCGTCCATCACGCCCGCCATGCCGGAGCAAATGGCGCAGTCCCGGTCAATGTCGCCGCTGTGCCACGCGCAGTCCACAAAGCGGGTATTTACCGCATCCGCCACCCGCCGTAGGGTAAGGCTCGCCGGGTCTGCCGTCAGGCGGTAGCCGCCGTCCAAGCCCTCGCGAGTCTCCACCATTCCCGCCTTTTTCAGCCCCGCCAGCACCCGGCGGACGCGGGTGGGGTTGGTGCAGATGTTCTCCGCCAGCGCTTCGCTGCTGAGTGATCGTCCACTGTGGCTCAGGCAGACCAGCGCGTGGATGGCCAAATTAAAAGAACTGTCCACAATTATCCCTCCTTCACAAGCTCGTAGGGCCAGTCGATGACGCCGCCGAAGTCGTAGACGATCTGATACCCTAACGCCAGCAGCTTTTGGGCGGCATCCTTGCTGCGGCGGCCGCTACGGCAGTAGATCAGCAGCGTCGCCTCCTTATCGGGCAGCGTCTCGGGCATTTCGCTTCCGATGCTCTCGTTGGGGACAAGGACGGCGTTTTCAATATGCCCGCCGTCGTATTCCTCCCGGGTGCGGACATCCACCACCACGACCTCCTGCGAAGCCATCATCTCATAGGCTTCCTCGGCGCTGATCTTCTGATACGCCGCCTTGCCTGTCATGTCCTCCGCCGTATCCGCTTTTGTCTTGGACAGCGTGCAGCCGCTCAGCAGCGCAAGCGAGGTGGCAAGTGCCGTAAAAAGTAATATCTGACGCATAATCAACCTCCAATGAAACTGTATTCGATGCTGATACAGTTTATACTGTGATTATAATAGATACAGTTAAAATTGTCAAGGTACTTAGGGCCAGCTTTTGGGGCGTTCCCTCCGTATTGGACGAAAGCCCTGCCGTCTTGAGGACAGCAGGGCTCTCGAAAAGAATACGCAAGGAAGTCATTTTCGATGATATTTTCCCCGCCTTTCCGAAAGGCAAAGTGACCGCCATAACGGGACAAAACGGCGCGGGGAAAACCACCCTTGCGCAGATCATCTGCGGGCTGGCAAGGCAGACAAGGGGACATATTCTGATGGATGGGGAAAAAGCAAGAGCCGCAGTCCGGCGCAGGGAGATCTATCACTGCGGCATCTTTTCCGGCCGCAGGATACTGATTCTTGATGAGCCCACCAGCGGCCTTGACGGGCAGAATATGCGCCTGATCGCGGAAAGGCTGAGAAGCGAAGCGCGGAACGGCAGAACCATTCCCGTGATTACCCACGACAGGGAGCTGATCGAGAGTTGCTGCGATAACATTGTGGATGTTGAAAAACGATCATCATGAAACCGCCAAGGGCCGCTATGGGATATCCACGCTGAGAG
Source organism: Laedolimicola intestinihominis (assembly GCF_040096155.1). Classification (NCBI taxonomy): domain Bacteria; kingdom Bacillati; phylum Bacillota; class Clostridia; order Lachnospirales; family Lachnospiraceae; genus Laedolimicola; species Laedolimicola intestinihominis. The sequence goes on along the minus strand of NZ_JBBMFE010000003.1, from coordinate 837 downwards.
AATCGCTTTCCGTCCCTGCCGGCAGTTCCACCGCGATGGTCGTGCCCTTGTCCGAGCTTTCCTCCACCCAAACGGAGCCGCCATGGAGATTGGCGATCTCCCACACCAGAGAAAGTCCCAGTCCCGCGCCGCCGTACTCGCGGCTGCGGGACTTGTCTACCCGGAAGAAGGGCTGGAAGATACTGCGCTGATACACCTCCGGGATGCCGCAGCCGGTGTCGGAGACGCGGAGCAGGAGCTTTTCCAACCCCTGAGTGACAGAAACCCGTACCGAGCCGCCCGGCCGGTTGTACTTGACAGCATTCTCCGTCAGGTTGAAGATCAGTCGGTAGATCAGTGCATCGCTGCCGGTCATAATGCCGTCACCCTCCGCCGTCAGCGTGATGCTTCGCTTCTCCGCCAGCGGCGCGAGATCTGTGAAGATCTCCTCGACCATGGGGGCAAGCTGGATTCGCTCATTCCGTGCCACCTGCTGCAAATTGCTCATTTCCAACAGTGTCTTGGTCATCTGCGTCAGCCTCTCAGTCTGCTCCCGCAGGAGAGCGAGAAACTCCGCAGTCTCCGGTAGCACGTCAGGGTGCTCCGCGGAAAACAGCTCCAACTGCGCCTGCATCAGTGCCAGCGGCGTGCGCAGCTCGTGGGCGGCGTTGCCGGTGAACTGCCGCTGGGCGGCAAAGGCGTTATTCAACCGCTCCAGCATCTGGTTGAACGAGCGGCTCAGCTGCCGGAACTCCGAAATGGCGTCTTCATCGATCCTCATATCGGCAAGATTGTTCAGCTGTACCTGCTCCACCTGCGAGGTAAAGCTGCGCAGGGGCTTGAGAGCGCGTCCGCTGA